>CAYRYR010000124.1:0-7572 GCA_964428385.1 uncultured Methanoregulaceae archaeon
CCCAGTTCTCCAAGAATATATTTCATCAGGTGTTCAGGATCCCTTCTGAATGCATTGATGAGATCAGTGAAATTATCAAGAATTGTTGTCTTCCCCTCAAGCGTCACACTGGGATCAGGATAGGTCCACCGGCTGGTCTCCTCAGTCGGTTCGGTTACCTGCTCGTATGCTTTATGAAGAAGCGCTTCATATGACTCAACCATAGATACTCTATATATCATCAGGAGAGGGTAAAAGGCTGCCCCAGTCAGAAAACAAATGAGTGTTTTTATAAAAATATCTCTTTTGAGTCAGGTACAGGCATGTTTTTTAAAAAAACGGATCTTATAGTTTAGTCTCTATCCAACAATTTATGGGAGGATTTTCTGATAATCAGTCATTATTGTTTTGGAATTACAAAAGAAGTACGTTGCAATGTATCTATCATACAATAGATTCATCATATAGCATTGTATGAGGGAGAGGTTTCATAACAATAGTCAGATTCACTCTATGCAGTCTTACCCAGATGCTTATCTGGTTCTTATATCTTCAGATTCAGTGACCATCTAACCTTGTGATCCTCATACTTATACCCAGTCCCATTGACCCCGGGTATATGAAAAGTTCACGATACAGTTCCAGACCAATATGGACAATAAAAGATTTGAATAGGGGGTTATGAACTGACAGGCGCTAAACCTATTTTTTTTGCATCACCAGTTCTTTCTCTATGACTTTTATTTCAGGCTAGATTGATGAAAAGGGAATCAAATGTTGCAATTACGACATCCGCGTCGTTGTGCTGTTTTTCGTGCACATTTAAAAGGGCTTATGTATCACATCAGCAATTTCAGAACGTTTTTTCATTGCACTACTATCATTAGGAACGAGCGCACCCGGTATGGACTATGGTTTGCCCGGGGATCATGAGAGAATAATTCAGGTGCTCAATCGAGAACCTACTGATCCTGAACTTGCATGTTTTGAGAATATATGGAGAAACACTGCAGTTACCCGTCAACTCGTCATCTACTCATAACATTTCCGACACAAGGAGAGACGGTTCTCCAGGGACCCGGGGATGATGCTGCAATTGTCGCGTATTCAGAGGATATTGCACTTGCAGTCGGAATGGAGAGCCATAACCAATACAGGAAAAGTCCTCTCCTGTCGCGACCTAGGAGCTGCCGGTTTTGCCGGGGCCTCAAGTAAGATGTGTTCTACGCACACAGGGCACAACATATCGGAGTGGTTCACCTCAGGGAGAGTGGTATGGGTACCCGCTTGAAATTATGATTTCTGAGTCACTAGAAGGAATGGTATTGAGGTTGAAACTGTCTCTCTTGTACCTCTGCGTTTAAATCAGTTCAATCAGAGGAATTCAAACCGCAAAGGGCGGAATAATAACTCGAAAATAATCAAGTAATTATAAGATACCTAGATAATATCTCTTGAAAAATAGACATAACTGCGAAAAGGCAATTATTATACCAGAGTATAGGATGCACTGAAACAAGAAACACATGTATCCCTCTATTCTTTGCATATGGCTCTCATTCGTCCAGCTGGTTTTTCGTGTATATGATATTGTTACCATCTGGTTTCATGAAAAAAAATAAGGTCAAAATCATGTCGATTGGCAGAGGAAAACAGAGAGAATATATACCATCTTATGTAACAGAGGAGGGATACCGATAATATCATCCCAATATAAGAAAGGAGTGATACATCATTACACAACATACAGAAGGGGCATTTGTCAAAGAACTACCTGACGTCCAGTCTACAATTCCGGACGTACGCATTAATCTTACCCGGGTCGGGGTGAAAAATGTCAAAAAACTGGTGGAAGTGAAACGAGACACAAAACGACCAGTTATTTTCATATCTACCTTTGATATCTTTGTCGATCTACCAGGAAGCCTGAAAGGTGCAAATCTTTCCCGTAACTTTGAAGTTATTGATGAAGTACTTCAACAGGCAATTGAGGGAGATGTAAAAGAGATTGAACATCTCTGTAGTATGGTCGCACGAAAACTACTTGTCAAACATGAGTACGCTGACCGGACCGAGGTGCAGATGAGGAGTCAGTTCATGGTAAACCAGGAGACTCCGGTTACCAGTACCAGCTGTCAGGAAGTTATCAAAGTATATGCAAGTGCTATTGCAAAGCGAACATTCAGGGATCCTATTGTCAGAAAAAGTATCGGAGCTGAAGTTACCGGGATGACTGCATGTCCCTGTGCCCAGAATATTATGAAGGAACGGGCACGGTACGTGATGCAGAATCTTAATATTGATGATGAGACGATTGAAGCGTTCTTTAACGAAGTTCCGATGGCAACCCATAATCAGCGGGGCAGGGGATTTCTCTCGATTGAGACCGATGATGACCAGCACTTAAAACTGGAACGTCTCATCCAGATTATTAAGGAATCAATGAGTACTCCCATATATGAGCTCTTAAAACGGGGTGATGAAGGCCATGTTGTCCTCACTGCTCATAAGAATCCCCGTTTTGTAGAGGATTGTGTCAGAGAGATGGCACGAAGAGTCCATGCTGAGTTTATGGATCTTCCTGGTGACTCACTGGTAACCATAGCACAGGACAATGAAGAGAGTATCCACCAGCATGATGCCTTTGCTGAACGTCAGGCAACACTGGCAGAACTGTCTGATGAGATAAACGGAGATTTTTCCTGATATATGCTTCATGATTGTACATCATAAAGCACGTTGCTATTTTTGGTTTTGGCTATTAGTCTGACGTCTCAAAAAGAGATCTATCGATATAAGTAACACACTATCACCCAATTTGAGCATTCACAAGTGTGATGGTGTTTTCCAGACCTCATGAGCGCAAATTACCATATCTGATTGATATACATTGAAATTGTCAATTTATCTGATTTTTACAGTTTTTAGTGTGATGTTTTTTTTACCTGAGCCAGATAGTAAATTAGTTAAATGTGATACTTGTTATTTTTTTAAAAATTAGAATTTTTATGATAAATTTTCATCATATATTGCATATCAGATTGTTATTCAAAAAATATCGCATCCTATTCATTTATAGTAAAAAAAATATTAATTTTATAATACTAATTAAGAATTATTTTTATTTTTTCTTATTTTATTATATTAATAATTGGTAAAAGCCATAAAAATTGTGATAATACCTTTTTAAGAAAACTGATTAATTGACAGCAAAATGACAAGATATAATTACACTGCTCTCAAATTACCTTTTGACGTACAGAGGTACGGTCATTAACTCTCAGGTCAACCTGAGGGCCCTTAGGTAATTACAAGTACAGCTTTTCGAACAACACAATATAAACTAGAGGCGATAGTTTTGTCGAAAGTAGTAGAAGTTTCCCCAACAACCAGGCATGAGGGACATACCAAGATCGTCATGAAAACCAATGATGAAGGTATTATTGAGCGTGGAGATTGGCTCAGCCTCACCCCGGTACGTGGCATTGAGAAGCTTGCTCTTGGAAAGTCAATGCACCAGGCACCAAAGATCTCCTCACGAGTATGTGGTATCTGTCCGATAGCACACACACTCGCAGGAGTCGGCGCTATGGAAGGAGCTATTGGATGTGAGATTACGCACGATGCTTATCTGCTCCGTGTTATCTTACAATGTGCAAACAGATTACATTCTCATGCACTTCACAACATCCTTTCACTTCCTGACATGTATCTTCCAGGAACAGATGTAAAAATTAATCCATTCACACCAGAAGAACCAGTACGGACCGTTGCAAAGCGGATTCAGAAGCTTCGTGAAGTCGGTCAGACTGTTGGTGAGATTGTGGGTGGAGAAGCAATACACCCAAGTAACCCACGTGTGGGAGGTATGCATACAAACATTTCCCCACAGGCAAAGAAAAAAGTATATGATCTTGCTCAGGAAGCACTTCCTCTTGCAATTGCTCATATGGACTTCATGATTGCGGTCTTTAAGAACTTCCAGAATCGTGACACCGTCACAATTGGAAAGACCGAAGTTCCAGTCCCTGACACTCTTGGTTTCCATGACCAGGGATACATGTCAACAGATCCGGTTTTCTGTTCATCAAACCTTGATGAGAATCCAGATTGGGATCCTAACCGCTGGACTGATGTCTCACCATACAACTGGTACATGAACGAGGAACTTGAAGTCACCGATACTGATCCTAACTACCCAATTGGTGGTTCAACACCAGTTGGCGGAAAGGCATTTCCTGCAATGGAAGCATGCACTTCAGTGCCACTCTATGACGGATGCCCAGTTGAAACCGGTCCACGTGCACGTCTTGTTAAATATAAAAACTATGACAAGAAAGGAGCAATGGGTCTGCAGATTGCACGGCAGATGGAATTACCAGACTGTCTGTACAGCATGATTGAAGCTGCTGATGCACTGAACTGCAAGGGTGCAGTTATAGCCGACCAGATTCCACAGGGAGATGGTACGGTTCTTGGATGGAACTCAAACGAGGCACCTCGTGGAACAGATGTACACCTAGCAAAGGTAAAGGATGGTAAGGTTATTGACTATACCCTGCTCGTCCCAACCACCTGGAACTTCCCAACCTGCAGTCGTGCACTTGAAGGAGCACCATGGCAACTTGCAGAGGTCATTATGCGTGCATATGATCCATGTGTGTCCTGTGCAACCCATATGCTCGTAGTGGATGAAAACAAAAGAATTGTAGCTGATAAACTCATTTAATAAGGTTACGCATTACTATGTTGTTTGAAGAGATTGTGATATTTGGCTGTGGAAATCCCCTCTTTGCCGATGACGGATTTGGTCCGGAAGTTGTTGAAGAACTGAAAAAATACAAACTTCCTGACAACGTAAAAGTGATAGATGCTGGTCTTGGTGGTCCACATTTTCTTTTTACTCTGATGGCACAGTCAGATGAACCGGTAAAAAAGATCATTTTAATTGATATTGCGGATTTTGGCGGTGAACCAGGCCAGCTTGCACGGCTCAGTGTCAATGATCTACCCCCTGGAACATACCGGGATCCACATTCATGGGGACTTACTGAACCACTCCATATGCTAAAAGACAGAATTGATATCACAATCATTGGATGTCAACCAAAGCGCGTGACTGAACCCGATTTTGAGATCGGGCTCTCTGATGAGGTTCAAGCTGCAATTCCGAAGACTATCCAGACCATTCTGGATATACTCGGGGTGCAACATGGGACTGAAGGAACTGCTTTCAAAGATCTTCGGAACGAAAGAGAAGAAGGGATCTCAACCATCCCCTGCAGTAACTGAAACTCCGAAGAAGAAAGAAATTAAGAAAGTTAAAACAGTTAAGGAGGAAAAACCTGTGGCTGATAAGATTACCGTTGGACATGTACATATGAGCGGATGTACAGGATGTCTTGTCTCTCTCGCAGACAACTACGAGGGACTATTCACCATCCTTGACAATTACGCAGATCTTGTATATTGTCTAACTCTCGCTGACGTCAGGGAAATCCCTAAGATGGATGTAGCCCTCGTTGAGGGGTCGGTCTGTATTAATGACCCCCACTCAGTAGAGGATATTAAGAAAACTCGTGAAAACGCAACGATAGTTGTAGCCCTTGGTGGGTGTGCAGCATACGGAAACATAACCCGATTCAGTCGTGGTGGACAATGGAACCAGGTCGGACATGAGAGCTTTGTTCCAATTGGTGACCTGATTGATGTGGATGTGTATCTACCATGCTGTCCACCATCACCAGAGTCTATCAGGAATGTGTGTGTCATGGCATACCTACTCCTGAAAGGCAACGCTGATCAGAAGGCTCTTGCCGGGGAGTATCTCAAACCACTCATGGCACTGGCAAAGAGAGGCAGTGATGCTAACCGCAGCAGTGATGCCTGTGGCTGTGACCTGATGTATGATGTCATCAACCAGGGCCTGTGCATGGGATGTGGTACCTGTGCCGCATCCTGTCCAGTTAAGGCAATCACGATGGAGTACGGAAAGCCAAACATTGACCGTGACATGTGCATCAAATGTGGTTCATGTTACACGGCCTGCCCACGGAGCTTCTTCTCTATGGATCTTACATCCAAATTTGAGAGTATCCTTGGTGCAATTGATGCTGCGATGAGTGTATGAGGAGGCAAGAAATATGGTTCTAGGTAACTATAAAGCAGTCTGCTCAGCACGCTCAGCAGATGCAGAAATTCGGAAAAGTGCCCAGGATGGCGGAATTGTCACCGCAATGTTTAAGTTCGCTCTTGAAGAGGGAATCATTGATGGTGCAATTGTTGCAGGACCTGGGGAAGTCGCCTGGAAGCCGGAGCCAACTATTGCAACTACGGTAGATGAGCTCATGGCTGCACAGGGAACTAAGTATAATATCTGCCCCAACATGTCTGTTATCAAGGAAGCAACCCGTAGTTACGGTCTTGATAAGGTTGGTATTGTCGGAACTCCCTGTCAAATGCAGGCACTTAGAAAAGCACAACTCTATCCAGTCGGTTTCCGTGATGTAACCGACAAGATTGCTCTTGCAATGGGTATTTTCTGTATGGAAAACTTCCCATATCAGGGTATGAAACAGATTGTCGAGGATCACTGCAATGTGGCCATCCAGTCACTCGCAAAGGTCGATATCGGCAAGGGTAAGTTCTGGGCATACACAAGCCGTGGAGCTGTCTCACAGATTCCACTGAAAGCTACACACAAGTATGAACAGCCTGGCTGTCATGTCTGTCTTGACTATGTCGCAAACCTTGCAGACATCTCAACCGGATCTGTCGGCAGTCCTGACGGATGGAGCACTGTCTTTGTCAGAACCGCAAAAGGTGATGGTATCTGGGCAAAAGCGATGGAAGCTCAAGTCTTTGAGACCAAAGACATGGCATCTGTCAAGCCTGGTCTCTCTCTTGTTGAGAAACTCGCTAAAGAGAAGATCGACAAGAACAAAAAGACCCTCGAAGGCCGTGCAACATTTGGTGTTGGCAAAGGACTTCGAAACCCATACATCTAATCTTTTTTTTTGTTTTATTGAATTCGGTACCTATCGGTTTTAGGATTCAGTACAGGCTGTCTAGCTTGTCAGTTGTATCTTCAACATGGGACAGTACCCGGAAGATACCATGGATAAGAACTGATAGAAAATTGCATTTGTTTACTTGTACCGCACACAATACCAGGAAGTGTTTGTGTGTTATATCAATCCTCTTTCCAATAGCACACCCGTTTCTTTATGGTAGTATGATATCAGACCACCGTTCTGGTTTGAAGTCGTATAGACTACAGTCCGGATTTTTTAACCTCTTCTCGATGATTATGAGATAAAAATCTCACATTCGTATTCGTTTCTGAATTAAGAAGATATCATTGTACCAATCATATAGAACTGGTTAGGAATATCGTGTTACTGTTTCCTGAAAAAGCATTTGAATCTACTAAAAAAATCTTACAAGGTACTTATAATTCACATGATACTACTAAATCTCACGAGAAATTATAACAAACAAAAAGAGATGAAACAACACAAAAAAGAAAGTTACTCTCAAAAAAAGAGAGTTATCTTGGGTTCACTTAGAACGATATGCCTGATGTGTAGGCAA
>CAYRYR010000125.1:0-7363 GCA_964428385.1 uncultured Methanoregulaceae archaeon
AATGAATCCTGTTCAATGCGAAAACCAGTCGATATCATCGGATAGATAAGTGATATATTAAAGGTCTCGATACATCCGATAATGATGGCGAGCATAACGAGGAGAGCTGCCTCTCTGTAAAATCCCTTTATATAATACAAAAAAAGCCGGATAAATGGCACTTTTACTATTTCTGCTTCCATATTCTTCTCACTGATTATTGTACCTGCTTTGCCTCTAAAACCCGTGCAACAGTGATAGCCCCGTTCGGGCACCCGTTCTCACAGGTCTTACAACCAGTACATTTTGCTTCATTGAGGATTCTCGCCTTTCCTCCGATAACCCGCATAATAACCTCATCAGAGATGGTACAGCCGGAATGACCAATTTGTGGATCTATCTCTTTGTTGACCGGACAGGAGACACTGCAATTGCCACAACCCATACACCGTGTGATATCAACATCAAGGTGGTACGTAAACTGAAAAAATGTCCCGTCACGTCCGGTATTACGACGGACATGTCCGGTATCAAGGACATAGTCAGGACATATCTCAACACAGAGCCCGCACCTGATACAGTGACCCTTCTTAATGACAGGATACCAGATTTCTCCATCCTGTACAACCTCAATTGCACCCGGGGCCGGACAGACCATCATGCATGAGAAGCAGTGCGTGCAGGCATGTTCGGTCAGGTGAGGATAATCACGAAATCCCTCCCCGGTCACAAGTGGAACAGTCTTTGGATGCAAAAATGACCTCACCCATCGAACCCGGCACATGTTCATGAGGTACAGGATGACCGATCTCATCGTTATCGCTCCGTACAGGCAATACAGGGATCACAACTGATAAAGGTTGAAGTGACATCTGCAATGGACGTAACATCAGTCATCATGTAATGCACACATGCTTCTTCGTTCATAATGGATGGGGTCTGAATTGCAATGTCAACGATTCTGCCATACTCATCAGCGGTTATCTGATAGGTGAGCTCGCCTCTGGGAGCCTCTCCTTTGTATATCACCGTTCCCTTGGTGAATTTTCCTCCTCCCCTGATGAGTCCTTCAGGGAGGGTTGCAAGCGCTCTTCTGATAAGCCCGATACTCTGAAAAATTTCGTCAAACCGCAGCATAATTCGCGAGTGATTGTCACATCCGGATCGGGTTACCAGGGTAAATCCAAGGTCCTGATATGTTGGGTGTTCGGTTCTTGGATCATATGCAATTGTACTTGCACGGGCACTCGGACCGACTGCATGAGCGAGAAGGGCATTTTCAGGAGTGAGAATGCCAACACCAACGGATCTGAGCCTGATGAGTGATCCTGTATTAAACATTCCTGCATACCGGGTAACCTCCTCTTCTATCGTATCGATACCGGTGTGGATGATCTTGTGATCGTCGGCAGATATATCAAAGCGTACACCGCCGGGTATCATATAGGAACAGGTCACCCGTGCACCGGTAATGTGTTCAAGGAGATCCATTACGGTCTCTCTGATATTAAGGAGATACATCGCCAGGGTCTCATGTTCAATTGTGTAACAGTATGAAAAGTTGGCAATGAGATGACTCTGTATCCGGTCGAGCTCATTTACTATGACACGCAGGTATGCTGCTCTAGCGGGTATCTGCAACTCTGATAGCTGCTCCATTGCCTCGATAAAAACCATATTATGAATGACTGAACAGATTCCACAGACCCGTTCCGCAAGGAACATAACTTCCTGCCAGGGTCTGCCCTTCATAATCTGCTCAATGCCTTTTTTCATGTACCCGAGTTCCATCTCAACACTGATGACACGTTCTCCTTTGGTTTCGCACTTCAACCGGCAGGGTTCTTTTAGTATCGGGTGCATCGGACCTAATGGTATTGAGACATCCACTCTCTTTTTCATGGACGTTTCTCCTCCCAGTTTTTGAATACAACAGGTACAAGAGAGAGGACTGCACGAATTATCTCATCCGGTCGCGGGGGACAGCCGGGAACCTCTGCAGCTATCGGAATAATATGGGATGCAGGAGGATCGATTAAAGATCCCCGTCTGTTAAAGACACAACCAGATATTGCACAGTTCCCTATTGCTATCGCAACTTTTGGTTCCGGAATCTTATCCCATATCATCTTTAGTTTCTCCTGCCACTGGAATGTAACCCCACCCACAACAAGGAGAACATCAGCTTCACGCGGGTTGTTATGAACATAGATACCATATTGCTCAAGGTCATACCGGGGAGCAAGACAAGCAAGAATCTCAATGTCACACCCATTGCATGAACCGGTATCGACAAAACAGACATGGATGGATCGCTGTCTTACTGCGTTTTTAAGACGCATAAGAAGATTCATAACCCAATAACCTCTGCTCTCATCTTCTTTCCGGCTGCATATGCATTATATTGTGTAGTTCCGGTATCTATCATGGATTGTACCTCTGTGATTATCTGGTTCATCTGTTCTTCACTCACAAGCGGGATGACCCGTGTATACAGGTACTTTTTAAGAATGGAAGCAATATCACCGTTTTTATCATGCTGACCGGATGTATAGGTATAATATCGGGGGGCGACCGATTCAAGCAGAATCATATCAACCCTTTCCATAAGGATCTTTCGCATCGTCTGAACATTGCATCCAAGGTCCGAAGCAATCTCCTGTACCACTTCATCATGTCGCCAGCTGGTGATGGTAGCATACTTGATTCTGGTCAGATCGTACTGGTACCTGATGGTCTCCTCTCCCTTTTCAGGGGGAATATCTGGTTTCATAGGAATCCTCCTGTTCGAAGTGCTGCATAGAGAACAAAGAGAATAATACATCCAGGAAGGAGGAGCATCTCTGTCCGTTTTACCACAATTTCAGTCTCTTTTTTTGTATTGCCATAGATAAGAAGACCAAAACCAATGAGCAGGATGACAATACCTGCACTTTCCGGGAGGATAAGCTCATGTTCAGTCACCTCAATCAGAGCAAGAGTTACATAGACCGCAACCGCTCCGATACCACCTGCCTGTATCAGACTCATCATAACACCTCCAGAATGATAATATATACAAGAAGAATTCCGGTCATCAGTGTCTGGACCGTAACCGTATCATAGGGTCCGAGAAGCGGGCAGTACGCACAGACAAATGAAAGACTGGTAAGAAGGATAACCATTAGAATTATCAGAATCGGTAGTGAGAAACTTCCAAGGAAGATGAGGATAAATGCGTTTAAGAGAACATACGTCTTTATGGCAAATCCCGCTTCAAGTCCGGCACGCCAGATACCAAAATGTTCGGTGCGGTTTCCTGATACTATCTCTTTGCCCTCAATAATGGAGAATGGTCCATAATGCATCTTTGAGAGTATAATAAGATACATTGCGATTGCTGCAGGAAATGCCGGAATGAGCAGAGGTCCATGTATCGCCTGCCATTGTGCTATGTCATTAAGCATGAGTGATCCGGTAAAGAAGTAGATGAGTATAATGGTCACAAAGAGAGGGAGTTCTGATGCTGCTGATATTACAGACCGTATTGCTCCGAACTTGGCATATGGTGATCCTGAAGAGAGTCCCATTCCGTGTTCGACTATCTTGTGAAGCAGGTAAATGGCAAAGAGGAGGAGTAAACTCCCCTCATAGATAACAACACCAAGTGCCAGTATCCAGATGGCAATGGATATGAGTACCACACCGACAAAGTGCACTTCACTTGCCGTGTCAGGAATCCAGGTCTGTTTGAATGAAAACTTCAACACATGGAGTATCTCCTGCCAGACTGGTGGCCCGGGCCTTCCCTGGATCCGTGCAATTATCTTTCTATGAATCCCATGAAAAAGAAGGCCCATCAGGAGTGCAAACAGAATGTATTGTATCATATTAATACCCGATAAATGGCAGGTCTTTTTCTCCCCCCGGAGCCCTCCACCAGAGCATTAGTGCCAGAAGGAACCAGGGAAATGTAAGAACTATCAGGATGAATCCTGCCCATACTGGTAACAGGCCACTGGTTGACAGTAGTTCTGCAAGTGCGATTAGAATGAGACAGATGCCCATGATAAGAATAGTTGTTCGTTTCTTCATCGTAACGTCCCTCTCATATTGTGATGACTATCTCGATAATTCTGAGAAATATCAGGAGTGAACTGACATGGATCATCAGAATGTACGGAGCACCCTGTGCCCGCGTAATCTCTGCTTTTGCCACATAAAACGGCGCCATACCTTCACCCATCACCCCAAGGAGAAGAAATGTCTTTGCAGCGAATGGGACCGTGATGGTATCTTTTGCAAGTTCCCAGATTGAGAGCGTCCCGGTCGTTGCAGCTATTAGTGCAGCACCACCAAAGAGCGGTATCATCGCAATCATGGTGACGATGCCATACTCAAAGGCTGCATTCAGGACATGTCTGCTCTGTGACGATGCCACAATACCGATGCAGGTCAGACCAACCATTGAGGTGAAGATGCAGAAGTTAAAGATATCACCACTTACTACCGCTCCCATTGCCGCAAGCCCGCAGGCAATTGCCATGAATCGCTGGAACTTTTGTTGGTCAGCCGGAATTCCTTTTGTGTATACTCCGTCAGTTCCAAAGATAATGTCTGTATGCTGCTCCGGCCGTGAGAGGATGGCAAGAGCGATGAAGAGGGCAGCAAAGATGAACAGTATCAGGGTATACGGACTGAAATAATCAACAATATCTCCAAATGCAAGGGTAAAGAGAGCCGGCCCTTCGATAGGTATATCAAACATGGTCTGTATCCTCCCTGGTCCCGGAAGGCTTCATCGTCCCGATAAGTGCCATTTTAATCAGTACCTTGGCAAAGATAGCAGTACCTGCCATCATCACTGCAAAGAACCAGTATGAGGGGAGTATCATAAAGATAAAGAATGCAAGGACCCACAATACCCAGGCATATCCGCTAACGGTCTCGAGCAGTTCAAACTGTTCATGATGGCCTAGACACATAAAGTAAAAGATAAGACCGACACCTGCTACTGCTCCCCCGGTAAAACCGGATAACACTATTCCATAGATGACAAGAATACATCCTATGATTGGAGGTGCTGACGAGAATGCTTCTATGGTATGTTCCTGTACAGGAGCGGGAGGGAGGCCTTCCTTGTTGATGTATATCTCCGAAAGTGCCACGAGTTCTGCAAGCGAGACAACAAGCCCGGGAAGAATAAGTGCCTCTGCAAGATCAGTCGCCAGAAATGCGATGATACTGAGAGCAATAACCTCGGTGCTGCCGGTCAGGATAAGACGGTGAAGGTCATCTTTCTCCCGCATTAGTGCAATCATGCAGATGATGACTGCGATGAATAACACTCCTGTTCCCACGAGATATGCATCACCTGTTATCACTCTTTTCGCCTCCGGAACAGAAATGAAGCAATCGCAAATGCAACAAATAAGATACTCGTCTCTGCGATGGTGTCCAGCCCCCTGGTGTAATAGAGAATCTCATCGATGATACCACCAGGGTGAGAGACGATGGTTGTTCCCATGTAGTATGTCGACTCAGCAATGAACCGGCTGAGCGGGGTTAAGTACCCGGTTACATAGCCAAGGTATGGTGCATTCTGTGGATATTGCGCATGAACCTCACCAGCAGTAAATGGTGATCCTCCCCGGTCATATGGATTGAGCGGGCTTTCTGGCACGATTGTCTTTGGATAGATTTGATTTTGTTCATAGGTAAGAGCAGGAAGGGTGATAAGGCCAATAATGGCAGCTGCTGCTAACATCAGGGCATAAACCGGGACCAGATTGTCAAAGTCTGATATGGCCCGTGATATCCTGCTGATAATGCTCCCATGACCTTCGCGCAATATATTTTTTCCTCTCATTCCTGCCTCCGTTCAATGATTCGCACAAAGATAAAGGTGGAAATTCCATTCACTGCAATAAAGGTCACAAGTGCAATGGTCTCGTTGAGAGAAAGAAGCACTAAAAGAAGCCCGAATGCCGATATTTCGAGGTTTATAAGCCTCGTTAGGTACCGCCTATCACGCGGAAAAGCAACTGCACAGACACCGATGAGAATCAGAACAATGCCAAGATAGAATTCAGAATTCATCTCTTTTCTCCCTGGTTATGGTCAGGATAAAGATGACGGTTGATATCGGTCCTATCAGGGCAACCAAAATAGCAACATCAAGGTATCCTGATACTATGATAAGAGGCATGATACCTCCAATGAGAATACTGAGCGCTATCAGTTTATTATATGGATTTATCTCAAACCAGGTAGCTACAGCGCCGCATACTGCCAGTATTAAAGACAGATACACTACCAAATCGGTTATCATGGGTTCTGCTCCTCTGATGGAATGGATTCCCTGGCACAGGCACTTGCAATGATATTAGCTTCCAGTGTTGTTCCGACAAAAAAAGCAACAGCAGCGAAGATGGTGAGAATATCAGGAAACAGCAGGACAAAGGATCCTGAAATCGCAAATCCAAATACATTCAGGTACAGGAGTTTTAATGGGATATCGCGCTCAATAAGCGCACGGATAGCTCCATACAGGGCAACAAGACCACAGACAGCAAGAGGGATTACCAAATCGGTCAGGAGCGCCACCCCCAGATTCTCCCCAGTAACCGGCTTGCATAGCGATGGTTCAATCCCTGTATGGTAAGAATGGCAATGACCATACCTGCAATTGAGAGGGAGGCAGGAATGCCTGCGAGGCTTAGACCATACACCGCACCTGTCGATACAATGGCACCGGTTGTCCCGGCATACCCTTTGTCATGACAGATTCTGTTTCCAATATACACAAGGACTGCAGCGATGAGCCCGCCAGTCAGTCCGGCTACATATACACCACAGGCAGCAAGCAGTGTTCCTCCGGATGCATCAGGAGAGGAGACGATATTGCCCATCATTCGTCCTCCTGATAGTGAACCTCCGGATCGTTCAATATGCCGGGCTATCTCTTCGGCGCCGCTGACTCCTCCCTTTTTGGGGAGACAAAAAATCATATCAATGGTCACAAATATTATCCAGCAAACGATTGCTGCGATTATGATTCCGACCAGTTCACCTGGTATCTCCATTGAGTGTACATATGGTGGTTGTGAAAGTCGCTTAAATGTTTTGTTTTGACTGAATACATACAGCAAAATCCGTGAATGTCACAAGTTGTTATAACAATTGTGATGTCAGTTGCCTCTTTACCCTCATCTACCACTATCACCAGGGTTACATCAGTTCAATCGGAGGAATTAAAACCGCAGAGGGAAGAGAGCAAATAAACAATTCTAAAATAATCAAGTGATTATAATTCTACAATTTTAGATTTATCAATGATATAAAATATTCATTTGTCATGAAAATGGATCCTCATTTTCATAGGTTGAGCCTGATGTCTTGCATC
>CAYRYR010000126.1:0-7351 GCA_964428385.1 uncultured Methanoregulaceae archaeon
TTAGTGATCTCGACATATCAGAAAGAACAGAAGAGGGTGATTCTCCAATGACTCGGACTTTGGGGATCGTTAGCATTTCTCTGCATCCTGATCCAATTCTAATCGTAAATGGAGGTAGTGATGGATACAGGTGGGTATCTGGAGACTATTCTGGAGGAGTTCTTGAAATTACGGGTGAAGGAACAGCAGAAACTCCAAATCTATATCAGCTCACTGCTGATCTCATTTCAGGTGCAACAGCAGGAACACAAGACATCCATAATTTTGCAATAAAAATATCTGCATCAAATGTCATTTTGGATGGAAATTCATATGGAGTTGTGGGCTCCCGTGTTAGTCTTGTTGATGGTATTGTTACATCCCGCTCATACGTGACGATACAAAATTTTGGAGATATAACAAAATTTGGATCTGGCTTATATGGTTATGGTATTTATTCAACTGGGGACTCTACAATCATCACCGGTAACACGATTACATATAATCAGGACGGCATTAGATCAGAGGGTAATTCCGCCATCATAACTGGTAATACTATTGATTGGAATTCCTATGGTATTAGATCATAGGGTAATTCCGCCATCATAACAGGTAACAGTGTTACCACCGATGGAGGGGATGGCATCAGATCATTTGGTAATTCTGTCACCATAACAGACAACATTGTGACTGATACTGAAAGGGGCGGTATTGTATCAATTGGAGATTTTGCAACCATTACCGATAATACCGTGAAAAGAAATAAATATGGCCTTCTTTTGGGAGGTGATTCCGCCACTATTATCGGTAATACTGCGAATGAGAACGACTATGGAATTATGATATCCGATAATGTCAATGATGTTTCGATTACAGGCAACCATATTGTCCGTAATAAGGAGGTAGGAATTGGGCTTCTACCAACAGATATCGTTGAATCACCAAGAATATCGGCACAACATACTGAAGAAGTGGAAATAACAAATAATTATATATACAACAATGAAATCAAAAATAAGCAAAATGTCGGGGGAGAGTATCCTTATTTTGGAGATCCCAGTAGTTTCATCTGGACAAATCCATCCGGCCCGACAGCAGGAACAAACGTAATGGGGGGCCCAACTATCGCCGGTAACTACTGGAGCAATCCAGACGACACCGGATGGTCTGACAATGAACCAGGAACTGCAACCGGTTATTCTGATACTCCGTTTGAGGTCGTTACAGGATCAGGGGTCTATGATGACAATCCCTTGGTCACCTATGTACCACTCCCAACACCACCAAATCCACATCCGGATCACCCAGATCATCCGGATCACCCAGAACATCCAATAACTCCAAACAGACCATTGAATATTGTGATAAACACGATTACAATTCCCCCCGGATCGTCACCAGGTAGTGCAACCACCCTTACACTAATATTAACTCAAGAAGGAAGATTGCCATTGCCGGATCATGCAACCTTCATATTAGTTCCGAGAAACGCAATAAATCCCTTAAGTGAAATTACTGCTACTGTCACAAATGGTGCATTTGACACAATCTCATTTCCATTTGAAATACCATTCAATCCGGGTGATTATGTCTATCATTTTCAAACGTTTTTGCTCCAAACAAACCCACTCACCGGTGAAGAAATTCGGATCCCGGCAGGAGCACCGATCATCTTCACTGTCATCGTTGGAGAAGATGGGAGTGTAAATGTCGTTGTTGACTGATTTCAGAGAAAAAGATGTTATAGGTTCATCAGAGCGTTATAGTAATGCTGCAGAATTGTTTTCTGTCTGCCTTGTTTAATTTTCTTAAAAGAACTCTCTGAGTAACCTATCATATCTGCTATGGTCTTCACACTCATCTTCCGCTCAATTTTCAGTTGGTCCAGTTTTGATATTATTTGCTCTCTTATCTCATCGGTTATCTCCATTGCAGGAGAGTTTTTTATTGACTGACTGACAGGTTCATCATCCACCTGCTCGCCGAGTTCGTCCAACTCCCGGTTTGTTTTCTCTAGCAGGTTCATAAACTCTTCCCTGGTCATTTTGAAATCATTTTCAAATTATTTTCTGAGGATTTTTGTGATATTGTTAGGAAAAGGATGGTAAATTTCATCTGTATCAGGGAAAGGGTTTAGTATTCTGGCCAATCATTTTTTTCCAATGATTTTTGTAGCTGCAGAATCTTTCAGTTTTTATCTCTCCTTTCTCTTTGTATTCGCTCGATATTTTAATTTCAATGAGAATACAATTGAGATTTCTATCTGGAATTTTGATAATATTGTTTCTCATGAATATTTTGCTGAAATTAATATTCATTGTTATTGTATGACCATTTAGCATTCGTTGCCGTTATCTCTCCCACTTATGGTATATTGTTCTTTATCAGGAGTGATATGGGTTGTTGAGAGAATAGGGATACTTTGATGAAACAACTTAAACCTCACTAATATCAAGGTTAAGAGAATGCTATTCTCATGTATGATTCCGATACTCCTATTTCCTATCAGGGACATCTCTACTGTATGACATATGTTCAGACCGTTCGTATCTCACTCTTCTGCCTCTTTCTTATAGTCACAACAATTCTTTCTGGTGTAGTTGTTGCAGATGATCTCACGGTACATTTCATTGATGTTGGAGAAGGTGATGCAATCTTTATTGAACAGGGGAATGCTACCATGCTTGTTGATGCAGGCCCGGTCAATGCTGCTGAATATCTTCTTTCGTACCTGGAGAGTCTGGGAATAGAAAAAATAAACACAATTCTTACAACCCATCCGGATCCTGCGCATATCGGAGGGATGCCATCTGTTCTGAACCGTTTTTCGGCAGACCGCTATCTTGATAATGGAGAAGAAGACGGCAATGGTGCCCATGCTGCGCTCATACAGGCGGTAACGGTTGCTGGTGTACCATATGAAAAAGTGTTATCAGGATCTGAAATACCGTTTTCCGAGGATATCACCATAGATGTTCTCTCACCGGTTCGGGTATCCGGAGATCTGAATCATGATTCCCTGGTGCTCAAATTTGCTTATGGAAACACAACATTTCTCCTGATGGGTGGTGCTGACAAGGAAGCAGAACAACAGATACTACGAAATGAGCGAGGCGACATTACTATCCTTACCATATCGGATCATGGCGATGCGGCAGCAACTTCAGAAGAGTTTATACAGGAAATGAATCCTGATGTTGCGGTCATCATGGTTGGAAAAGGAAACCCGTACGGCCACCCTGCCCTTGAAACACTGAGAACGCTCAATGATGCAGGTGTGCACCAGATATACCAGACGATGAATGATGGCACTATTATCATCACCAGTAACGGTATCGATTATTTTGTAACAAAAAAACCGATTCTCTCTACCGGGATTGATGGTACAGATGCTGCAGATCAGACTTCTGCCAGTAAAACTGCAAAAATCCTGTTTCAGGCTTCCGGTACATGAGGGTCCCTTTCTTTTTCTATCACCAGTGGATTTGTATCGAAACTGAATCGGGTTTAATTTAATTCTCCCTGATATTCCTGAAAATGAATGATAGCAGGCATCGTATCGTCAATCTCATCCGGAGAGATGATAATGTCATCAGCGCTGATATTTGAGTAAGAAAGTGTCTCTTGTATCAGGGGAATCTCAAAAAAACCTTCTGTTTCACCATTTGCAAGCATTTCTATAATAGAATATAGTGACACCTCTATCATATCAAAGATGGTTCCGTTGTTATAAGTGGTATCCACTCCAAGAAGTGGCAATAATTCTATGAGATCAAAAACAAGGGCAAAGTCCTGTGAAAAATTCTGTTCTAAATTAAGGGTTTGTGGATATCCGGCTTTATCAGGTGCACCTGATGCCATCGATGGACAACTGAGTACAAGGGCGAGGATGAGAGCGAACAGGATTTCTTTCATATGTTTCATCGTGATGTATGCTTGTAGATATCTATCCCGGTAACCATGATAGTATCGATACGGATTATAAGGTGTAATTCGGGCGTTTCTCTATTATATCTGTACCGTGGATATAATTTAAATTATCCTGGATAGTGAAGTGATCCTGAAAAAATGGGAATTTCTCGTACAATTACCTACATGAAGAGAGTTTTTGTCATACCATGGTGCAGGCTGAATCATTAAAGTATCATATCTGTTATGTGTTGGTGATATTCAATTCTGTATTGTGATAAATTACAGGCAGGCCATGATTAAAATGGGGATAAAGAGGTGGATAATGGGTTTATCCTTTTGTACGCTGCCAGTAAGTTTGAAGGTAAGTCTATAATTGCGCTTGTTATTGCGCATTGCGACTAACAAGCCCACATGTATCTGATTTGGAGTTGCATACACAATCGTACTTTGCCGGATGGTAGCAGGTTCCATTACAGCTTTGATACCCTTGTTTACAGGTTACTGATTTTTTTGTTATCTCATCTTGAACACAACTATACAATCCCGGATTATAGCATGAACCACCACAGGAGAGTTCTCCTGCTTTGCACAGTACTTTTCCCCCTTCATCGGTTGAGATGCAGGTAAAATGTGTCGTATCATAACATTCACCATTGCATATACCTTCCCCTCTTTTACATAGGATACAATCACTGTCCTCTGTCTCTGACAGGCAATCATATTTTGATGCTTTGTAACAGGTTCCATTATGACTGAGTTCATTCTTTTTACACAGAATATGTGCATCTAATACATCATCTTTCACACAGGAGAGTGATACGGGCGAATAACATGTACCGTTACACGATGCTCCTTTATTCGAAGGACAGATGGTTGCTTCACTGGTCACTTCATCAACAACACAGTCATTATTGACCGGATTATAACATGTTCCATCACAGCTTGAGGTATTGGGGCGTTGACATATCTGGTAGTCTTTGGTAATCTCATCTAAAACGCACCGTTCGAGTACCGGATGATAGCATTCCCCATCGCAACATTGTTCTTCAGATGAACAGTCTGTATTACCGCAGATATTCTCTGACACGGCGAAACCACACAGGAAAAAGAGCATGATTACCATGAATACAAAAATCGTTATATGAGATTTCACCTGTACTCAGTATCTACGATCCATTAAGTTCTTTTCGATACCATTTCTGATTCGTGGATAACCGTCAGAATGACATATATTTCTTTCATTGTAATAATGAGTTCTGATAAAAAATGGCAGTATCAGTAAACGACACGAATTGGTTTAACGCAGGTTGTTGGGTAATCTCAGATTTTCGTGTATGTATTACTTCATCTTGCATATTTGATGTGTTTTGGTAGAATTACCATTATTTCTCTACGATCTCATGAATGGTGCACATAGCAGAAAAAAAGTATTCGCAATCTTCAATGCATATGATTGGCAATACAGATTAGGCATACTACGTATACAACCCGATTCATGTGTAGGAGATGTATGAAATATGCCATAAACGAAGGTTATCAAATGAGAATAGTAATTGTATTGCTGATGATTATATGCATCATCGGGATGGGGATCTCTGTCTCCTGTGCAGAGACTAAGTACGATTCAACGACTGTCATTAATGGCCAGGTGGTATCACAGGTTCATTATGATGATGGAGACGACCAGACCCCAATAGGTGGAGATATGGGGTGGTATGTCTTCCATTGCCCTCAGAATGGCGTTGAGATATATCTGGATCAGACCTCTGAAGGTCAGATAACAGATGGTGAACTTGCTGTTCCTGTATATACAACTGCAACTCCGTATACTACGTACACAGTAAAATATATGGATTGTTCAGAATCAGTAGAGAAGACATATGATCTTCCCGGAGTTCCGGCAAAGGGTCAGACATTGAATGTGTATGTCTCAATTCAGCCGTCACCCTGTCCAACACCTGTACCAACGGTTATTGGGGGAGATGAAGGATGGCTCATTGTCCATTGCAATATCAATGATGCAAGTGTCTTCTTTGACAATGATTATAAAGGTCAGACCGTATCTGGCGGGTTATCAGTACCTATATATCTTACCGGCACTCCCTACACCTCACTATCGGTGATGAAGAAAGGGTACCAGACGGCGACCGATCCCATACAGTATTACCCTAACAAAGGGCAGTCCCTTGACGTATATGTCACACTCAATAGAGAGACTGGAACTGATGGACCGATAGTAGCAGCAGAGAGCAACACATAACTTTTTTTTCATCTCTTTTTGTATTAGATGTGATATCAATCCATGGAGATACCAGTCTTTATTCTCATCTGTCTGTATCGCGTTTTCTTCTCAAAAAAAACCTGATACAATAAGATGTGTCTTATTGGTTGCGATTTTATGTATCATGTGAATGAGCGTGTAGGTGTGCCCTTATATAGTGATGTGAAAAAGGGGCTTTAAGTACTGTTACTGTACGTCTCCCAGGAACGTCTGACTGTATACGTTTACCTGCACTATTGAGTGTACTCTTTATCATCAATCCACATAAATCTCAATGAAATTGGACTGAACTTCTGATAATACCTGGATTGTTCCCTTGCATTACTCTTGCCTTTACCATTTTAAAATGAGATGAAAGCGCCGGTTAGAGTCATACGTTCATGGGAATACTGCCTGAATATAGTTTCTAATGTCGTAATGACCCCAACTATATTGTAGATACAAAATAGAAAAGAATTATGAAGATTTTAATTTGTACTTTCCTTATTTGCGCATGTCTGATGATGGGGCAGGTGACTGCAGATCATACGAACTGGAAGATGATTGATAAGGATCCACGCTATGTGATTAGTATTCCCCCGACATGGTCCCTTATAATAACGGATTTTGACAGCATTTTTGGAAGATCATTATTTGCATATAGTGATACCACAACAGATATACCCATTTTTGTTTTTACCCTTGCTGGTGAGAATTCATCTCACATGCCATTCTCATCAGAAGAAGCGCAAGAGGCAACATTACATTATATGGAGAAACTGGATCTTGTTAACACAAAAATTGGAGAGAGATATACACACTCGAACCGGTCAAGTATGTATTTCACGACATGGGGAGGAGAGGGAGAGAATCATGAAATGGGGTTTACTACAACATTAGCAGATGCTGATATGTTTTATATAATCGCAGGAATTTTTCAGGATAGTGATGCATTAGTGAATTATGCCTGGATGTATGAAGAAATAATTGAGACCTTTACCATTCCATCTTCGTCTGGGAACTGACAGCCATATGCACCAGCCGGATTATAGTGCCGGAAATAACGCATTCTTATAATCGAAGTTAAAAGGAGGGTATTATAAAGTATAGACGCTGATTGCGCTACTTATATTAAGACAAATGTTCTGGAACGTTTGTCATTACCTATATCCTCCTCATCCAGATGGATGTCTGAGAACT
>CAYRYR010000127.1:0-7251 GCA_964428385.1 uncultured Methanoregulaceae archaeon
CAGAAGGCCCTATATTGGAACTTTGAAGAATATTTGTTTCTACAAAGAGTACCGGAGTATCACCGATAAGAGATATCCAGGAGTGGGAATATGACAGATCCTGGTTCCTGATAAACGCAGATAAACTTCGGTCCAGTACAAAGTTCTCATAGAGAATATCTGAGTACTGCTCTGCTTCTTCTGATAAAAACATCTGCACAGGGGTTCCATCCGGGCTTAAAAGAAACACAATGTTAATCCCGATTATTCCAAGTGATTCATCATTTAAGTTTTGTGTGATATATTGTTCCTGCTGTATTGAATCAGAAGTTGTCATATAGGTATAAGTCTCGTCCCACCACCCCCAGTCCTGAACTGTTGATGTATACCTATCCTGCATTCCATTAAACAGAATATGACTTTTCTCAATCTGTGTTGAGACATAATCCCTTTCAAGTGACTGAATATTAGCAGAAAAAAGAAGATATGAACCGACTGCTATCACTAGGAAGATGAATGTAATAATTATGATAAGACTTATCAGTGCTTTTGTTCTGAATTTCATGCAAAGTGTAGGGGAATTTTACGCAAAGGAACTTGATTTACCATCCTATTGAATATCCTTTTGGTACTATAGAGAAGATCTATTGTCCCTGGTCACGGGTAATTATATCAGAAAATATTAGGCATCTGTGATGAAGCAGACCCATCGGTCATAGATCGGATCACGGGTATTCTCATCAACGATAATCTTCTTTCCTGCTGCCTGTGCTGATTCAATGACAATTTCAGTTTCATTTTTTGTCCCTACGGTCAAAAGACAGCGATCAGAAAGAGCAATAATCTCATCAATGATTGTCTGCCATATATGCCGGTTGAGAGTATTTACTTCACCAAGCATAAGGCCTATTGCAGTACTGTATCGCCCGGTATAGAGCGAGAGCTCTGTTCCATCAATCCAGACAACCTGCTCAGGAAGAATACGGGCAGAACACAGACCACGGGAGATGAGTTCAGGATCATTATCAAAGGCAAGGGGGATAGCTCCTAATTCTCTCATGACAAGTGAACCAATACCAGAACCACAACAACAGTCAAGTATCTGTTCTCCTTTGATATCACCAAGATATGTTGTAATGAGATCTCTGACCAGTGGCACCCGCTCCGGATTCATCTCCTCCATTCCGGGAGAGATGGTATCCATCATGCTTTCTGCATAATAAGCCCTTACTGCAGTTTCCCAGGTTTCACGATCTTCCTGGTATATCTCTGCCTCAGCCTCTTCTAACTGCGAAATTAGCTCCATAGACGGGTTTCGTAAATGAAATGAACTTGCAACCCATCCTTTATCGGTCTGAAACGCTACTGCAAGCAGATCATCATGTTCATCTATCACAATTTTTGCGGTATCAGAAGCTTCCTGCAGGAGCAGGTTATCCATCTCGGCATAGGGGAGGTCCGCATACAGTGGCTCAATAAAAATTACAGAATCAATATCACATATTTCAGCAGCATTCATCAGAATCACCAGATTATACTATACTATATTCTGTGTATGCTTTTTACATAAACAGACCGGAATAGCACAGTCAGTATGTGATACTTCTGTGAAAGATGTAGATTAAAAAAGGGTAAGTCAGGCTAAAATTTCAGGGAGCTCAACCTTTGACTTGATGATCTCAATTCTTCTGACCGGGAAGAGAACTTTTATCAGTTTAAATATCTCTTTTGAGATTTCCCCAGAAATAATACCATTTACGAGGAGGTTTAAATCACCTTCAGTTCCGACTTTTATGATCTCATCGGTCATAACCTTTCGTATCTGGTGCTGCTGACTTTCATTTGCACGGGTAAGTGTGTAGCAGGTCACGGTAAGTCGCACTTTACGCCCGTCTTTAGTTGTAAACGGAATGTGTGCATCAATCCGGGAAGTTCTGCGTTTAATGAGCGATCTCATATAGTCACGGGTCACTTCATGACCAATGAACTCGGTGTATGCTGCATCCCCTGCCACTTTTGTGACAGAAAATTTCATTTTTATGTGCTGTTTTGCATAGTCGTTTGCAATCTCTGCCAGCGTAGTGTTCATTACCCGCCCGACCAGTTTCTCTGGATCGTTGGCAATGGTATCACCAAGGTATACCTTCCCAATGGTTTCAGGGGTATACACTTTATACCAGGTCTTGGCCTTCCAGCCTTCTACTCTCCGTCCACTCTGTTTTTTTCTTGCCATAATTCACCTCATAATGTTTTAATTACGTCTATTGGTTTCCCGGCCAGTTTCTGTACCTGTTCCGGCCAGTTATCATAATCAAGTCCTTTCTGAGCGAGGAATGATGCGGTCCAGCGTTCAAGTCCGATGCCTGAACACCCTGACCAGCAGTCTTCTCCACTCTGTATCTTCACATTGAATCCCTTGGGATATTTATCAGCGTTAATTGAGACGTTCTGGAACTCAAGCCAGGAATTGTTATACGGGAGCAGAGCTTCATAATCGGTTGTACCGATGCGTTTTCCACCCTTCCCTTCTGTTTCTGCAGTTCCAAGCATACCTTCCTGTGCCATGAACCAGGGAGTTACCCTGGCAGCACGCCACTCGAGCTCCAGTATATCTTCAAATACGTGATAATATGCATCAGCAAGTTTATCTGCAGTCTCTATTGTCTGATCCACCGTTCCCAGCCAGACAATCTCTATCCGGTGAAACTCATCAACCCGCTCAATGCCATGAATACCTCCGCTCTCATACCGGTGACTTGTCCCGCTCCTGTCAAAGACACGGATTGGCAGACACTCATTTGAGAGTGTTTCTCCCTGAATAAAAGGCCAGAAGGGAGGGCATTGTGCATAACACAACCCTCCGATAGGGCCGTCTATTCTATCACGAATCATCTCGATGGGAACTTCACCGGTTACTTTATAGTAGTCAATGACCTCTTCCCAGTATGCAGGATCCCGGCTCTTTGGCGTTGAGACATAATAAATCTCAGGATAGACACCTTTACAGTGTCCAGATCGTTTCCAGACATCCCAGGGGACGACTTTTGGAAAGATCATCTCATGGAATCCAAGGGGTCTTATAATCTCATCGAGCACTATCTGTTCAAATGCTCGGAAGAGGCGTACCGACTGGGGTCCATGACACCACTGACCACGGGAAAGGCCATGTTGTATCCACTTTCTCTTCACCATCTCTTCGGTTGGATCGGTGGAAGAATACAGTTTTTTCTTCCCACTCTCAAAGATGAGTTCCCAGTGTTCAGTCTTACCACCATATTCATCCTGGGCGTTCTTCTCCTCAATGAGTCTGATAACCCGATCAGGAACCTTATTCTCACAATCGGTTGCACTCATTTGAAGTGAGATTTCAAGGTGACTGGCATCCTTACTAATAACCTGTAAGAAGGGGAGCTTTGGTAGTGAGGCATTGGAATAGTCTTCTCCACAAAGAGTTATGAGAAATGAAGTTATCTCAATCGTCCTGATTCCAAGACGCTGTTTTCCAAGAGTTCCTGCCAGGTATTTTCGAAACCGGAAGAGCGCATCATGCACCCGTGTATATCCCCCACTTTTGATAGTGATGGTTAGTACCTTTCCTGTAACCTGCCAGTCTGTTATCTGTCCGACTTCTGACGGATCTGCATCTTTTGGTACACCCTTAAAAAACAGATTTTTGTTTGACTCAATAACTGCGTTTTTGAGTGTTTCTTCTGCTTCTTTTGTGATGTCACTGCTCAATGTGAGATCTGCCACAAGTTGTAGTTTTATCTGCATAAGTCCTCCGCTAGTGTCAGATTAACCAGATAATCATCCACTGAGGCGATAATTGAGCGGATTTTATTACCCTTTATATCGGTCTTCACACAACCATCTTCTGATGTTGTCTGCATTGATACGAGATTGTCTACTGATACTGCTCTTGCCACACAATCCGAATGTCGGTGTGAGGTGATAATAATACCATGTATCTGCATCATACCGCACACGTCTCCCTGATCCCATCGATGAATGCATCAATCTGACCTGAAGCAATCGTCGCTCCGCCACGGGTATCATGTCCTCCACCGAATCCACCACATCTGCCTGCGATTTCATGCAGGACCTCGCCACATCGTAACGTTATCGAGTCAGGACATCTCATAGAGAAGTATGCATTCGTTGCATCATCTTTATGATAAACAAGGACAGGAATGTCGGGTCTATATGATCTGGTGATACAGTCTGCAAGATCGCTGACCTGTTCCCGCATTTTTGCCTCGAAACAGATGATATCTTCGCGGTGAACACTCCCGATAAACCGGTACATCTCATTGATTAATGCAAGGCGATGACTTTTTGCATACTCCCAGGCTTTCTGTGTCTCCTGATAACTTCTCATGCAGGTGGCAACTGCCATACTTCCCCTGCCGGTTTTACCACAGGCATCAATGAGCATGGTTAACGTGAATGCATCATCACAGACTTCACGACTGAGCTTGTAAGTATCTCCGTATATGGTGCATAATACTTCAGCAGGAGCGATAACTGATGCTGCAAATAGTATAAACGAGTTTAACTGTTCTTCATCAGGCAGATTTGTATGTGTATCATGACACTGGTGAACCAATCGCGAGACTTCAGGTTCCTTTCCTGAAATGCCTGGAAGAAAGGGTTCTGCGGCATAGAACATCTTTTCATAGTAGTCTCTACCTGCCAGCCGTATGCCTCGTTCCTGAGTGATAATCCCGTTGATAAACCCTTCATCATAGATATCGTGGTTCTTTCCGGTGAACTGTTGTCCGTCGCCAAGAATCCCGGTTATCACGAGGCCGGCAAGGTCACGGTTGTCTCCCAGCTGATTTGCCACGATATAGGCTGTTCCTGCTGCTGATAATTCCCGGTCTCCATCTATCCCGGCAAGCCGGGGATTGGCATGGTAAGGTCCGGAAAAGAGCGGAATATGGTGATCGACCACCATGGTATCTTCAGGGAGATCCTTTATGCCGGATCCCATATCACAGAGCAGAATATGGTGCTCTTCCACCAGATCATCTACAGATATGTGGTTTTTCACTCTGATTCGGAAGCGTTTTTTTGCTCTGAATAATGATATCCCAAGGATGGCGCCTGCAGCTATACCGTCAGCGTCGTGATGACAGAATATATCGATATAGTCATGTCGCATCAGCTCTTCAGCAACATCACTGCAGACTTCCTCAATGGACATAATGTATGATTATCGTGATAATAGAATTTCTGCTGTTTCTGGTTTGTATACCCAGCCTTTTGGCAATTTGCCAGACTTGACATAGTACCTGACCAGACGTCTGACTTTTGACTCGGTAAGCATTAACTGGCGTTTGTTATGGAGATCCCGCTTATTTTCTGCGAGGTGCTTACGCATCCCCAGTGCCTTGATAATGAGATTGCGTAAATCTTCTGGGATTTCAGTCACAATTCCATTTTCTTCAATGATCTGGCCTATTGATTTTCCGGTTGCCAGTTTCACGTTTGGAACGCCGTACTTGTCTCTCAGGATGATGCCTATCCGGGCGCTTGATTCACCCTGTTTCTTTAAATCGATAATTAACGTTTCGATCTGTTCTGTATCTGTATTTGACCACTCGGGTGCTTTCGTTCGGTACGGACGTACTGATCCTGAAATACCTCTGCGGCGGGCATGCATACGTGCCATGAATACTACCTCCTATCTGTGTTCGTAACAGAATAATCCATACGGGAAAAGAGCCACAGGTATCCCTGTTTATACTGACCCCGGTAATCCCTGAGCCTGATTCATTCAGGCCGTGACATCTGCCACGTCGGATTTACTTCTGCCAGCACCTGTTACAGTGCTAGTATATGTGATGTTCCTGCTATGATAAACCTGGTGGTCACCCGGTCCCATACTGGTTGATACAGCGGATGAGAGCAGAGAATCCTTCCATCTCCATCGCAAGCACGTCGGTTTTTGTCATACCCATGGAGGTCTCACCGTCTGCGGTAAGCATGTCTGGCCCCCTGACTACCGTCCGGAACGTTCCATCTGCTGACAGGAGATCTGTTGCTTCTTTATCATGGACAAAGGCCCGGCCGGGAATGATAATGGTCTCATGGAGGAGTGAGAGGTCAAGTGCATTCAGATCTTCAATCGTGATAAGGTCGGCAATCTCTTTTCTGACTGCAATTACATCAGCAAATCCCGGGCCGCACTGATTTAGAATTTGAGAGATGTAAGGCTCTGCGACCGTGCCGGTGATGACGGTTGCCTTTTTGGTGAGACTGGGAAGGCGGGAGATGAGGGATGGCTCCTGCACAAGGATAAACGGAGAGGAGAGGTCTGCGTCATAGAGTGGTGTGCCTGATATCCGGATAGTGCAGGCTTTTTTTACGGCGTTGACGAGTTCTTCAAATTCCCGAACCGTATGGATGCGCTGATCCGGGATTATCGGGCTGTTTTTCAGGATGAGGCCCTGTTCATAGGTGTTTGCAAACCGCATGAGAATGATTCCTTTGGCACCACAGGATTCTATCCACTGCGCGGTCCTGATGAGTTCATCCCCGTCGTTGACACCAGGAATGACGATGACAGCTGCATAGAGATCGATTGCTGACCCAAGCCGCCTGAATACTTCGAGTGAGACTTCAGGTGAGGGATCGTGCATATATGTAGCCCGCAGTTCCGGGCGGTGTGAGAAGACGGTGAATGAGACTTCTGCCATCCCGGCATCGATGAGAAAGTCTGCGATGTCTGGATCTGAAAACCCCTTTCCTGACGTATATCCGATATGGAGGGGGGCCTCAAGACTTGCAAGCAGTTCAATGAGATCAACAAACGCAGGATAGCAGCTCGGATCCCCGCCGCCACTGATGGTCACCCGGTCAAGTGAACCTGATATCATCTGCAGGTTGGCAAGTGTCTCCTCTGCGACGTCTTTTAGATCCCGAAAACCACTGTATCCCTCGCGAATACTTTTTGTACAGTACTCACATCCCTTGGTGAACGGGAGACAGTACCGGCATCCGAATGGTTCTGTATCCCTGACATGTTTGAAGTAGCAGTACGAACAGAATCCTCCGCAATCAAGTCCGGGTCTTCCACCGATATCAACTGTCAGTTGTGCCACGTTATCTGTACTATTTGTATTGTATCTCCTTATTGATTCGGATGACCGGTTTATCATTATGTTTAATACAGATTGGCACTAACAAGTAGAAGCGCCTCAGTGGCTTAGCTGGCAGAGCGGCTGATTTGTAATCAGCAGGTCCCGAGTTCAAATCTCGGCTGAGGCT
>CAYRYR010000128.1:0-7221 GCA_964428385.1 uncultured Methanoregulaceae archaeon
ATATGTAACGAGAATAACCGGAATATCTGCTGTTTCAGGCGTGTTTTTAATTCTCTTACAAAGATCCAATCCATTCATTTCCGGCATCATCACATCAGTTAATATAATATCCGGGAGTTCAAACTGAAGTTGTTCCATGGCTTCTATTCCATTCGATGCAGTGATTACATGATCACCAGACTTCTCTAAAAAATGCCGGAGATATTCAGCTTGTGTATGATTATCTTCTACTACAAGAATTTTCATTCTGTGAGAATTAAATTCGTTATCCATGAGATTACCAACGATATGATGTTACGAAACTGGTATATATCTATACAAACTTCTAACGATTAAGTGCTACTATAACTCAATAATTAATTATTAATAAAATCTTAAAAAAATGTAAGTGACCTCTGGTCACTAATTTATATATATAATATTATTATTTCCTATACACTAACAATGTAAGTGAAAAGAAATAATGGTTACAGGAGTCCCAGTTACACAATCCATAGTGAATTGATAATTTTTTGACACTGATAAATTAAATGCCAACTCCATTTGCTGAATACATTGGGAAATACTGTACCTCTGTTTCCAGCGAATCAGGGATTTCAACAATTTTTATGGTGAGGTTTTTCTGTTTTGCTTCCTCAATCAGGTTGTTGGATCCCTTGGATACCCCATTAGACAGAACAAGGAGGTGAGTTCCATACTCTGCCAATAGGGTGTCACGAATTAAACCCGCAGCATTAAGGTGACTCTGCCAATCCGGAGCAATTTCTTTCTGTTTAATGCCATTTTCATCTGCATATTGTTGTGCAATTTGTTCAACACCAGATGAACCACCGGTAACAATTTCCTTAACAGATCCAATTTCTGATATATATTTGGTAATCTCAGCACAGACTATGTCTTTTTTTCCATAAGTCCGAAGACCTGATACAATCAATTTTGTCATATTTACTCCTGTTCAGGATTTTAGCTCATTTTAACCGAACTAAATTGAACACATACACTTGTTCTGATGAATATATAAAAAGATGAAATTTGGAGTCCCAATACAGCACATATATAAAAAATAATTTAATTTCAGAATCCATCGGCTCTGTAGATTTTTCAAGTGATAGTGCAATCGTGTTTTCACTCCTTACATAAATCTTTCCAGTTGAAACGACATTTGTTTGATAATTTAATTGATTAACTGCAGAGGACGCAGAGGACGCAGAGAGACTGTTTAAACCTTCAATACCATTCATCTAATAGAAACTGATGTAACTTCCGGGGGGTATCTGGTTTGCAATCTGAAACCTGGGTTCCCTCTCTGCGTCCTCTGCGTGCCTCTACGAGTGGAATTCTAAAGTGATATAGTAAATTTTCAATATGAAAGTAAAAATGTCGGTTAATTACATCCTGCCTGACATGATGATATAGTATCACTTCTTTTTCAGACAGAGCCATCCATCTGGTAATTATCAGGTTAATGAACAGTAATTTTTGGAATTCGCGCCCAAATAAAAAAGGTTTTAGTCATAAGCGACTGAGCAGTTTCATAGATTGATATCAGAAACGGGAGTTATGCAATTACGAGATATTGATACATTGAATATGACCTATTTCCAAAAATATTAGCCTAAATAAATATCCAAACCTTTAATCCAGGTTTTCAAATGCGTAACTCCTAATAAATATACACAGAGGATTTGTGACGTACATAATCCCCAACGTGAATTATGGCACCACTCATAGTATGTTGTGAAGCTTCCATGGGACACTCAAGTGACCCATACACGTTCAGATATATTTGGGGACGATACTTTCTTATCCAATACATAACAGGTACGGGACCGGATAAAGATAAAATGTATCAGGTAATTCAAATAATGAGAAATTATTCTCTGACAGCAAAGGGTGCTAACTTGCTAAAGGTGAATGGAAGGACAAAATCAATAATGAATATCTGAAACTATATTCTAAACGACAAAAAGATGTAAGCGACCTATGGTCACTTATATATTATATATAATTACTTCATTGACACTCACAATATAAGTGAAAAGAAATAATGGTTACAGGAACCCCAGTTACACATTCCATAGTGGATTGAAAAATTTTTTGACTCTAATAAATTAAATACCAACTCCATTTGCTGAATACATTGGGAAATACTGTACCTCTGTTTCCAGCGCATCGGGGATCTTAACAATTTTTATAGTGAGGTTTCTCTTTTTAGCTTCCTCAATCAGGTTGTTGGATCCTTTGGACACTCCATTAGACAGAACTAGGAGGTGAGTTCCATACTCTGCCAATTGGGTGTCACGAATTAAACCGGCAGCATTAATATAACTCTGCCAATCCGGAACAATTTCTTTCTGTTTAATGTCATTTTCATCTGCATATTGTTGTGCAATTTGTTCTACACCAGATGAACCGCCGGTAACAATTTCCTTAACAGATCCTATTTCTGAGATATAATTGGTAATCTCAGCACAGACTGTGTCTTTTTTTCCATATGTCCGAAGACCTGATACAATCAACTTTACCATTTTTATCCCTCGTTCAGGATTTTAGCTCATTTTTACCGAACTAAATTGAACACATACACTTGTTCTGATAATTATATAAAGAGATGAAATTCGGAGTCCCAATACAACACATATATAAAAAATTTTAATTTTAGAACCCATCTGGTAATTATCAGGTTAATGAACAATAATTTTAGCAATTCGCTCTAAAATAATCCCAGGAGACTGTCCAATATCTTCGGGTTTCTAAAAAAGCCTCTCAAAAGAAAACTTTTATGAGTATTAATTTGCATATGAACGTCAAACGTAAGTTTCAAAACGAATGATTTGCCATTTTCGAATAGTCTCTGTGATGGAGGCGACATGGCTCTGTTGATTTTTCAAGTGACTTATTGCAAATGATGTTTTCTCTCTTTACATCGAGATTTCCAGTTAAAACGACATTTGTTTGATGATTGAAATTATATAACCGCAGAGGACGCAGAAGTTCGCAGAGTATCTGACACCTGGGTTCCCCCCTCTGCGTGCCTCTGCGGTTGGAATTCTAAAGTAATATAGATCTTTGTCAATATGAGAATCAGAATGTCATGTAATTCATTCCTGCCTGAACATAATGGTATAATATCACTCGTTTTTCAGACAGAGCCGACATAGCAGTTTTATAGATTCGTATAAAAAATAGCAGTTATGCAAAAAGAGATATTGATACATTAATAAGACTGATTTCCGAAAATATCAGCCTAATTAAATATCCAAACCTTTAATCCAGGTTTTCAAGTGCGTAACTCCGAATAAATAGACACAGAAGATTTGTTACGTACATAATCCCCCACATGAATTATGTGGCACCACTCATACAGTATGTTTTAAAGCCTCCATGGGAGACTCAAGTAACCCACATACATGCTCAGTTATATCTGTGGACGGTACTTTCTTATCCAATACATAACAGGTAAGGGACTGGATAAAGATAAAATGTATCAGGTAATTCAAATAATGAGAAATTATTCTCTGACCAGAAAGGGTGCTAAATTGCTAATGGTGAATGTCAGGACAAAATCAATAATGAATTTCTGAAAATATATCTTAAACGAAAAAAAATGTAAGTAACCCTCTGGTCACTTAATATTGTATATATGATTATTTCTTTGACACTCACAATATAAGTGGTAAGAAATAATGGTTACAGGAACCCCAGTTACACATTCCATAGTGGATTGAAAAATTTTTGACTCTAATAAATTAAATACCAACTCCTTTTGTTGAATACATTGGGAAATACTGTACCTCTGCTTCCAGCGCATCAGGGATTTCAACAATTTTTATGGTGAGGCTTTTCTGTTTGGCTTCGTCAATCAGGTTGTTGGATCCTTTGGATACTCCATTAGACAGGACAAGGAGGTGAGTTCCATACTCTGCCAGTCGGGTGTCACGAATTAAACCAGCATTAAGGTGGCTCTGCCAATCCGGAGCAATTTCTTTCTGTTTAATGCCATTTTCATCTGCATATTGTTGTGCAATTTCTTCAACAACAGATGAACCACCGGTAACAATTTCCTTAACAGAACCAATTTCTGAGATATATCTGGTAATCTCAGCATAGACTGTATCTTTTTTTCCATATGTCCGAAGACCTGATACAATCAACCTTACCATATTTATCCCTCATTCAGGATTTTAGCTCATTATGATCGAACTAAACTGAACACCTATAGTGGTTCTGATAACCATATAAAAAGATAAAATTTAGGGTCCAAATAACCAAACTATATATAGCACAGATAAATTAAATTATAATTTTTACAAATTGCATAAATCAATCTATTTGCAGACATATAAAAACAAATAGATACATTAACAAGGTTCATATAGATCGTTTCCAGGCAATGGTTTTTGAGCACTATATCGATGCAATCACCTACGATAACATGAGTTTTGCAGTGTTATGTTTGTATATAATTCAGACAGTACTCATAAACAGGGACCCTAATCCAGGACTATTAGATATATCTGCTATCAGCAGTCATCCTGCCCCATATGCGCGAAAATAAGAAATATAAAAAACGATTGCATCAGATAATGCCAGAAGTGAAACTTATTATTTATCTGTATAAAGATCCAACCAATACCAGTAGTGAATGACTTATAAATCAATACTTATTCTTTTCTGTTGAGGGAATGGGCGGGGCAATCCCACTTCATGATGTAATCTATGCCTTCAGGATGGTTCAGCCAATGCAAACTCCTGATGCAAAACAGGGAGAGATTGGAATCGTCAATTATCATGGAGAAGAAATTTTATTATTCTCAATCAGAAGTCTTTTTGGACTGACAGACCGTCCCTTTCGGATTACTGACAATATTATCATCGTCAGGACAAAACCTTGTAACGTCGCACTCTGGGTAGATGGAACAAGTTCCATGCATATTACTAGCCACGAAAGGTATCAGCCCGGGACAAACGGAAGTGATGAGTGTCTCATCCCGGGAACACACAGAACACGTGAGGGATATCTTATCATTTCACAAATTTCAGAAGTTCTTCAATACATCAGGACACATCCTGCCCCTCATACTGATGACAAAGGGGTGACCCTTTCTGAAATACCTTTACAGAAACCTTCTGCAGAACCTGACTTCTATCCGATTAATAATATTGATATCATATTAAAAAAACGGGCTGACGAACTGGCACAACCAGAGATGGTTCCATTAGAAGTACCCTTACGAAAGGTGCTCAAATTTTCCCTTGCCTATCGGGAATTTGCCTTGGAAACTGAATATATTCGTGAAGTTGTGACTGTAAACGCAATTATCCCTGTTCCCAGAACTCCTAATTATATTGTGGGAATCTGCGAAATTCGAGGAGAAATCGTCTCATTAGTCGATCTTCGGGTTCTTATTTCCATTCAGAATAATGCCCTAACCAATTTTAATCAGGTCATTGTACTGACAGACAGGAAAATCACCTTTGGAATTCTTGTAGATCAGATAACCGGCATCAGAACTATCAGGGAGGATAAGATATCTCACTCATCTTCTATGGAATTTACAGGGAACAACCAATATATATATGGAACAATGAAAGACGCGCTCATAATTCTTAATGGCGCTGCAATCCTCTCAGATCCTAATATGATAATCAATGATAATAAAGCCCGGACCTATTCCAAAGGCGGTACAGAAAGATGATAAAAAACATAGATAGTAACCACATCAAAAAAATTGCTGATGAAACCCGTGAACAACAGACCAGGTGTTGAATGATACAATTTTTCACGAATATTAAAGTAGGCACCAAAATTTTGGTGATCTGTCTTTTCCTTGCAATAATTCCAACATTGCTTCTTGGACTTGTTGCATCCTCAAGCTCCAGTGAGGTGATTAATGAGCAAATCGAGACGTTGCTTGAGACCCAGGTTCAGGATATGAAAGGGTGGACAAATGATGTCTATAAACTGACGCGAAATAAAGTCAACAGTGACTTAAACGTCCTTAGAAAAATCTTTTATGCAAAAGGTACACCCGAAATTATCAACGAGAAAATGATTCTAGTTGATAGTAATGGAAACCAGGATCAGGTCAATGGCAATTTTGAAATTGTTGATGAAGTCCAGTCTCTTGTTGGCGGAGCTGCAACTGTTTTTCAGGTGTATAACGACAGTTACGCGGTCAGGATATCAACAAACGTTATCGGGACCGATGGTCAGAGAGCAGTCGATACACATCTTACAGATAATGTATATGAAGTAGCGGTGGAAGAAGCCGAGACATATTATGGTTCACGTGATCTCTTTGGTAAAGACTATGTCACTGCATATGAACCGATAATCAACCGTAATGGAAAAGTGTTAGGTGTTCTGTTTGTCGGAACAGAAGAAGCACAAACCCTTGAAGTGGTCAAAAAGAGTATTGAAGACACCGTGGTTGGTAAGAATGGGTACATGTATGTTCTAAACAGTGAGGGAGACGTGTTAGTCCACCCCACTCACATCGGAGAGAACTGGGCGGAACGTGATTTTGTTCAGGAGATGTTTGCCAAAAAAGAAGGCACCATTTCTCATAATGTTAACGGAACAAAAATCCTTGATGCCTACACCTATTATGAACCACTAGACTGGTATATCGTCTCACGGGCTGAAATGTCGGATTTCACCGGGCCGATTACCACCTTAACAAATACTATATTTGCCCTTGTCATCGCCTCCATGGTAATAGGGGCAACCATTGCAATATTTTTTGGTCGATCCATTGCCGGACCACTCCAGCAGGTGGTTGTGATGATTAAAGAGTTAAACAGTGGACACCTCTCTGCCAGATTAAATATTGATCGAAATGATGAGATCGGAATCATGGCAAAGACCATGGATGAATTTGCCAATGACCTTCAGATAAATGTTGTAGGTAATCTTACAAAAATTGCGAATGGGGAGTATATTCAGGAATTTTCCGAAACCGAGGATGAAAGGGATGAGATACGTCCCGCTCTTACAATGATGGTGCAGTCACTTGATCACCTGCATAAAGAGACGATAAAATTGACTGATGCCACACGGGCAGGAGATCTTTCTGTACGGGGAGATGAGAAGGCGTTTCGTGGAGGGTTCCGAATGATTATTGCTGGTTTTAACATGACTCTTGAGACTATCACAGAACCAGTTAACGAAGCAATGAGGCTTGCCGGATATTATGCTTCCGGAGATTTTACTGCACG
>CAYRYR010000129.1:0-7151 GCA_964428385.1 uncultured Methanoregulaceae archaeon
TTTTGGAAAAAAAGTGTATGGGCATCTGAATAGCAATTAAATCCGGCGTTTTTTTAATATACAGATCGTATGATTGATAAAATTCATATAGCAGATGATGAGAGATACTGTATGTATCATGAAATTATTTTTATGGGAATTCTCCTGATAATCGGATTTACTCTCATCTCAGGATGTAGTATGCTCTTAAAAGAACCTGAAGTTTCAGTGGAAAGTATTGCTTTAACTGACATCACCTTAACTGATATTACCCTTTCTGTCAATCTAACCATAGACAACCCGAACATGTTCGGGATTACATTTGATACGATAACCTGTGATGCCTCCTATCAGAATAATGGACAATGGGAGCACCTCTCTCATGTGGAGATTAAGGATATTCAGATTGAAAAAGGTATGAACACCGTAACTATCCCGGTATATGCAAAAAATATGGATCTTCTCAAAGCAGGATTGAATCTTCTAAAAAACCATGAGATTAATCTAAAAATTGAAGGTATTGCAAAACCATCACTCTTTGGACTTGCTCCTGAAATTCCGTTTACCCGTACAGAATTGATTCCCCTCCCTGTGCTGTGAAAAAAATACATTTTTTAGAGATTCTGAATCAAATAAATACAGTGAGGCTCGGATTTTTCTCAAGCCTTACCTCATAATCCAGATTAGAGACTATAATTGTCTCAATAAACCCGGAATGCATTCTAATCATATCAGATCTCCATAGACGTAAGGAAAGATAAAGGAAAAAAAATCTGGTTGTCGTGTATTTCTATACAAATAATTTGCGATAGACTGAACAATTAACTAAATGCGATATCGCAAGTAGTATTAGTGTATAACCTAAAAGTTATATTCTCATGAATCATACCTGCAATGCGATTAATTTCAGAGGGAATAATTCTGAAACATCCATTTATCCGATAATCATTTCTAATTCCTTCGCCCTATACCACTTCAATAAGATAATAGAATAATGCAATATACATAAAAGAGATGAATGACGCAAAATCTAAACAATACTCATAATTCCTGAAGATAATGAACAGAACTATTTTTAAGCAGATATACGGTTTTTTTCTCCTCTCCAGGCTCCCATTTCATATAGTAGGCATCCTTCCGTTCATACTTGGAACAGTCCTCGCTTCATATGATGGATACTCTGTTCAATTTCCCGTTCTTATCCTGGGGATAGCCGGAACCGTCTGCATCATGCTTTCTGCCTATTATGCAGGTGAATATTATGATCAGGAAGAGGATAATTTATCTCATCAGGTACAAAAAAGTTCATTTGCTGGAGGATCACAGGCAATTCAGCTCGGCCTTGTTCATCCTGAACAGGCCAGAGTAGCTGCTATTCTGGCTTTGACTGCTGCAGGAGTAATTGGTCTTTTATTATGGCTTTTATTACATACAGGACCCCTTACCATACCCCTTGGAATCCTCGGAATGGTAGGAGGATATCTGTATTCAGCACGCCCTGTCAGATGGGTAAGCAGAGGTCTTGGAGAACTCTGGATAGCACTTTGTTATGGATGGCTTTCACTCACAGCTGCTTATTATCTTCAGGCAGGAAACATCCCGTCCTCTGTATTTATCCTCTCAATACCAATTGCATCTTCTATAGCAGCAGTCATTATCATGAACGAATTTCCTGATTATGAGACAGATAAAAAGGCAGGGAAAAAAAACATCCTGGTACGGATTGGTATGAAAAGAGGATCTCTTTTATACTGTTTTCTCTGTCTTACTGCAATAGGTACAGCAGGTATTATTTCACAGTATTATTCTGCCTTCTATCTGATGACTCCTTGTATATCAGGAGGAATTATCCTAACTCTTCTTATGATAAAAAAGATGTATAGAGAGAAAACAATACGGGAATGGATGTGTGGAGGAACAATTCTTCTGAATTGTGGAATTATCATCACATTTATCACTATTTTTATCAGGTGATATTATTACTGCCATTCATCAGAGAAAACCTGTCAGACCATGGTGGTCTCCTCCATCCCTCCTGATGAGACAGGTCGGATCTCTAATCCTCCTGGCAATGCTAACCGGTTGGAAAAAGATGCCATTATGGGTAGTAAAATATAGTTTATCCCTATTATCTGGTGCTTCAGGGGCACAAGGGATGGGATGTATCGGCTTTCCCTCTCATCCGGTAATAGAACTCACCAGCAGATGTAATTTGTCATGTATTCATTGTCATGCTGGAGATCTCAAAGATGAAGAAGAACTCTCCACAACGGAAGTATATGCACTTTTAGATCAACTTGCTATGATACCTGAATTCAGGATGATTGCATTCACTGGTGGAGAACCACTTCTCAGAAACGATCTCTTTTGTATCTTAAGATACGCAAAAAATCTGGGATTTTCATGTACAATAGCATCAAACGGGACACTTATTACAGAGCAATGTGCTCAGAGGCTTAAAGATGCAGGAGTTGCTATTATGGCAATCAGTATTGATGCAACCGATGCCAAAACACATGATAAGATTCGGGGGAAAAATGGTGCTTTAAAAGAAGCATTAGAAGGAATCTCCAGGATAAAAAAGGTTGGAATACCTCTTCACATTAATGTTACTATAGCATCATATAATGCCGATCAGGTTACTGCTCTCATGCATACTGCAGATAAACTACAAGCTGCCATTCTTATTATGTACCAACTCGTCCCGGTTGGCAGAGGGAGAAAAATCGCTGATTCAAGTCTTGACACAGAAGCAAATCAACGATTGATAGAACAAATGTGTCTCGGACAGGCAGAGGTAACCGTAGTAACAGAACCAGTAGCTGGCCCCCAGTACTGGGCATATCTTATGAAAAGAGCAGGAATCATCTCCGGTCCTCTTCTCTCACTTGCTAATTATTTCTTTCATGGGTGCTCAGCAGGGAGAGGGTTTGTCTATATCAAGCCCAATGGAGAAGTACTCCCCTGCCCATTCCTCCCGATATCATGCGGTAATATTAAGGATACACCATTTGACCAGATATATCGTAATTCTCCGGTTCTTAATGCCTTACGTAACCGGGATAACCTGACAGGTTCATGTGGTTCATGCCGGTATAAAAGTCTGTGTGGTGGGTGTCGTGGCAGATCTTATGCAATAACAGGAGATTTTCTAGCTGAAGATCCTGCATGTTTTCTGCGGAATGAGGCGACATGAACCTGGCACTATCCCTTCCTCCTGAAATATCTTCCCTTATGCAGGAGATTGATGAGTGCATTAACCAGCAGATTGCTCTTCTGCCTCCACACGTCATCCCGGCAATCACAGGCCCTTCTGGACATGGAAAACGGATCCGTGCTCTTACCGTACTCCTTTGTGGCCTTATATCAGGAAAAATGAATCCTGCACTGGTTCCAGTTGCAGCAGCATGTGAATTGTTTCACCTGGCTACTCTTATCCATGATGATCTTGTGGATGAGCATCAGGTAAGACGGGGATATCCTACGCTATATAAAAAAATATCACCTGCAGCCGCGGTTCTCATTGCAGATTTTATTTTTGCCAGATCATATGCTCTCTTTTTAGAGAGTAAGAGCAATGCCATAATAGAGATAATTACAGAGACACTTACACAAATAACAGCCGCAGAACTCCAGGTTTATACAAACGATACAGGAAGATCTTTTTTATTAGAGAAATACCTGATATGGATATCTGATAAAACTGCCTCTCTGTTTCGGGCTTGTGCTGCATGCGGAGCACTATTAGGAGAAGTAGATGAAAATGGATGCGACCATCTTACCCGGTATGGCGAATTACTGGGAATATCTTTTCAGATACAGGATGATATCCTTGATTATAAAATAGAAACAGGAGATGCCAGACCGATTGGATCTGATCTGAAATCGGGCATGGTAACTCTCCCTTTGATTTGTCATAATAGTTTTGACAAAAAGACTCCGGCTTTTATCTCCTGGTTACAGGGATCCCGTGATAAGGATACCATCTATACCCTAATAAGAGAAGTGCAGCAATCGGGCGCTTTACAGGCGTCCATGGATCAGGCTGTAATGTATGCTCAAAAAGCAGCTGACATTGCTGCAGCTCATTCAGACGGATTGATACGCGATGCACTCATCAACCTCTGCTGGTACTCAGTTAATAGAAACAGATGAGTTCTCTACTCGTATCGAATTGTTCTCTCATTGAGTAATTACTATTACAAAAAAAAAAAGAGAATGTTGTATCAACTATCATCTGCAGTTCAATTGCAGAAAACATACCTATAAAGAGTCCTGTCTCTTCTGTTCTTTCATTTCAAATATTATGCTTCTCATATATGACTAACACCTGAACAAAAAAATAATGCCAATATTACATCCGGCCAGCAAAAAGATAAAAAAATTGTTCTTCTCTCATGCATGAGCGCTGATGAGAAGTGAGTTGCTGGTTGCAGGAAGGTGTGACGCATCACCTTTATATGAAACATGGATGGCAACTGTTCCTGGTTGCCACGTACTGATTGATGTTCTATACCTGCCATCCCTATCTGTCCGTGTCGTTGAAAGCGGGGTAGAAGATGGCGCTCCTGATTCATCCGGAACTTCAACGCCTATCGTGGCTTGTGCAATTCCATTTCCGGAACTGTCAGTAAGCTGACCGGAAAGACTGACAGAATCACCCACTTTTGGACTGAATGTATCTGCCTGAAGGGTAAGTGTTGTATATTTAGAAAGTGCCTGGGGAACAGGGGTGTAAACTGGTGTCGGTGCAAGGGTATAAACTGGTGTCGGTGCGCGGGTATAAACGGGGATTGAGGTTGTCGGATATGAAACAGGAGTCGTTGTACCTGCTCCTGACAGATAATGAGGAGTGATATCTGAAAATACTGTTTCTGTATCTATTATCGCAATTGCCTGGAAATAGTGTAATTTTTCATCATTACGAGGAATTGTATAGACAAAAAGCCCGTTTTTTTCAGGAGTGATTGTTCCTATCTGTCTGAATGTATCACCAGATTCTTCCTTTCCGGTTATAACAACCATCGCATCATCATAGTCTCCCTGAAGATACCCAAAAAGCACGGGGGCAGATTCAGGCTTAAATATCGATGAAAGATCTATCAGATAAACCTGATATCCAGATGGGCCTGATAAGTGATCTGCAGGATTATAACTATAATCCAGATCCGTAGAGGGATTAAGATATTGATATCCGGTCTGTTGTCCTGCTAAAACCGGAGTGACGGTAAAAAATCCAACATATATCAGAAATACCAGGATGAAAACCCTGCTCAAAAATAAAATGCTGTATTTGTTAGTTATTTGTTCCATAGTTATTCTCTATTGCACATCTATAACAAATTTTTTCTATTGGTAAAATAGGTGTGCTTTTTTTGGGCATATGGTTATAAAATATAATGTCTAAAACCAGATTTTTTTCTGCTGGTATTTGTGACACTTCCAGGGTATAGAGATCGGGATTTGTTATCAGCCGGTTACTACTGACATTAAAATATATCATAATCTTTGGATACCCTTATTTTGACAGAGTTATCAATTCCGGATCTTTTTGTGATCGACCCCCCTTCCCCTGGTCATTGAAAAGTCTGTATTATCTGGTCCTGAAAGATGAATAACCATACATGCAAGGAGGGGATCGCGGGTTTCAATCTGCACCAGAAGCGGAAGATCCGGGGTAACAGTGCCTTTAATTGATGTCGAATAGTCCGGACGAAATGCAGGATCATCATCAAATGAAGAATATATTGTATTTTTAACCTGCATATACCATCACAACAAACGGAATTAATATAATACAGATGAATAGTATTGAAAGTATTTCTAGCCTCATACAGGTTTTACACCCTTTTGTACACGTAATTAAAAGGATCTTTTTATGTAAAGATATATATCAATAGGATATTGAGGATATCACACAGATGAAAAACGTGCGATTCCGGATTAACGATTGGAAACCCCGGATATCGCGACCTTTAAAGTGGATGTTACCATAGAAGGTGTAATCCAGCACTCGATAGCCGCTGCAATTGTAAGAATGAGGATAATTATTACAAGAATCATCCAGATTTTTCGAAGAATAAAGATGCAGATATCTCCAGGATGCAGAGAGGACGTATCATCAAAATCATGCAGATATTTTCTCACTGCATCAATAACAATGAGAGAAAACGTCCCAGATAATATAAATGCCAGGATCTCGAAGATTCCATGTGGATAATAGAAAGTAACAAAGACAAAAAAAGGCATTGTTTTATAGAATTCATATAGTTTTGAGAATGTATTATGACCCAAAGCAAAAATCAGAAGGAAAACTGTTGCCTGCATAAGGAGAATGATATAATTAAGAAGATCCCGCTTAAACCACCAAATCCCTATCCAGTATAAAGGAACCAGAAGAATAAAAAGTGCAACTCCACCATTAGAAAATAAAAGGAGAGGAAATGCTTTCTGCAATGCAGGAATTACTATAGTAACTTCGAAAGTATATTGTTTTTCTAGTTCACTTGTATTCCTCTGTTCAAGATCAGGATGATGAATTGCATCCTGTAAAAAGATAAGACAGATCCCAAGGAGAAATACTATTACGATAGCAATAAAATATCGAAAAAAATATTCAGGTAATTTCAGCTGTATCATATCTAAAAGGTAATTTTTTGGATTTGTACTAGGTATAGTTCCTTGAAAATATATTATTGCTCTTGTATCTAAAGACAGACAATCGTAAGAGATATCTGATTTTTTAAATCAAACCAGGATATAATTGCCGGCAAAAATCATCTGGCCATATACCGAGTATAACAAAATTCTGTAAGAACGAGATTTATTGAACGTAATTATCTAAATTTCCATACAAAACTTAAGAAAAAAGAGTGAAATAAAAAAGAATTTAATTACATTCAGAGAAGATATGCATACCATTAGAGTGAATAAAAAACTCAATATCAGCAGATTCTTTCTGTATGAGTGCCAAGAAAACAAGATTGTGTTTCATCTTTCTCTATTCATCTCATGTTACCATTCTGCATTTTTTTCTAACAATCACCCATTGAATTATTACTAACATTATCCTTGATGTATCGACCTATATATCGTTGTTTCCTATACCATCCTGATTGTGTGGTCAGAAAAGTATAATAAAACCATATATCCTGATATTTTAAGAAAAAGAC
>CAYRYR010000130.1:0-6994 GCA_964428385.1 uncultured Methanoregulaceae archaeon
CCATGATTATCCGGTAATCTCCAATTCTATATTTATATAAAGGTTCAGATCCTTTTGGACGCTTCATCTCCTTAATATGAGATCGTGGATCTGCCCTGATAGAATCAAGAGCCTGAAATATTCGTCTGCCTGCCTGATGATCAAGATTCTTTAATGATTTTTTTGCACTATTCGAATATCTGAGAGAATACATTACTTAAACCCAAGTTCCTTTCCTACTTCTTCGTGAGAGATGGATTTCCCCGCTTTGTATTCTTTAATTCCTTCTTGAATCGCTATTTCAGTCTGTTCATCGATATATTCATCACTATAATATTCAAGTGCCTTGGTAATCACGTCAATGGGTTTTTCATCGGGCTTGCTTTTCAGATGTTCAATCAGATTCATCACCGGATCCGGGATCTCAACAGCTTTACTCATTATTATTTCATCTCCTCCAGAACTCAACAATCTTTTCCTCGATAATTACCATGAAGAATTGTATCAACAATCATCCCGATAAGAAGTAAAACACCATTCTTTCCGAAAGGTTTTAGCCACATTTATCAGAGACCTGATAGTATCCTTTTCCCCTTCTTGATTGAAGATGGGGGCGGTGGGTTAAAGGAGACAGCATGCCGGAACACCACACCGGCAGTCTTCTCTTATCTTTTTAGAAAATGAAAGGATCGTAACGCTGGAGCAGCTCAAAGGACTGGTTGATCTGATTCTCAAAGATGATCCCGATCCAATGAAGTCCTCCTTCTCCCAGAAAAAACCGGCCAGATGATTAACCTTGGTGAGTGGCTTGATGTTCATCACTTCAGATACGATGCCAAACCTACATGGGTGGGATACTCTTTGTCCTCGCTGAATGTTTGTTCAGCGGAGATCACCGGGATAGAGTGAATGTAGTCCAGTTTCAAAGCGGTGCGATCTTCGCCGGTTGTCATCACCAGAACTGTGGAAGAGGAATCCAGCGATGGACTGACCTGAAAGAGGTTTTTGACGATCCGGGAAAGAAGCTGGATTATGAAGCATGGAGAAAGGAGCAGAACCGCAAACGAGCCCTTGCGAAGATGAGCGGTGATATCCCTGAACCTGATAAATCTTCAGAAGTATCAGGTGAGGAAAAAAGCCGCCGGGAAGACATTCAAGCGGATGAAAAAATTATCTCATTATGGCCCCAATATAAAAAGAGAAATGGCAAAACCAATAGAACTCGGACTGGTTCTTGAAGGTGAGGATGCCCTTGAGTTCCATCGGTATATTAAAAATCCAACAGATACACCGAAAGGAAGACAATTGCTTCAGGAAGCGTACGAAGAATCAAGGCATTATTCACTCAAATAAAAATACCCAAAGAAGAGCTTCGCTTCTCTATTTTATCCCCTGAACACTATCTTTCCGGATTCATCTGCTGTAAGAAGGACCTCGAAGACTTTCTTAAAGATGATGCATTAACCAGCCAGAATAATAGTATTTCTGTAACTCACCTTGTTTTTTGGAATGATGTCCTTGTTGGATTCTTCACTCTGACAACTGATAGCATTGAGATCAAGGGTATTCATGATGGAGACGGGGTAGATGATTATCCATATTCCCGGTAACCGGCTTTAAAGATCGCCAGACTTGCAACCGATGACCGATATACAAAAAGGGGCATTGGGATGCATATGCTCAGGGAAATCCTGGTAATGACAATCACCATTTCACATAATGTCGGATGCAGAATCATTACCGTGGATGCGAGAACCCATTCAATAGGATTTTATGAGGCGTTTGGTTTTCGGCGGACGCTTCGCAAGCAGACTAATTCTACTTCAATGTACCGGGATTTTCATCGCGACCTTATTGAATCACAGAAATAATCGATTTCAGGTTTAGGAATATTCTCTCTCATCTGTCTCTTCACTTTTTTATGATTCTAAATTTCCACCCACATTGAAAGATAGGCCTGCCTATCTTGTCTGAGGGTGGTCATACAACGAGTGAGGAGACTTGTTCAGATAAGTGTACCCCCCTGGATAATTTCGTGCCGTGCCACTACTCTCTCACTTTTTTGTAATCCTTAGTATGAAATATGCGGCACTTTATTCTCATCAAATTACGCAAGAAAACCAATTCTCGTGTCTTCTATGGGGAAAGAACATTATGTCAAATATGAAAGAGGTTACCACATTCGAAGGAAATAATTTTGCTTGCATAACTATCAATACATGTAGACACCTATAGGTAAATTATGCAAAAGGCTTCTACAATATACATTCGTTCAGACTTAAAGGAGCAATTATCAAACCTAAAAACACACCCCAGAGAATCTTATAGCGCAGTGATAGAACGCCTTTTAGCATGTGCCATTGATACTAATCCTCTTACATCCGAAGAGATAGCAGGGATAGAAGAAGCACTGGAAGATATCAAAGCAGGAAGAGTACATACTGAAGAAGAGATTATGAAAGAATTCGGGGTTGAATGACTGAATTTCAGATAATCTACTCGAATAAAGCAAAAAGAAACCTTAAAAAAATTCCATTACCAATTGCACAGGAGATAATCAGAGCCATACATGATCTGAAGATAAATCCCTGGTCGCGTGTACAGAAGTTAGAAGGATCTGATAAGTCTCCGTTTCATTCTCTTCATGTTGGTGGTTACCGGGCTATCCTCTCTATTCAAAACAATAAACTCATCGTGTATGTGGTAGAAGTCGGTCCATGGAAAACCATATCCCGGAAATATTAATCCGTTATAGGAAATGGAATTATTTTCAACAAAATGGTATGAAGGAATAAGGACTATTACCATTCAATAGATACCCGAGTTTACCCAGAAAGAAAATACCAGGAGGAACCCCATCGTGGACGTCACTGAAACAGTAGATCTTGATGCTCTCGTTGATCTGATACAAACAGATCAGTTGTATGAAGATCTGAATCGGGAAGCAAAGAAGGCAGGCGGAAGAGATGGCAATGGAGAGCTCCCGCAATCATTCTTTGAATCCTATAGTGCCATGGCAAATACCAACGGCGGAGTGATCCTTCTTGGAATCGAAGAAAACCCTAAAAATCATTTCTACGTCTATGGATTAAACCGGGTTCTAAAGATCAGAGAAAATCTTACCAATACTCTGAATAATAAACAGAAAGCAAGTAAAAACCTCTTAAAAGATTTCAGATATAATTGAGGTTCAGATAGCGGATAAAACGATCCTTGTCATTCATGTTCCTCGTGCTACCCGTGAGGAAAAACCGATATACCTCAACAATAACCCGCTAACCGGAACATATCGCAGAAATTATCAGGGAGATTACCGGTGCGATGAATCGGTTGTAAAGCGGATGCTCGCTGAACAGGTCAGTGATGGGCAGGACAAGCGGATAATTTCTCATACCGGAGTTGATGATCTCCACCTGGAAAGTTTTCATGCGTATCGGAACCGTTTCAGGATAACCAATCTATCTCACACCTGGAACAACGACTCTGATCCTGATTTTCTTACTCATCTCCAGGGATACAGAAAAGATCGTGAAACCGGAGAGGAAGGACTGACGGTAGCCGGGTTATTGATGTTTGGAAAGTGGGAGACAATCACCGAATTTCTCCCGGAATTCTTCCTTGATTATCGTGAAATTCCTGAAGGAAGTGATTCTGTCCGATGGATTAACCGTTTGGTTCCTGATGGAAGCTGGTCTGGCAACCTGTTTGATTTCTTTCAATTAACCTACCGGAGATTGAAACGCGATCTAAAAAGTCCGTTTCATCTTCATGAAGGGCAACGGGTGGAAGATACGCCGGCTGAGGCAGCTATCCGGGAAGCACTGGTCAATACACTCATCCATACAGACTACTCAAGTTCAGTCTCTATTCTGGTTGAGAAACGGGTGGACAGGATCATATTCAGAAATCCAGGAACGATGCGGATCCCTCTCGAACTGGCAGCTCATGGCGGTACGAGTGACTGCCGGAATCGTGCATTGCAGGTCATGTTCCGGATGGTAGGATTTGGGGACCAGGCTGGTTCCGGTATTCCCAGCATCTTTTCCAACTGGGCACAGGAGCAATATCGTAGTCCTCATTATGTCGAGTCGTTCGGCCCGGATATGACGACCCTGACCCTCTGTATGATTCACCTCTTCCCGGAGAATATTCTGGCATATCTTGATACTACCTTTGGAGCATCCTTTCATGCTCTCTCTCATGAACAAAAACTTGCTCTTGCATTGGCCTATTCAGATGGTGAAGTTACTCATAAGCGGATCCGGGAGATGTCAGGGATCCATCCTTCTGACCTGACAAAAGATCTGAAGATTCTTGTGGATCTGGGATTTCTCGTACCGGAGGGGGAGTCGCGTGGAAGAGTATACTATCCGAAGAATCCTCCCCAGGGTACCGTTACCCAGAGCCATCTCACCGATGATAAAGGGGAGTCTAGCTTGTCACATTCAGGTGGGAGCTTACCGTATTTGAATCCGAGCTTGTCTCATTCAGATGAGAGCTTACCGTATTTGAATCCGAGCTTGTCTCATTCGAGTAATATCCTATCTCCTTCGCTCATGAATATCGGATCTGTACCCCTGGCAGAGAGGATTGAAAAAGGAATGAGGGGGCGGAAAAATATTCCGAAAGAAGAAATGGAATCATTCATTCTTGATATCTGCTCCGAACGTTTTCAGACACTTGGTGATATCGCTCTGATACTTCATCGAACCGAAAAAGCTATTCGTGATTACTACATCCGACCTATGGTTCGGGAGGGTCTTCTGGTTCCACGATATCCTGACAAGAAGACTCATCCGGATCAGGCATATATTCTAAAGACCTTGTAAGACTAGTTTTCATGTAGGTTTTCCGATAGTATTGGCTATACTGCTCACCCCTGTGACCCTGCCACCCATTCCCGACCCCTCCCTCCTGGCCAAACCCGAGGAGGGAGGGGGGACTCGTTGCTTCAGGGACGCCTCTGGCTCGGCTTACACCCCGTTATCGAAAGAAAATTCCGGAGAGAATTTCCTTTTTCTTCCTCCGCGAGCTCTCCCGGCGTTTTTCCTTCACGTGACATCTCAATGGATACCTTCTGCTGTACACTGAAATGCCATCACAGCAACGGGAAACTTTCTTAGTTACACTCAAGCGGGATAGTATCTCACTCTCTGGCATGGAGGCAGATGCTATCCGGACTGACATGGAGATCTGGGCAGATCCGATCACAATTCTCACCTGAACATCACTTCTCTTTTTCAGAAGGCGGCTGAAATGAAGTGAATTCTTGTACTGTGCATGATTGGTGGCATGATGGTGCTTGGCATCTGTGGAGCCGATCTGATCTCTTCTTCGATTCTGTGTGACGGGGCGACCTGGACAAGTTCAGCGGTTACCGATCCGGACCGGACCTATGGAGCATCATTCTTTACAACTGACCGGGCGAACATCTCCCGTGATCTGGTCCTCACTGATGGGGTGAGCTCTCGGGTCAGGGTAGCTTACCGGTCCGATGGGGGTGGATGAGTACTCCTGGCAGATGCGGAATAGGTCTGATCCGGAGACCCGGTGTGTGTTTGATACCCGGCAGGTGCCGGTCAGGGACGAAGATATATCCCTCTCCGGATTGTTCAAAACCGGGGAGTACCTGGGAAATCGTCAGATGAGCAGGGATGGGACCGTCGCGGGGTCTGTGATCCAGGCGGACGGGATGATCAACCGGGTGGTCTCAACTGAAGATGAGAATGGCTCTCTCTTTGACCGGACGTTTCTGGCCACCCAGATGAACAACAGTGAGTTCATCGAACTTGTTGGGGGTGTGGTCCGTGGGAGTGCCTGAATTCTGGGGGGTGATCACTTCCCTCTCTACAGTGTTCGCCCTGACCAGCTGGATGCACCAGTGGCGGATGTACCGGGGTCTGAATGATGAGACAGGCCTCTTTCTCGGGGAGATGATCATCTATTTCGATGCTGACCGGGAGGAAAAAATATTGGTCACCGAGCCTGAACTGGTGCTTGGCGGCCCACGGTCCGATTCTGGGACCGGGCAAAAAAACACCTTCCGGGCTGGCTCATTACCGGTCACCTGTCTGAACCGGAGTGTCTGCCGCCTCATATGCTCCAGTCGTCACCGACCAATGGTTAGTTTTGGTTACTCTGTTTGTAAAAAGCCTGTGGGTAGATACCTGCAGATCCCCCTAAATATACATTGATTGCGGATTCAATCGCTAATCTTATGGTATTATACTAAATAAAGTTAGAACACAGAATCTATGTTATTACACGTTGACTTTGATATGTAAGTTATCGGATGATTTCACATTATCAGGTATAAATCTCGCTCTACATTCAGATGTTTCGAAAAACCCTTTTTAGGTAACTGGAGAATACTAATTGACATCAGAAGATATCACACAAAGTAAGTTACTCCTTTACACCACTGAAGACGGCAGGCAGCGAATCGAGGTCATCCTTGAAGAAGGGACCGTCTGGTTAAATCAGAACCGGATGGCTGAACTCTTCCAGACGACGAAACAGAATATCAGCCTCCATGAAAAATATCTTTGCCGAGGGTGAACTTGTTCAAGATCGAGTTGTCAGGGAATACTTGACAACTGCCTCTGATGGAAAACAGTACCAAACCCGGTTTTATAATCTTGAAGCGGTCATCGCTGTGGGATACCGAATTCGTTCTCATCGGGGGACTCAGTTCAGACAATGGGCTACAGAACGGCTCAGGGAGTATATTGTCAAAGGGTTTGCTCTTGATGATGAGCGTCTGGCTGAACCGGGCGGAATGGATTATTTTGATGAACTTCTCGATCGTATCCGTGCGATTCGTGCGAGTGAAAAGAGGTTTTATCAAAAAATCAGGGATATTTATCTGTTGAGTGCTGATTATGATTCAGCCAACCCGTTCACTCCCGTGCAAACGGGCCGAACTCTTCGGATATAAAACCAGTGACTGAACCCGATGAATCAGCCGCGAAGGTGACATAACCGACTATGTCGTCCGGGTTCGGCCATGAAAGGA
>CAYRYR010000131.1:0-6887 GCA_964428385.1 uncultured Methanoregulaceae archaeon
TGAATAATGAAATTCATGTCCCCTGATGTGAACGCCATCTGGTGCCAGTGAAGGACCACCAGATCCTGCTCTACAAATTCCCTCTGAGTATCCCAGTGCAGAAAACCGGGTATGCATTGTGACTTCGCCTGGAAGAATGCCTGTCCATTTCACCGTTCTATCGCCTTCTGAAACAAGCCCACGGCTCAGGTATAAAAGCCCACCACATTCTGCATAGATGGGCATTCCGTCATCTGCAGCCAGAGGCATCTGCCGGCAGGATTGGGAAGTAGCAAGGCATTCTGCATAGAGTTCTGGATATCCACCACCGAGATACAGAGCATCCACCTCTGGAATTGGATCGGTCATCGGACTGAAAAATTTAATCTTTGCTCCGAATCGATGCAACATAGCCAGATTATGCTGGTAATAAAAACAGAATGCAGAATCAGAAGCGATACCAATGGTGACACCTGGATGTGCCATCTGTTCATTCGTTAATGAACGATTATAAGTAAACCGTGGTGCAGTACTGGCAATCTCCTGAATCCTGCAGAGATTACAATGAGAAGCAATAATTCCCCCGACTTCTGAATTCCGGTTTATCTCATCTCCCATATACAGACCGAGATGACGACTTTCAACAGAAAACAGATCATCTTTGGGAATAAAGCCCAGGTGTTCAGTAATGGATCCGGTATCTATCATTGTTTTATGGCGCTCACTTCCGATTTTGTTGAAAATGACTCCTGCAAAGGAGAGGTCAGGATCATAATCCCGGTATCCGGATGCCATAGCATGACAGCTCTGAGACATGCCTTTTGCGTCAATTACAAGGATGACTGGTGCATCAAGGATCTTTGCCACATGTGCAGTACTGGCAAATGACGTTCCTTCAAGTCCGTCATACAGTCCCATAACGCCTTCGATGATGGCAATATCAGACCCTTCTGATGCCTCTGCAACGGTAGTTCTGATAGCATCTTCACCCATCATAAAGAGATCAAGATTCATACAAGGTCGGCCACATATTGCAGTATGATGGCTAGGATCTATAAAATCAGGCCCGATTTTAAAGGGCTGAACAGTGAGTCCTTCATCAACAAGGGCCTGCATGATACCTTTTGTGATGGTGGTTTTGCCACAACCGCTATAGACGCCACCGATAACAATTCTTGGGATGCAAGAAATATTTTGATCTTGTTGGCAGAATCGTGCAATTCTGGTTGATATCCTTTCAGCCTTGTGATATGTCATATCTCGTTAGAAAAAGTCTGATAATGTTGTTCGTGAGGGATCCAGATCGCTCCAGGACCATCCGATTGGTTCAATAATTCGTTCTATTGGTTGTCGTATCGTCTTTTCAAGCATCAGTTCCCGATCAACAACAAACGCTTCCAGCACCTGGTCACCGTACTCAAAACAGATTACATCAGTTTTGGGATAAAGGCCGTTCACTTGTTTAATATATACCCGCTTTGGTTTGCTCCCCTTTCCAAAGTTCGTCCCAAGATACTGGTTTGCATAATTCGCACCCCTGATATGAGCATCATCAGTTCCATAGTCTTTTAAGTTTTTTCCGATTCCGCCAGGAATCCCTATTTCGTCCAGAGAAAAGGCTCCTGCACGATATTTTTTGATTATATCACCAACATACTGTTTTAGATCTGAAAGTCCGGCTCCAGCAAGGATCATCTCCATGACCTTTTTCTGAACCTCACGTGTTATCTGGGGTGAGTCACTTCGTTTTGTCTCAAAACCGACCATGTCAGTCTCACAAACTTCTTTTCCTTCCTTCCATATGAGATTACCAGCGTATCTCTTCTTTTTTCCTGCCTGGAAGAATCGTTTATATACTTTCTCAAATTTGATAGAGAAATAATGGACTGAGGCGCAAAGAACATCTCTGGCAAAGTCATCATAACTTTTATTCAGCACTGTTTCAATCTCTCGAGCCCGGATAATAGTATTTTGTAGATCCTCTAAAGGGAGCTGAACCATACATGAATCTGTATCTCCGTACACGACCGGGTATCCCATCCCTTCAATGATAGAGCGTGTATGCTGGATGATAGCCCTGCCAACCGAGGTGACTGCAGATCCAATTTCACGATCATACAGGCGGAATCGTGCATATCCACTGACTCCATAGTAGGTATTCATGATGACTTTAATAACACCCTGTTGCATGTCATACAGGTGGTATTCTTCTGATCCAAAGGCAAATTCATTCCGAAGACGCTTCTTTTCATCGCGTTCGTGCATCAGTTCTCCAATGATACTTCGCGTAAGACCATCTGGAGAACTTGCAAACCGTATTCCGTTTGGAGCCATAAGATCGCCATCAGGGCGTTTTGTCTCCGGGGATGCATTGATAGTCATCATTGCCATAGGATACAGGGATTTTAAATCTAAAACAACCACATTCTCCCGAAGACCCTTACTGGGTTCAAATACGGTTGCCCCTTCAAATTCTACCGCATCTGCATACCCTTTTGATGGGAGAATATATCTTCCAAATGCCTTTCGAAGGATGTAAATATCGATAACCTGAGATGAATTCAGAGTCCTGTCTAACGGACATCCTACATATCTGGCGATTTCCTGATAGAACTCTATAATACTGTTTTTTTGGTTTATCAGTACACAGAGCTCAACATCTTTTACGTTATATTCAACAAGTTTCTCTGGGCTCTCCTGCCAGAATCGTGACGTCATCCCGGTTTCATAATGAAAAGCCTTAACCTCTCCGACTTCGTGTTTCCCTACTGCATCCAGTCGGTATGAATCCAGTTTGCTGGTTTGCATCCTTTTGTATCCTGCAAGGAGATCGAAATCTATCCTCCCTCGGATTGCTGTCCGGTCTGATGCTCCCGGGAGACGTGCCAACAAATTCGGGTCAAGATCCTGTTCTTTCATCCTGCCAGTGATGAAAGGCAGGTCAAAATTGGTAAAATTCCATCCTGACAGGATATCAGGATCGGTATGTTTGATATATTCTGAAAATGCTTTCAGGAGATTTTTTTCAGTCGGAAAAAGATTGATGGTATGTTTTTTGATATGAGATACTGCATCAGTTGTAGCTGACTCTTTCATACAGAGATCTTGTGGTATGGTTGATTCTGGGTTTTGAAGAATAAATGTTGTATAGGCAGAATCATATGAGTCAAAACAGGTAATGCAGATAATTGCATCACGTTCTGGAATTGGAAGACCTCCTTTATCGTCTTCACATTCAATATCAAGAAGACAGTACCGAACAGGTGCCACAACTTCTGCCGGATGAATTTCATGATAATCAACCGGGGTTTCTCTCTCTGGAACAGCGACGCCACCAGTGATACCGGTATCAATCATATATCGTGTCGCAAATGGAATGTCTGCTTCATGATGATTGAAATGGGCACGGGCTTCTCTGACGTCAATTGGCCGGTAAGTATATACTCTTCGTAGGATTTCTCCTTTTATGGAGTAATATCGGGCAGGATCCAGTTCTGCAATCTGGCTGGGAAGATTTTGTTGTACTGCCTGGTCTTCCTGAATGTAGAAGTAGGGTCGAAACCCGCTCACCTCTATATGGCGGGCAGTACCGTCTTTTGTTCGTCCGAATATGTGAATGATAGTCCCATCTAATGCGCTTGTATACTCGATTTGATTGATGGCAAGAGTTAGTTCTTCACTCATGCAATATTCCTGCATACATCACGAACATACTCTGCAGCTATATTCATTCCCTCTTTTTCAGTGGCGTTTAGGGACCATTCAAGAATATTATGAATCCCATTTGCTCCAATTATTGCCGGGACTCCGAGTGAACAATCTGAAATTGCATATTCTCCCTGTAGAATGCATGAGCAGATCAAAAGATCCCGCCGGTCCTGTGCAATTGCCTGTACAAGTCGGGTAATATGCCAGCAAGGACCGTATTCGGTTGCACCTTTCCCTTTTATTACTTCCATACTTGCATCTTTGAGTTCTGATAGAATTATATCACGTGTATTTTCGGGGATATCTGTTTGCAATCGGGAGAAAACTGGCACCTGACATTCTCCATGCTGACCTAATACAGTCCCTTTTTCATGTATTCCCCGTTCATTGAGATTATAGGTGAACCGGGCACTGTCAAGCTGCCCGCCAAATCCTATGATATGTTCCCGTGGCAGGCCGGTCTTTTTCCAGAAATAGGTATTGAGACAATCAACAGGATTTGTAATGGTGATGAGTATTCCAGTAAAACCAGTAAGGTTTTGAATGAACTCTTTTGCAACCGTAATGTTACTGTCAAGGAGCGCAGTTCTGCTTTTTACTGATGAATCACGAGGCAGACCCGCTGAAAAGATGCAGATATCACAATCAGGTATCCTTCTGATGTCAGTACTGACAGATATATCCCGGTCAGCATGATTGAGATCTAATTCCTGAGCTCGCAGAAAGGGTTTATTGGTGTCATGGATAACAAGGTCATCGATAATACCCAATGATGAGGCAAGATTTGCCACACAACCTCCAATTCTGCCAGTTCCATATACACAGAGGGTAACCATGAATACAGGTTGTCTCTTCAGAATACATAACTATCATGACTGCGATCTTTCTTTTATGATTACATTGCAGAATGGCCCGTTTGAAATTGGCAGGGTCAGTATGCAGAACCATCTTATCCTGGCAGCAGGCGTGCTTGGAACAACTGGTGCATCACTTGCCAGGATGCTTGATCAGGGCGCTGGAGCTGTGGTGACAAAGTCAATCGGACCAGTGCCTCGTGAGGGACATCCCGGCCCCTGTCTTATCGTACTTGATGATGGGGTACTTAATGCAATGGGGCTGTGCAATCCATCATCAGATTTTGTTGATGAGATTGAGCCTCTTAAGGGTAAATCCGTTATTGTAAGTATTTTTGGAGGGAATCCTGATGAATTTGCTGAAGTTGCCTCTTGGTTTGTCTCATCTGCGATGGGATTTGAATTAAATGTCAGTTGTCCTCATGCAACCGGGTATGGAGCATCTATCGGAACAAACCCGGATCTTGTCAGGTCATGTACAGAAGCCGTTGCCTCGTATAAAATTCCGACTTGGGTTAAACTCACCCCTAATGTCACTGATATAACAAAAATTGGACGTGCAGCCGAGAAAGGTGGAGCAGATGCCCTTGTTGCCATTAATACGCTAAAAGCCATGCGCATATCAACGTCTATGAGAAGGCCGGTTCTTGGGAACCGTTATGGAGGGTTATCAGGAAAGGCAATCTTTCCAATAGCAGTGAGAGCTGTGTATGATCTCTATGATGCATGTGATATCCCGATAATTGGCTGCGGAGGGATAGGTTCAGCTTCTGATGTCATTGAAATGATGATGGCAGGTGCAGCAGCAGTAGAAATTGGAAGTGCGGCAGGACAAGACATCTCCCTTTTTCAGATTATTGCACAGGATCTTTATGATTCCGATGGAATTTCATATCAAGAAATAGTGGGGTGTGCTCATGAGTGATCAGATGCCGGTAGCGGTTTATATCACAAAAATTGTAGAGGAGACTGCATCTATCAGGACATTTTATTTTGATACTCCCTTTCCCTATAGACCCGGTCAGTTTGTGATGGTCTGGATCCCGGGTATAGATGAAGTACCAATGGCCCTCTCACATCCTGATGCGATAACGGTACAGAAGGTGGGGGATGCTACATCTGCGCTCTTTTTAATGAAAACAGGAGACAAAATTGGAATTCGGGGTCCTTTCGGAAATGGGTTTCATCTGCATGGCAGTGTTCTGGCAGTTGCAGGAGGTCTGGGAACTGCGCCTCTCTTGCAGATAGCATCCGGATGGGACACCGTTGAATTTCTTATTGGAGCAAGGACAGAATCGGATCTCCTCTTTACAACACAGATTAAAGAAGAATGTGCGCTTCACATCGCAACTGATGATGGTTCAAGAGGTCATCACGGATATGTTGTCGATCTTTTTGATGATCTTGATATCACTAGCTATGATACAATATGTGTTTGTGGGCCTGAGTTGATGATGGTCTCTGTTCTTAAACGCCTGGAATCATTGGGAATAAGTTTTAAAGGTCAATTTAGTCTTCATCGGTACATGAAATGTGGCGTTGGCATTTGTGGATCCTGTTGTATAGATCCTCTCGGTCTTTGTGTATGTCGTGATGGTCCTGTTTTTTCTGGGACACAGCTCATTTCATCTGAATTTGGTCAATATTCACGTGATGCATCAGGCAGAAAAAAAGTGATGTAAAAATGAATGAATTGCCATTAATTTAAAGATAAAGCCACCAATCGTTATTTTTTTGTTAAAAGTGGCCAATTTAAGTTCTGTTTTACAAATTTCCTTTGATTTAGAAATAAAAGTGCAATCCTCACGGTATTTGCAATTTCCTTTAATTAGAAACCTTATTACCAGAAAGGAACATACGAGATAGTGTACACCTGATAGAATGGTATGACACTCAACTCCCAAGCTGATACTCAAATGTCATGCTTGGTGCTCTCACTTGCATCAACACCGTCTTACCTTTCTATCAGGTTTCTTTTTTTGGATTATTCCAATTTATAGTACTTATTTTACATTAAAACGCAGAAATCGGATTGTTGAAATAATTATTACTGATCATACAAAGAGATTAGTTTAGTCCTGATTATCTGCGCTATAATGCGAGAGTGTAGAACAATAAATAATAAATGTCTATTTTCATAGTTATTTAGTGAATTGAATCATTTTAATCAAGAAATTTTATTAATAACGTCAGATTAGTTATTAATTTATTAAATTAGCCTGTAAATGAGAACTATATCTCATTTATAGGACATTCTAAAAAATCTAAAACAGAAATGATGAAGGGAAAAACACAACATTTATATGCCTCGCACGAGACGTATATGAGCCGAGTTAGATGGAGAAT
>CAYRYR010000132.1:0-6805 GCA_964428385.1 uncultured Methanoregulaceae archaeon
CAAGTAGAAACAGGGCCTTACAATTTTACAACACTTTCCTTACACTGTCTATTAGCAATCATAACTCACTATAAAGGAAAGATCAAGAATCAAAAGTGCTATGAATTGCAGATGCAATAGTATCATAAGAGAAGTCAAATAAAAGACTATCTCATATTCATCTATACCATCTACATCAGATGCAGATTCTCATACCTTAAGGAGCCTTTGTGATGACACAACCACAATACCAGATACCAGATAAGGCAGATTATATTATTGAATATAATCCCGCAGCAATCATTTCTCTCGATCCCGATCTGAACATTAAAAAGGCAAATCGGGCATTTATTCAATTGAGCGGGTACACTACTGAAACCCTCAAAACGATGAATACACGTTCTTTTCACGTCCTTCATCGACAAGGGGGCTCTTTTCTTGAGTTAATTGAGAAGAAACAGGTTGTTTTTGGGGATATCATCGTTGAATTTCCTTCTGGCAGGCGATATATGCAGTACCAATATCTCCCGATACTTGAGCCCGAAGGAGACATTACTGAAATCAATGCGGTTTTTATTGACAAAACATCTGAAATGCTCGATAAAGAACGTGCAAATATCATTATTGAGAAGAATCCCGGAGGAATCTGCATTTTTAATCGCGAATTGAAGATAACTCAGGTAAATGAAGCTTTTTTGCTGATGTCTGGTTACAATCGTGAGGATATCATCGGCAGGCAGATTACGATATTTGATGTTATTGAGAGAAAAGGGGCAGGACCTACTGATGCGATTGAGAGAAAAGAACGGGTTACAACAGAATTTGTGGTGTCCTTTCCAGTTGGGAGACGATATCTGACTGGGAGTTATACTCCCATCATAGACGAACATGGTACAGTTACAGAAGTAATCGAATTTTTTATTGACTGCACAAAAGAGAAGGAGACTGCAAGAGACATTCTGATAGTAGCAGAAAAAGCTCGTCATGGGATTTTTTCAGACCGTATCAATTGCAAGTATTATGAAGGTGATTATGCAGATATCGCAACCGAGATAAACAGCATGCTGGATTATATTGCAGCACCTCTAGGGGAAATTGTGAGGGTCTCTGATAAATATGCATCAGGCAACTTCAACACCCGCTTTTCAGAAGAGATTGGAGTGAAAGGAAGTTTTTTACAGGTCCGTGATGCCCTCGACAATATTGGAGTTTGTATAGACTCTTCTCTGGAGGAACTGGTAAAAGCCTGTGATGCATATGAACAGGGTGATTTTACGTATCAACCAGGTAATATCACGGCTACAGGTTCCAGTTTTACGAAAATCCAGCAATCTTTATTGCAAATGGGAAAATCCATGGGATCTGCTCTTCACCTCATCAGTGAACAGACAATGATATTAGAAAAAACCACCCAGGATACCAGTGAAACGATTATTCATGTGTCAGAAGGGGCAAGTCAGGTGGCTGCCAGTGCAGATGAGGTGAAACACAATACTGAACGATGCCAGCTGGGAATACAACAAATTCTCTCAGCAATGGAAGATCTATCCGTCGCGGTGGATGGGGTTGCTCAAAAAGTTGAGAAAGCAGCCATTTTCACCTCTGAAACAAATCATCTCTGTAAAAAGGGGGAAGATCTGACACGAACCGCAGAGGCCGGGATAGAGGGCATAACCCTATCAACTGGTGAAGTGGATGCCATGATCCAGGAAATAAAAAATCAGATGGCGAAAATTGATAAGATAGTCCTTTTAATAACCGAAATATCAAACCAGACAAATCTTCTTGCACTCAATGCAGCAATAGAGGCTGCCCGTGCCGGTGATGCAGGACGTGGTTTTGCGGTAGTTGCAACAGAAGTGAAATCGCTGGCACAGGAATCAAAAGCTTCAGCAGAAGAGATAACCGATCTTATCAGATCCCTGCAGAGCACTTCGGAACGGGCAGGCACAGTCATGAAAGAAGCTCTTATAGAAGTAGAGAAAGGTGGTTCTGCAGTTACGGAATCAATTTTAGTATTTTCAGAAGTTATCCATTCCGTTAATGAGATATCAACGATTATGGAAGAGATTGCAGTCGCAAGTGAGGAACAGGCAGCAGGAGTGGAAGAGATTACTGCCAGTGTCTCTGAAGTAAAGCATTATGTTGAGGAGACCACAGCTGAATCAGACAGAACCGCTGCAGCAAGTCGTGAGAGTTCACATGCAACTGATATGATAGCAGATAAAATACTTGATATTGAACAGGCTGTAGCAGCTGTCACCGGTAAAATCCAGGAATTCCAATATACTTAAAACCGGGACAACTGAAAAAATTGGCATTACAAAGAAAACCGAATCTCCCCTTTTGATTTTGTTTAGGGATTCACCCGATATATGGTACTATCTGGTATCGGTATACGTATTCCATCAGGATATATGTCCCTTTAGTCTGTAACAAAGTGATTAAAAAAAAGGAAATGTTACCAACACTGGCAGGTTCCAACTGAACCAGGTTTACAGATACATCCATCAGTCCATGTTGCATAATCAAGAATGACTCCACTCATTGCAGTTCCGGTAAGATCTGCATCGCGTAAATTAGCCCGGGAGAGATCCGCCTGAGAAAGTGTGGCATTTGAAAGATCTGCATTCTGCAGATTTGCTCCATATAGATCTGCACCAAGCATCATAGCGTTTGAAAGGTCTGCATCACGCAGATTTACCATTCGGAGATTTGTTCCTGTCATTAATGCATGATTTAGATATGCTCCCGCCGCATTTGCCATCTCTAGTGAGGAACCTGCAAGATTAAGGGAAGCTCCATGAACATGCTGAAAATTCATTCCTTTTCCTATCATATTCATTAATAATGCATTATCAAGGAGTGAATTTGCCATATTAGCAGAGGTCAGATCAGCTCCCAAAAAGATTGTATTCTTAAGTGTACAGTTCTGCAGGTTGGCACCCTTGAGTGTCGTATCTAAAAAACTCGCCCTGGTGAGATTTGATCCCTGAAACGTCACCCCTGAGCAGTCAGATCCGGAAAATGATGTACCGACAAGATCCTGATTTCTAAAGTTCTGTCCTGCAAGATCCTTACCTGCATACATCAGTGAACCAGTTGCCGAATTTGCGATGCATAACAGGAGGAACGTGAATACCAGGAGAGAGAATAGTAAGCGGATACGGTGTTTATACATAATGCAAAGATGTTGTCAGGGTACAATAAATTATTGTTGTGTTGATCCCGCAATAACAATATTGTTTATCCAGATGGAGAAATATCTGTGGATTCTCCTGTGAGTAGCACCATAACACGCATATCAGTTGTTCTCTCAATGGCTTGCGTGAAAGCCGCAAGATCCTGCTCGATTGCCGGAAACGTATTATAATGCATGGGAATTACCAAGGGAGAACCAATAAACTGTGCTGCTATCATTGCTTCCCGTGGCCCCATAGTAAACCTTCCTCCAACCGGTATGAGAGCCACATCAGGATGGTACAGTTCTCCCACAAGTTTCATATCGCTAAATAGTCCGGTATCTCCTGCATGATAAACAGAAACACCATCCATCTCTATGACATAGCCGGCAGCTACTCCTCCATATATCCCGATGCCAGCCTCTTGTATCCAGGAAGAATGGAGTGCCGGTGTCATGATAAAGGTTACCCCGTCAACCAGGATGGTACCACCAATATTCATCGGTTCCACCTCTATTCCATCGAGGGCCAGGTATTTTGCAATCTCATTCATGGCAACGGTTTTTGCACCAATTGCTTTTACTGCACCCATATGATCCTCATGGCCATGAGTTACTGCTACAATATCAGGATTGATATCTTTTATGCTATCTAAAAGATAGGGATCAATGAGAACCCTTTTTGAACCTTCCAGAAGAAAACAGGAGTGACCACAATAGGTAAGTTTCATCCCGAAGAATTCATCATCAGAGGCTAAAAAAGTTCAGGTAAAAAAAATCAGTACCACAGATTGTTCGCCTATGAATATAACAAGGGCAGGTGGTACAAGAGAAATTATTAATCCAGATACATATTTCCAGGAAAATCGTTTTATCAGTGGATAGATGGTTCTGTTCATGTATCTGCGAGTATAGAAAATAGTTTTTCTGGCATATCCGAACTCCGACAGTTCTGGAAGAAAAGTAACCAGTTTTGATTGCACAATATGCGATCCCGGCAAAATTCCAGTGAACACTGCCAGATAAAGAGGTCTGATAATGATAACGTGTATCAATCCCTCTCCGGTAAATTCCACTCCAAAAAAACGGGAAGAAATTAAATTGACAACGGTCAGAAAGAAGGGGTATTATCGCTTGGAACAACCCATATGGCAGACGGGTCACCTCCGGATCGCCGAATCCAAACCGTATGCTCCCGCTAACGTTCTCTTGACTGGAATGACGCATTGCTTCTAATCTGTTAAGGTGTCTTCTTCTCGCATATAGATCCAGTATCCGGTATACGGTTGAACCAGATACCTGTCTGAAAAGAGTCCTTCACCACCATTGACCACCGTGGTATCATAATATCCGGAACTCACATTCAGATCTAACAATGTTACCCAGTTATCTCCAAGTGTTCGAAAAGCTTCTGATGCAGATAGGGAATCTGTTTTCGGAATACCGACTGTGTTCCATCCTGGATACAGATTTCGTCTAACATGACTGTCACCAGGTAAAGAGACGGTAAGAGTTATCGGTTGCACAACATACACAAATATCCCTTCCAACGGCTCAATGACATACTCTCTTGTCAGGGACACCCACCCGTCACCTTCTCGTTCTGCCATGTACTTCCAGAGTGTGTGACCCCCGGTATCAACCGAAGAGAAGAGATCATAAAGAGTTTCATTCGCAACAAGCGGTGCGGGAAATGAGATGCAGTTCCATCCTATTTGTAACTGAATATCTATATCACGCATGAAGGTATCTGTATCAGTATCATTTCCGGGAACTGTCTGATTCACAGCTGCAGTACCCTCTGTTCTGGCCAAAAGACATCTGTGGGCTTGATATGCATCAATACAACCATATCCATAATAGATATCCCTATCAGATCCTCCTTTTTTGTATGCAGATGTATCAAGGCATGTTCTGATGGTGTCCGCATCAGCATCTGGATGAAGACTGCATATCAGCGCAGCGACCCCGGCTACCATCGCCGCTGCCTGACTGGTGCCACTCTGATATACATACCGATCATCGGGATGTGTTGAAAGGATATCTTCTCCTGGTGCCATAATCTCAAGATAAATGCCATAATTTGAAAAACTACTCCGTTCCTTTACACGATTGTACGATCCAACAGACATAACCGGGAGAAGATCTGATGGATAATGCGGCATATTGGAGTCATCATTCCCAGCCGGAGCAATGATGATACATCCCTTCTCTGCTGCATAATTGACTGCCTTTGCTTCTGCACGTGAATCACTACCCCCACCATATCCTAACAGAATGATATCAGCTCCACAGTCTGCTGCATGAACAATGGCACATGCCGTGTCAGAAGCATACGCAGTGTACGATTTATCATAAACCCGCTCTGCCATCAGGGAGACATTGGCAATACCACTCATTCCAATCCCGTTATTAATTGTTGCACCTACAATTCCGGCAAGATGCGTTCCATGCCCATCCCAATCTACCGGATCGGTGTCTTTTCCAAACCAATCATATCCGCCGCTGACATACTGATCCGTAATATCAGCATTTCGGTAATCAATTCCTGAATCTATGATAGATACACAAATGTTTGATGTTTCAGGAAATTCCCGGATGTGAGATATGTTCAGGTCAGCAATATTCCATTGAAAAGAATACCTGGGATCATTGGGAGTGATACGGGTACCTGTTTGTGATACTGTATCATTCCCGTTTTCTGTGCAGGCATATCGCTTATTATCATACTCAACATCAGTCACAAACGGAAGTGTATGCAAAACCTCATACACGCTCTCTGCATCAGGTGATGATACAGAAATGACAACAAAAGAGAGAGGTGCACAGGTTTCGATACTGTCTACAGACGAATTAGTACAGACTGCACGAATCATATCAATATCAGGTGGATCGAAACGGGAGGAGTCATAATGAAGAACCAGTCGCTCTCCAATATTGGTTTCAGAGCCAGAATCTGCCAGAACAGATGGAATACATATGAAGATACCTAGAAGTAGCATCAGACACCACAAAGACCAAAAACCACTTGAACGTATCATTCCACCCCTGTACCTGACTCTATCTATACCATAGCAAAGGATGGAATATAAGCCTGTCTTTTTTCCATGTCCTGCCTTTTTACAAAATCATGGTGTGTAACACCAGAATCCGTCACCAGGATACAGAAGTCTGCTGTCTGAAAATTGATCCTGACGATCTTTAATGATGGGTTTTTTACTTTCCTGTCGCAGTCGATCAAAAACAAAAAGATGCGACCATGACTGATTGCAGGATTCCATGAAGGTGCGGGCAGGAATGGGATCGGTTCCAATAAAACCCAGCATATGCCAGCCCAAAGAGAGGGCCTCTTTACCACATCCCAGATCGCGAACAGTGCCGGGTGTTAATGGAATCGAACAGGGATCACTGCTGTAAATCCAGTATCCAACTCCTAACATCAACATATCATCACTGCGTACGGGTATCCATCCCTCTTTCTGAGAAGGAAAACGCCATATCGTGTGATCGTCGGTATCTACGCATGAAAAAATTTCTGCAGTATCATTTCCGCTCTCTAGTGAATATGGGATTGAGATAAGGTTCCACCCCAAAGAGAGAGGAATTTCATCATGAAACTCAGTAAACCAGGTGACAGAATCAGAA
>CAYRYR010000133.1:0-6729 GCA_964428385.1 uncultured Methanoregulaceae archaeon
AAGCCTATATGGTTTAAACGAATTCAGGGGCAGAAATTGGAATTGCTGGCATAAAATGTTGTTTTGGTTATGGTATGTGCAACATTTATTGGCATTAAAACTGAAGAACTTGTAGAGAATGGCGTCGCCATTCGAATAACGGGACTCTTAACGTTATTTCGGTGTGCGAATCCCTTAAAGCAAAGAACTGTCGAGGAGGGGATTAAATTGGTAAACCGTCAAAATTATGACTCCCGTCAGTCTCGGCTTAGCCGAGTAAATAGGTCGCCAGGTTAGCTTCAATAGTTTAACTTATTCTCTTCTTTACGGTAACGTGTCGACCAATTTTTTGTCTATTCCGTTTTTCCCGCAATAGATTCACAAAAATCCCATTTTTAAAAGTTTTGGATTTTTCCGGGAACAGATTATTGTGTAATTGTTGAATTAATGTTAATTAATTTTGATTCCGTAACATCTTGAGCGGGTATTTTTTTCACAAAAAAATAAATCTCTCCATGTCAAGGTAACTATCAGGCCCAAATGGTACAATATATACAACACTGCACCTTTCCCAGAATGATAAATAGACAGGACGATAAAGAGATACTAATATTATATGGCAGTCCATGCATTTACCCCCGGATTTGAATCCTATATTCTGTTGGTTGCCACATCCATCATCTGTCTCGTCGGTTTGTATCTTCTTGTCTCACAGTGGGGACATGGCAGGCCATGCCGATTCTTCTCCTTCTGGGGTAAAGAAGCGTTTCGGGATGGGGCCCGGGTATTTTTTAAAATTCTGATTCTCGATGTCCTCCTCTTTCGCCGAACCTGGAAACAGAGTAAACGCCGCTGGGCCATACACATGGCCATCTTCTGGGTTTTCATATTCTTTGGAGGATTTATTATTCTCTCCATTTTCGCCCTCGTTCTTCTCTATCTTGACCCGAATGGGTTGGGGGGAAATGTTTCCCATTATCTAACGAATCTGTACTTACCCTATTCCCTGCTGGAATATCTAATTTTAGCGGCTTGCAGCATTGCGCTTTTAAGGAGGCTTCTCGTAAAAAAGGTCAGGGAACGTACCGGTTTTTCAGATCTTTTTCTGGTGGGAAGTGTTTGTATCATTGTGGTAACCGGGACCATTGCGGAATGGTTCAGCGGGTACGATATACTTGTTGGCCCGGCTAAAAAAAACTGGGATTTAGCTCTTGAATTCCTTTCATTACACTTATACGCAGTATTTCTCCTTTTCGTGATGACAATCCCCTGGAGCCGGTTCCGGCATATCATTGCTACCCCGCTTGTACTACTCGCCCGAAGGGGAGGGGATTAGTCTGGACAGATGCACCTTCATTGAAATACAATCCCAATGGTTTTCACCTCTTGCGATGCTGGAACTTGATGCCTGTACCCGGTGCCAGGAATGTATCTCAGTCTGTCCGATGGTTAGAACTGGTTTTCCAGATAGTGCCATGGAATGCATAGCAGGCTGGAGAAAAATTATAACCCGTTTTTCCAGGCTCAATGCCTGGTTGGGCAGAGGTATTTCCACCAGTCCTAATCATTCTAACCTCTTTTCCTGCCTTTACCATTGCACCACCTGTGGTGCATGCTCTGTTGTTTGTGAATCCGGGATTGACATCCCTGCACTCATAGAATCAATGAGGGGAGCAGGCCGGGAGATGGGGTACCGGGATGCAGTTGTTGAAAGGACTGCAAAAACAATTGCGAAAAAGAAAAATCCATATGATATGGCTCCTGAAATACGGAGGGCATGGATCCCGGCGGACATTCCGATAGCCGACTCGGCACTCATAGGTCTCTTTGTTGGTTGTACCATAGCATTCCGGGAGCAGGAAGTGGGAAGGGCAGCTCTTCGTATCTTGGCACTATCGAAAACCGAATTTTGCATGCTCGAAAACAGGGAATCGTGCTGCGGCTCATTTCTGTTTCGGACCGGATCCTACAAAGAATATCAGGATGTCATTCTGACAATGATACAGGATCTTGTGGAGCGGGGGGTAGAGACTCTGCTTGTCCCCTGTGCCGGATGCTTAAAAACAATAACTATCGACTGGCCCCGTGTGTATGGTCAACCTCTGCCCTTTAAGGTAGTGCCCTTCTTTATCTTTATGCGGGATCTTATTCGAAAACAGAAAATCCAGTTCAATTCCTCCCTCCCCCGGCGTGTAGTGTATCATGATCCCTGCCATGTTGGGCGGCACCTGATGCATCATCTGGGAAGGGACTGGGTTTTCAAAGCCCCTAGAGAGGTTCTCTGTGCCATTCCGGAACTAGAACTGGTGGAATTTAAGGAAAACCGGGAATTCCAGATATGTTGTGGTGCTGGTGGCGGAGTGAAAGCAGGAGACCCTGATCTTGCAGGTATCATTGCACACGAAAAACTAGATAAAACTCACGAATTGGGTGCAGATATCCTGACTTCAACCTGCCCGTTCTGTAAAAGAAACATGGAGGATGCTCGTGTCGCTGCCGGATCATCTATCGATATATGTGATGTCATAGAACTCGTTGACCGGATGATGATCCATACCACCATTCCAATAACCACACCCGGCGAATATCGATCCCTCACAGATTCAAACGACAGGTAACCAGAGGGGAAAGGATTATTTGTATCCTGAGAAAAGCAACCCTAATACCAAAAAAGGAGAATTTGTCTTTCAGATTTTCCGGTATCAGTTTGGATTCCAATTCTTTCTGACGAATCAGAAAAAGAATGAAAATAGGGATCTTCTTAAAATAGGTTCCTGTAATGAATCTTTTTTAGAGATCGTTTTGCACACCTCCATATATGAGTCTTCATAACCAGACCAATAGGGATTGAAGAGGAATACAAGCAGAATTTCTTGTCAAGCTATCGATATAAGCAACAAAACCTTCAGATTATACATATTTTCATTCGCACTGCTACGACACACTATCCTGCCAAAAATCCGGAACAATCTCTTTTTACTTGAAAAACCTAAAAAATAAGATATCTCTCAGGTTTTATCCCTTTATAACGAGCAGGGTACAATCATCAAACTGCAATTCAGCGCCGCAAAATACCAGCACTTCATCGAGAATTGATTCGAGGATATCATCTGCAGAACTGGCAGCATGCCTCCTGATAACTGACTTGAGCCGGGATATACCATACATTTCAGTCTGGGAGTTAATCGATTCGGTTATCCCATCGGTATACAGAACCACGACATCACCGGAATCTATTTTCACCGTTCGTTGAGAATACTCCTCCCCTTCTAAAACTCCTATTGCTATTCCGGTTGCGGTCAGTTCTTCAAAGGTGTCACTAGAGTGCCGATACACAAGGGGTGGATTATGACCGGCATTCACATATGTCATTGATCTATCCTGTTCAGAGAGGATACCGTAAAAAAGAGTGACAAACATCCCTGCCCGGGAATCCTGGGCAATGATGTTATTTGCTGAAATGATACCTTTAGCCGGTTCGGAGTACCATAGTGCATTCACCCGGACCACAATTCGGGACAGGGCCATGAAGAGAGCAGCTGGAACTCCTTTGCCAGAGACATCGGCAATGAGAATGCCAAACGTCCCCATTTGGAGCGGTACCAGTTCAAATGGAATAACATCAAAGAAGTCTCCCCCGACTTCCTTTGCCATCACACATCGTGCAGCAACATCAAATCCGGTAATAATCGGGATTGAATCAGGGAGAAAACTTTGTTGTATCTCTGCAGCGATATCAAGTTCTGCTTTTGATCGGGCAAGACGCTCTTCCATCTCCCGTCTCTTTGTAATATCCCGAATTGTCTCGATAGCACCGGTAACCTTCCTCTCCTTATCATAGAGTGGAGTGGCCTTTGCCCAGAGAAATTTCCCTTTTTCTCCTGTTTTCTGGATAAATGTATCTACAACAATGGTATCTCCTTCCCGATTTATATGTGAGTATGTATCTTCTAGCTCGCTTGCGGGTTTAAGAGCAATATCTACAAGAATCGGCCTTTTCTCTCCGTAAAAGGGGATTGCGTACTCATAATCTCCTTTCCCTACCATTTCAGAGGCCGGAACCTTTGTCATTCGTTCCATTTCCCGGTTCCAGGCCTGAACTATCCCGTTGTAATCTATAACAATCGCCGCATCAGGGAGGAAGTTAATGATATCGGCAAGCTTGAGTCGCGTATTCTCCTTCTCCTGTTCAGCCAGGACTCTGTCGGTGATATCCCGTATAGTCTCTATTGCACCGACGATATTGCCATCAGGATCATAAAGCGGGCTTGCTTTAGCCCAGAAATAGGTTCCATTCTCACCAAAAGTGGGGATGAAAATATCAACCACCAGGGTATCCCCGTCCCGGGTAACTGAATCATACCTGGCATCTACCTCTTCTTCAGGCATGAGAATTAGGTTTGCCAGCATCGGTTTTCGGACTCCATAAAATGGGAGAGCGTATTCAAACTCCCCCTTACCGAGCATGCATGCAGCAGTAATACTGGTTATATCCTCCATGGCCTTATTCCAGGCGATGATAACCCCGTTCTGGTCGATGACGAAGGTGGCATCAGGGAGGAAACTGATAATCTCAGAAAGTCGTTGTACAGCTTTTTTTGTCTCCTGTTCAGCCCTGATTCTATTGGTGATATCTCTGATGGTCTCTATTGCACCAACGATATTTCCCTGTGTATCATAGAGTGGACTTGCTTTAGCCCAGAAGTATGTTCCGCTCTCACCGAAAGTCGGGATGAAGATATCAACTACCAGAGTATCACCATCCCTGACGATAGTATTATATCGTTTCTCCACCGCCTCATCAGGCATGAAGATGAGATTTGCCAGCATCGGTTTTCGAGTCTGATAGAAAGGGATGGCATACTCATAGTCTCCCCTGCCTATCATAGTAGTGGCAGGAACCTTTGTTATCCGTTCCATCTCACGGTTCCAGGCTATTACAACCCCTTTATCATCTATAACAAAGGTTGCATCAGGGAGAAAATTGATGATCTCCTCACAGTATCCCTCCATTCTTGGTTTCATTCGTATCCTGATGCAAGGGTACGTCATGATAGGGGATAATGATGTTTACCGGCAGGAAGTTGGTACAGTATCAGGATGTTTTTGAAAATGAAAAGATACGGATAGTGCCCGTGAAATATCGATATAAAATTATATCTCGTGAAAAAAAGTTAGTACCTGCGGTTAAATCCGCCTGAACCACGATTACGGTTGCCGCCAAAATCACCACGGGGCTGCATAGGCCGTGCTTCATCGATGCGAAGAGTTCTCCCTTCGTAATCGGTCTCATTGAGTGCTCCCATTGCTGCTTCAGCCTGTTCAACCGTTGTCATCTCGACAAATGCGAATCCTTTCTGCTCAATGACCTTAACTGATTCAACTTCCCCGTATGCTCCGAAGAGTTCGCGAAGATTTGCTTCATTAACTGAGTATGTAAGATTACCCACATACAGACGTTTTCCATCCATGATATACTCGATTTTTGTATGCGCAAGCGGCTTTATAATATGTACAAAGCCTAGGTTAATGAAAATAGTGAAAGAAATTACCTTGAAATAAAGAATGACTCTCAAAAAACTATCTTAATAGATCCCTTACGTATATAATATATCATGTGCTTGCAGGGTATAAAGAGTACTATGTAAGTTCCACAACATTTCTTGTGGAGTCCATCCAGTAAAGTACTATAAATGGGATAGAATATTCGTAGTTATCAGTAATAACCAGGGACGGTGAGATCAAGATCTATCAGTCCTCCTTTTGTTGGGATTCTGACTGAATCCACAAATAATATACTTTTGACATCTTTTTTTAATTCACGTGAGTAAATTTCACAATAGGTATGAAAATAGCCAGGTACATATTGATGATCTCCTCACAGTATCCCTCCATTCTTGGTTTCATTCGTATCCTGATGCAAAGTTACGTCCTAATAGGGGACAATGATGTTTAAAGCGGGATGCTCGTACAGCGTCAGGAGGATTCAGAGAGAATGAGAAGATGCAAGTAGTACCTGCGAAATATCGATATAAATTATATCCCGTAAAAAAAAGTTAGTATCTGCGGTTAAATCCGCCTGAGCCACGATCACGGTTGCCACCAAATTCACCGCGGGGCTGCATGGGTCGAGCCTCGTCGATGCGAAGGGTTCTCCCTTCGTAATCGGTTTCATTGAGTGCTTTCATTGCTGCTTCGGCCTGTTCAACCGTTGTCATCTCGACAAATGCGAATCCTTTCTGCTCGATAACTTTAACTGAGTCTACTTCTCCGTATGCTCCAAAGAGTTCGCGGAGATTTGCTTCATTAACTGAGTATGTGAGGTTACCCACATACATACGTTTTCCTTCCATGATATACTCGATTTTTGTATGCGCAAGCAGCTTTGTAGTATGTACAAAGCCTAGGTTACTGAAAATAGTAAAAGAAATTACCTTGAAACAAAGAATGACTCTCAAAAAAACTATCTTACTAGATCCCTTACGTATATAATACATTATATGCTTGCCCAGTATAAAGAGTACCCGGAAGGATCCGGACATTTCTTGTGGAATGATAAGAAAAATGAACAATATGACTTTTTTTCGTTGATGCAGGATATGAAATTTGTATTGATGATCTGTATTCTGTAAAAAAATTAGGTGGTCCCCCGGATAAAAGCTGGTATCACGTTTTATCAAATTTGTAATACTATTGAAATAAAAAGTACAATATAGTATGAAATAGATATTATATTGTATGTCTAGGACT
>CAYRYR010000134.1:0-6718 GCA_964428385.1 uncultured Methanoregulaceae archaeon
TAATCTGCCGATACAGGGTAGTTTCTCTGTGTCTGATGGTTCAGCATACAGAACACAAATACAGATGAAAGTTACAAGACCTCGTGAAGTTGCAGAAGAATTACGTCTTTTGGGCTATAATCAGATCGTTCTTGTGGAACGGATGTTTATGGATGAGATGGTTGTTTATGAAAGCGATTCACTCCCGGAAAAGAGTAATTATTTTTCGATTCTCTATGCCGGAATGAATGGGGGGAAGAGTTAATGAGCACTGTATTATTCATTGGTGCAGGACCTGGTGATCCTGAACTCATCACGGTTAAGGGAAGAAGACATCTTGATGAAGCTGATATTCTTATCTATGCCGGGTCTCTTGTCAACCAGGAGCTGGTAGACTCATCTCCAGCGGATGAAAAGTATGATTCAAACGGGATGAGCCTTGAGGAGATGATCCCAATCATGGTTAAAGGTGCAAAACAGGATCGGCAGGTGGTCAGACTTCACTCCGGAGATCCTTGTTTGTACGGGGCTATCGTTGAACAGATTGATCTCCTTACAGAACAAGGTATTGAAAGTGAAGTAATACCAGGGGTCTCATCACTCTTTGGATCGGTTGCAGCACTAAAGACGCAGCTCACCATGCGGGGGGTATCTGAATCGGTGATAATTACCAGACCTTCAGGGAAAACACTTGATAAGGACTTACTTACTGAGTACTCTCAGTACGGTGAGACAATGGCGGTATTTCTGGGATCTGATAAACTGCATACGATATGCGATAAGGTCCTGTATTCTCGTGATACACCCGCTGTAGTAGTGTATCATGCAACCTGGCCGGATCAACAGATAATCCGGGGGACTATCAGTGATATCGCAGAAAAGGCAGAAGAGGCAGGTATCAAAAACTCAGCACTCCTTTTGATTGGACCGGTCTTTTCAGAGGAACGACGCGGGCATATCAGATCCTACCTGTATTCTAATAAACCATGACTGATATAGCCGTTATTGCGCTGCCGTATTTTGCAGATACAGCAAAAAAGGTTGCAGATGCAGTCTTTGGGACCTATCTGCCATATCATGAGGAGGTATTTCACGATGCAATGGCTGCATACAGCAGAATAATTGCGATAATGGCAACTGGCATTGTTGTCAGAAAGATAGCTCCCTTACTCACTGATAAATGGCAGGATCCGGCAATAGTCGTAATAAGTCCTGATCTTATGTATGCCATACCAATATCAGGCGGTCACCACGGGGCAAATCAGCTCGCACGGGATCTCAACAGAGCCGTTGGAACGATTCCGGTCATCACGACTGCAACTGAAGCAACCGGTAAGGAAGCAGTTGAAGTGTATGCTGATAAAAAAGGGTTGCGTATTCTGAATACAGAATCGACACGAAGAGCAAATGCAGCAGTTCTTACCGGGACTGCCGGAGTGTACCGGATTTGCGATCCTGGAATGGTTATTGCAGGTTCTGGAGTCTCGTTTCTTGTTGCTGATGGTATCTATGCTATTGGTGTCGGTTGCCGACGGGGAGTGAGTGCTTCTGAAGTACAGACCGCTATTATGCAGGCATGTGCAGATGCTGCGATTATTCAAAAGGATGTGTTTATCTATGCCTCAACACGTCTGAAAGCAGGAGAAACCGGTCTTATTGATGGCATCCGTGCCTGTAATGGGACACTTATCTTTCTTGATGATGCAGCGATAAATGCCCCGATGATAAAGACTAAATCTGCTGCAGGCAGGTTAGGGTTACAGGGTGTTGCAGAACCGGCAGCTCTTGCAGTATCACACAATAAGGAACTGATAATGGAGAAGAAGATTTATGGAAATGTCACCATCGCAATCGCCAGATAAGACATCTGGAAAACTTTCAATTGTCGGACTGGGTCCGGGTTCAGAGATGATGCTTACCGGTCAGGCAGTTTTTGCTATTAAAAACGCCTCGATAATTATTGGGAATTCATTTTATCTTGACCAGATAACATCATTGACTGAGGGAAAACAGATAATAAAAAGCAGTATGGGAAAGGAAGTTGATCGTGCAAAAGAATCAGTCAGACTGGCAGAGACAGATAATGTAGCAATGGTCAGTGGCGGGGATCCCGGAATTTATGGGATGGCAGGTATTGTTCTTGAGGTTTTGGAGAAGAGTAACAAAGATATCCTGTTTGAGGTCATTCCCGGTGTCACAGCTGCCAGTGCCGGAGCTTCACTGCTTGGATCTCCATTGTCAGGTGATTTCTGTGTGATTAGTCTGTCAGATCTTCTCACGCCCTGGACGGTAATCGAGAAGCGTCTGCACGCAGCATTTTCGATGCAGATTCCGGTTGTGCTGTACAACCCAAAGAGCAGGACAAGAACAGAACAGTTTATGATTGCCATGAAAATTGCCGGAGAGTATCTTTGTGGTACGACTCCCATAGGCATCGTAAAAAACGCCAGCCGTGATGGCCAGAAGGTGCATGTCTCAACCCTTGGAAAGGCTGATGAGGTGGAAGATCTTGTTGATATGCATTCAGTTGTCTTTATCGGTGGCAATGAGAGCAGAATATGGAGAATGAAGGATGACATTGGAATCATCACCCCCCGGGGGTATCACACCAAATATGTATACTGACATTGGGGCTGATACAAAAGAGGGTTACGCTATTTCGTCTGCGTCACGTATGATGGCAAGGGAAGCAGTAGGCGATACAGGTCCTGAGGATAGAATCAGACAACGATGCAGTGTAGCAGTTGGCGACTGGGCAATGGCAGATTTGATGCGTTTTTGTCATGATCCCATATCAGCAGGTCTCACCGCTCTTGAGAACAAAGCGGTTATTGTTACTGATATCCGGATGGTAATGACTGGTATTCAGAAACGGGGACATGACTGTGAAGTTATATGCTCCCTTGACTATGGGAGTTACCGTGCATTAAAGGAGGGAATTACCCGTTCTTCAGCCGGATTGTATGCAATAGAGGAGAAGCTCAATGGATCGATAGTGGTCATTGGAAATGCACCTTCTGCACTTCTTGCTCTCTGTGAGATGATACAGCGTGGTATCTCTCCTGCAATGGTCATTGGCACTCCTGTTGGATTTGTCAATGCAGCTGAGTCAAAAGAGCTTCTTAGGTCTCTTCTCATCCCATCGATATCAAACAGCGGTACCCGTGGCGGGACTCCTGTTGCGGTAGCCTCGATGAATGAGATAATCACGATGTATGTCGAAAAGGGGCAGCAGCGCTGATACTGTGCTAATTGATCCCGTAAGCGGGTTTGTATATCCGAAACAATGGACAGATGCCTGTACGAACCAGGCGTTGCTTGAGAGTGTACGTGCAGGCCTGGCAATTCTGACAGCATCCGGAACAATTCTAATCCGGGGATATACTACCGGTACCACCGCTGCTGCAGCATGTAAAGCCGCAGTTCTCTCGTTAAAAACACAAGTTGATGAGGTTAATATCACGATTCCTGCAGGATTGACCCTTATGGTCAGGGCATCGGGACGTGAAGGTCGTGGCCAGTGTAGAAAATTCTCAGGAGATTACCCTTCTGATGCCACTTCTGGTCTCCTTTTTGTTGCGTATGCAGAACCTGATAAAGAGACAATTCTCCACGCAGGAGAAGGTATCGGCAGGTGGAAGAGAGATACGCCGCGTTTTATGAAAGGAGATCCGGCAATCAGCCTTTCTGCGAGGGATGAGATCTGTATGGCAATAAAGGAAGCAGAAAGAGAGATAGGTATAACCGGTGTCAGGGTATCTCTTTTTGCTCCAGATGGAATAAAGACTGCGTTACATACATTGAATGAAAAGGTTGGTGTAATTGGGGGAATATCAGTACTGGGAAGCACGGGGCTCGTTGAGCCGTGGGATGATCATCTGGAAGCATCTGTTTTTCAGCGGATAGCAGATGCGAAAAAGCCGGTCCTCACAACTGGCAGAATAGGTATGAGATATGCACGACTGCTTTTTCCTGATAATGAAGTAATTCTTGTAGGGTCTCATATCGGCCCTGCTCTTTTAGAGGTATCTGCTGGTGGAATTCTCTGTGGTCTTCCCGGCCTTATCCTGAAATATATGAATCCTGATTTTCTTTTGGGAACTTTGTATCAGACCGTTGAAGAGATGGTGCCACACCCTGTTTTTCGTTCCCGTATGGAAAAAGAGTTACACCACTTTGCCGAAAAATGGCCTGATATCAGAGTTGTTATCGTCAACAGGGATGGTACAGTAATCGGTGAGACACCATGAAGATTGTCGGAGTCGGGTGTGGTCCACATCTCCTCACCCTTCAGGCAGTTGCAATCATAAGAGAAGCAGATGAGGTCCATGGATCTGCGCGCGCACTTGAGTTGGCAGCCCCGTTTCTCCACCCTGAATGTGAGGTACATCTCATTACTGATTATACGTCACTCTCTGGTCTTGGTGCTCAGGCAGTGGTTCTCTCAACAGGGGATCCCATGCTTGCAGGTCTTGGGTATCTGGATGGCGATGTTATTCCGGGAATATCCTCTCTTAGTTATGCAGCAGCAAAACTTCACCTCAGACTATCTGATGTCGTGATTATCAATGCTCACGGAAGAGATCATACAATTGCAGTACAAAAGGTTATCTTTGAATTGCACAGGGAAAAGATAGTTTTTCTTTTGGCAGATCCGGCATTTGAGACTTCGTATTTAGCAGAAAAAATTCAATCTGCCGATCTTTTCTGTGATATTGTCATCTGCTCTGCACTCGGGTACCCTGAAGAATCATTCATTACAGGCACTTCAGTACACCCACCTGTTCCCTGCCATGAGCTCTTTTCACTAGTTATCAGTCAGAAAGAATAGTTGCATTTAAACATAAATGGTTATTTCGCCTCCAATTCTAAATGGGGGGGAATATGGGAGGTAAAATACAAATTTATGGGATATATTCCTCCTACAACAAGCGATGATCAAATATGTGATGGGGGTGTGATTCTTTGATCGGTCTCTATATTACATAAGGTGTGAAAGGATGGGGGGTATCAGTAATATCCAACCTGTTGCAGTGAGGTAATAATACATTATCGTTGAGATATTTAATATTTGGCTTCATAGGTCTTTGGTATTGTAAAAAGAAGTCTGCATTTCTCACTCCCTTATAGGCAATACCCATTCAGTATCATCATGGCTTTAAATTCTATTCTAATCTAATCATTTTATTAATCTCAATGGCCTATAAAGATTATGAAAAAGATTACCCGTGTTAAAACGATCAATGGACATGAGTATATCTATGAAATAACCTATTATTATGATAAGAAGGCGAAACGGACAAGGCAGAAGAGTAAATATCTTGGTAAGAATGTAGATGGAAAACCTGTCAAAATCCGTGAACATGCAAAATATCCTCAGAAAGCCTATGATTTAGGCGTATTTCTCCCGTATGTCTCTGTTATTGATGAGTTGCAGATAGCAGATCTCCTGGCAGAGGATCTCTCAACTCCGGAGAGTCGTATGGTAATTACCATTGCTCTCGCCGGACTTATCAATCCGCAAGCTATCTATAATCTTACCAGCTGGTATAATGGAACCGTTCTGTCCAGATATTATCCCCAGTTACGTCTGACCTCCTCAACAATATCACGGTTGTTAAAAAAAATAGGCGAGAGTGATATCAGCCAGACATTTAGTGCACGTTTTATCAAAGATCTTATGATAACTGATGCCTATCTCTATGATCTCACTCTTGATATCGGAGGGAGAACAAACTCTAAAAACCAATATGGATTTGAGTTTTCAGGATCTGATATACAGAAAAATCAGATATCTCTCATTGTCGATAAAGAAGAAGGGGTTCCGGTTATGTATCGTTTAAGAAGCGGGGGCGGGACTAAAGCCTCTGTAATACGAAAAGATATCGAAGAGATCTCTCATATTGGGATACAGGGGACGACACTGGTTATGGATAGTTCGTTCTTCTCTACGATGAATTTTTATGATCTCATCTTTAGTAATACGCCGTTTATCATTCCAGTATCTACGCAAAACAGCATGGTTACTGAAACGGTGGATGAATGTAGCATTGATATGATGCACCCCAAAAAAATGATGATGTATCAGAATGAGAGTCTGTTTGTTCAGCCAATCATTGTTTCATCTGCACAAGCACCAATTAAGGGGTATCTGTACTATTTCCCGCAACAGGGCGATGCGATGCATTATCGTTTTAAGGAAGATATTGCATCAGCAATCCTGAAACTTGATAAAACCCGGGTATATGCATGGATGAAACCCCTGGATACTGTCAGAGAAATTGCAGGTGATTATGAATCCTTCATCTCATGGGAAGAAAAGGATGGACTACTCCTGGTAAAACCCAAACAAAAAGCGATATCCCGATATACAAAACATTTTGGGAAATTTGTTCTGCTCTATGCCGGGAAAGATTTTAAATGGGATGAATGTCTTGCCCTGTATCGGGAAAAGAGAGAGGATGAACGGGTTCTCTCAAAAATAATATCAAATCTTGATATTTATCCTCATAATGTTAATAGTGAGAAGGTCACAAGAGGCATCCTCTTCATCTCATTTATCTCGCTTCTGCTGAAAAAGAAGGTACAACAGATTCTCGAAGAAAGTGGTTTATCGAGTATTTATAGTTATGAGCGCCTTTTCCTTGAACTGGAGCCGATATCCTTAATTGAACTTGCAAACCAGAAATGTATGATTAGTGCCTTATCAAGGAAACAGAGCGAAATTCTCTCGGCATTA
>CAYRYR010000135.1:0-6539 GCA_964428385.1 uncultured Methanoregulaceae archaeon
TTTGTCACGCCTGGTGGATCTGATATAATAGAACCATAAGTATCCATGAAAGCAGAGAATAAAGGTCTTGTGCGAGGGTATGGTGAAATATCACTCATTCCCTGGTCAATCGATGACCTCTGGCATCTTAACCACCTCATTACCGGGGGGAGTCTTGTGTATGCAACCACGTTTCGCAGTGTGGAGGCTGCAAATGATAAAATACGCCCTGAAAAGCTGGAAAAACGACCAGTAAGACTGGGGATACGTGTCGAACGGGTTGAGTTCCATGAATACAGCACACGACTACGGGTATTTGGAGTGATTGAGTCTGGTGTTGATATTAGTTCTCACCATACCCTCAACCTGGAACCAGGATTTGAGATATCAGTCATCAGAACATGGACTCCTTCTGATCTTGAACGAATTAACCGGGCAGTAGAAGGATCAGATAATCAGGAGATATCGATTCTTGCAATTGAGGAAGGAGAAGCAGAACTCTTTCGTCTTTTTCAGTTTGGTCCACGATCAGTATTTTCTATCACCCTTGGAAGCGGCAAAGGAGCGGATACAGATAACAGGGGTGAATTTTATACACGTGTGTTACAAGCTCTTGACCGGTTAAAGGGTCCGCTTATCATCGCCGGACCCGGATTTATTAAAGATGATCTGGCTGCAAAATACAAAAAAACATTTTTAGAGAGACAAGCCCCCATTCTCATCGAGACACGGCGCTCCGGGACTGGAGCTGTTCAGGAAGTTATTGGGCAGGGGACTCTTGAACGTCTTATTGGGGATATTCAATTAAGACGTGAAGTTCTCATGATGGATGAATTCTTAAAGCGTATCGCAAAAGATGAGCCGGTAGCTTATGGAAGAAAGGAAATAACCCGTGCGATTGAGTGCGGAGCGGTAGAGAAACTTATGATAGTAGAGACTTCTGTACGGGACAGCGATGTGGTTCTCATGATGGAGGCTGCAGAACAGATGGGATCTGAAATTATTATTTTGAGTTCATCTTTTGAACCGGGAGAACGATTGTCGTCTCTTGGAGGAATTGCAGCCCTTCTCAGATATGCAATCTAAAGAGATTGGTGGGTCAACAGTATAAAAGGAGTATATTCTTTATATCTTTTTATGCTATGTGATCAAATATCTATTTACCCTATGCCGATATCTGATAGAATTGTACGAACAGATACAGAAGCTGTCATGTGGATCTTTGCTATCGGTATTACCACAGCAGTAACGTTCATTCTTGCTTATTTTTGTCTTTCTGCAGGTATTTATAACGTTTTCCCTCATCTTTTTTATATAACAATAGTGGTTGCATCCTATATCTTCCCTGTATATGGAATCATATATACCATTCTCTTATCACTGGGTTATATCGGATTCCAATTTTCCCTGGTTCCGGAAGTAACAACAACAACAATCGGAATTGATGCGATTATCAGAGCAATTGCCTTTATCTCTGTGAGCGTTGTTGTATCACTGACATCCTCATTAATCAGAAGACGGGAAGCAACATACCAGGCAATTTTATCTAGTACTCCTTCAGGAATAGTACAGATATCAGAAGACGGCAAAATTCTGGATTGTAACCAGGTTTTTTTAGATTTTTTTTCATTAAAATCACAAAAATTAATCGAAAAAGATATTTTTTCCTTTTGTAAAGAACCAGACAATTTAAAAGCTTTTATCTCTTCAATTAAGAAAGGAAAATCAGTTCCAACGATAATCCCCTTTACTTCTACACATGCTGACCCATCCTGGTTATATGTAAATGGAGCATTCCATACCAATGGATCCTACATGTTAGGTTTTTCTGATTTGTCTGAGTTGAAACAGATCCGGGAGGAACGGGAAAAAGATCGATGTGTTCTTGCCAGCCTTATTGATAATATCCCGGAACCAGTCTGGATGAGAGATGTCAACGGAATTCTTCTGGCTTCCAATCGCCGGTTTAAAGAGATAACACATACTGATACCACATGTGTCGGAAAAGAGGACTGTAATTATACCGTAGCTCCTTTTTTTGGGTTTTTAAAAGAAGATCAGGATGTTATCAGAACTGGTCACTTTTTTCAGTCAACTGATACCGTCTCGTTTTCAGATATCGACACCTGTCACTTCAAAATAATGAAATCACCTATTATTGATTCATCAGGAGCTGTTATTGGGATTACAGGTGTGGCATTTAATATTACACAACTGGTACAGATGCAGGATGAGATACAGCAACGAGAAGAACAGCTTCAGACGGTAGTAGGAGCAAATCCTATTGGTATCCTTGTAATAGATAAAGAAAAAAATGTTCTTTTGGTCAATCATGCTCTTGAGATCCTATTAGGTACAGAAAAAACTGAAATTATGCAGACGGAAAATCTTTGGGAATTGTTCGGCTATCCTTCTAAAAGACCTCTTTTACTTGAAGTTATGCTTGAGGGTGAAGTTGATCTTGCACTTGAACAACATTTTAAAGGCGTATATCATCCATCTCCAACAGTTCCGGGAGCTTTTGAAGCAATTCAATTTTTTCCTGCGAGTGGCATGAAAAAAGCAATGTGGCTTCGATTCACTGCTGCACGTATTACAAACCCGAAAGGTGAGATCTTTGGTGCAATCGAGACCATTGAAAATTACACTGAATTGCATGATATGACTGAGACACTTGGTATGAGCGAAGAGCGGTTTCGGACTGCTGCCCGTATGGCAACGGATTTCATCTTTGAGCTGGATCATGCAACTCATATGGTATCCTGGTTTAGCGATAAGGAGACAATAATTCTCAATGACACCCTTACTACATCCCGCTCCTATCACATCGATGAGATAGTGGCAAATATCATTGAGGAGGACCAAGAACGGATATCAGCCACCTTCTATTCTCATATGGAAACAATGGAACCAATATCGTTGGAATTCCGTGTCATTGAAGAGTCCAATACATCTCGTGTATGGATGGTACAGGCAGAAGTAATGCCGGTATCTCAGGGTATGTCAAAACGGACAATTGGTGTAGTGTCAGATATTACGACCACCCGGTTGCATGAGCAGCGTGAACGGGATGCGTATGCTGCAATCGAAGAAAATATAGCTCAGTTTGCTATCCTTGGAGATCATATCCGAAATCCTTTGCAGGCAATCACCGGATATAATGATATCAGAGATGGTAATTATAAAGAACAAATCCAGGAACAGATTGTAATTGTCAATAAAATAGTCGATCAACTAGATAGGGGATGGATCCGATCTGACTCTATTCGTGGATTTTTACGACGAAATTATGGACTCATGGATGAAAAACGGATTCTCTATCCTGAACTTGACGAGTGAGTTGATGGGCTCTTTCTAAAGAACAAGTGATACCATATCACACACGTTCAGGCAGGATGTAATTACATGACATTCTAATTTTCATAGTGACAATTAACTATTAACTATATTACTTCAGAATTCCCACCACAGAGAAACGCAGAGGGGGGACCCTGGTGTCAGATACTCTGCGAACCTCTGCGGTTACATCATTTCAATCATCAAACAAATGTCGTTTCAACTGGAAAAATTGATAGAACTGTTGATGCTTTTTTTGGTTTCCCTGACACAAGAGAGACCTATCAAATGATGAGAAGACAGAAGAAGAACCATCATCAGACCATTGACTACCTGATACCGTACCGATATAGAGCCTTGATACTATTATATGCTGATTGATGTGATGGCTCCCGTATTACACCCCGTGCACCATTCGCATGATATGCACGTGCTATTTTGGCAAATGGAATTGTTCCACGACCTACTTCAAGGAGGTTTTGAGATATGCCGTTACTGTCATAGAGATATATGTATTTACTGGCACTTTCATTCAGAAACTCTAAGAGACATCCATTCACATGAGCATTGCCAATATCCAGAGCAAGAGGTACAGGACCTAAACGAGTGATATCATCAGGATTCCTCACACATGCGTTGCGCCATCTTCCTGCATTGGTTACAGAGAATGAAATACCATACTCTTTTGCAGAGAGAATGAGTTCAGATAAGGAACGCGAGAGCTGATTACGTGCATATGGCATATCTTCAAGCTGACTTACATATCCTGCACTAATTATAACATCTGCTCCTATCTCTGCGGCCAGGACAAACCGTTCTTTTATAGCAACAAGAGATGCCTGACGGATTGGTTCAATTACACTTGCAGGATTGATATCCTTATGTGGTATCTGCATGGAATAGCGATAGGAAAACGATTCCAGAAGGTCAGGAGATGCTATCCGGTGACGTCCTCCGTCAACTATTTCGACTCCCCGGGTTAGGGCACCTAAGTGTTCAAGGGCTATCTCAAGAGGTTCATGTATCAGACATAATGATGATATCCAGAGCATGGTGTACCTCATCACATACTGGTATCTGGTTTTTCATACCCATAGGCTGTATCTTTAAGGGTTCTATCCGATTGTTGCCAATCACAGGTATCCTATCATCATTATCTTCAATTGCCCTGTGAAAATGACAAGCCTTATTGATCTTCGCTGTTTCGTTGTTTCTATATGTTGTGAGCAATGGTACGTGACTATCTGACGTCATGAGACCAGTACAGGACTGATAGTCTTGTCCAACTGTTCATATAAAATATATCGCAGTGTTTGATACAGTTGTTATACGTATGTCCTGAAATACTCTCTGTTTTCCCCTTTTTCTCTCAACATGTTTCTAAACTGTTTCAGAAAGAGTTTTGTGTTTTATATGGAAAAAAGATCTCTTTAGGGCACAGCATATGGTTACTGTGCCTCCGGATTATGGGTGAGATGTGCGGTATTAATTTTTCAGGCCTAATATGGCTTTTGTTTCATCAAGATCCATACCTGGTTTTAACTTTCCTCCATACATGAGACGGATTGCCTCCTTATCAATCATTGAAAGCTGTTCTCCTTGTGTGTATTTTGGATAAAAGTAACTGTCTTTATTCTCATAGGTAGTTCCATGAAATCCAAGACTCCATAATATCCCTTTTTGAAGATAGGTCTCACGTTCTTCTGAAGTCAGATCATTTCTCAGATAGAGATAATTCAGGTTGACCATTCCAACCAGATTGCCTTCATTGTCTTTGATAAGTTTATCAGTAGATTTTCTCGTGTCTTTAAATTCTTCAAGCATTAGTTTGGGGATAATCCTGATATTATAATAGTTAAAGGGAATTTTTGCATAGTTATCCGGTAAAAATCCTCGTTCTACATTTTCATCTTCAATTTGAGTTGTTTCTGAAAGGCTATTAAAGAGTTGTGCAAATTCCAGTACATATTCAATATCATCTTTATTGTAATTCGCATCAAACCAGAATTTATAATCTTTATCAGTCTGCCATTTGCTTATTTTAGAATTATCAAGACCATAGGCAATGTCAATGAGATGATTACTGATGTCATTTTTTGTAAGGGTGATATCATCAGATCTGTTCTCTTCCTGTATCTTATAGAGATCCCCGCGTAAATAGAGAGTTTTCGGAGTTACAATACCAATAAGAGCCTCATTTTCATCAGTAATAAGATGAGCATCGGTACCCTTTCTAAATTTGAGTTCCTCAAGAGCAGATGGAGATACTATCTGGATATTAAAATAATATTCGGGAACTACTTCAGCCTGGACTGATACTTCCTCACTGTCTGTTACCAGTTTTGATTCTGTACTCTGTTTTTCATCTGCGTTATCACTGGATACTTGCTGCTGGCTGACACAGGCAGAACCGGCAATCACCAGGATAATCATGAGAATTAGTACAATGATTTTTTCATTTTTCATACTTCACCATCAAATGGTATGTTGTATGTTACACCTGGGTTATTAAACATGAGGATGGGAAGATTCGATTCGCCTATCATACAATCTCATGCGCATGCCAGGCTCGAACACCATCAACTTTAATTCTCGTATATGATATTTTGTATCCTGTACCATAACATTGTATGAAATTATGCAATGCAGATGAATTTGTCGGGTGCTTCAGTCAAAGGAATACTCTGTCATAGCAACAGGTTTAACTGGAATGAGATGGACCTAATTAAGGCAATCCGGGCTTATGGTCTAGGTGGTTATGACACCGCCTTTACACGGCGGAGGTCGCCGGTTCGAATCCGGCTGGGCCCATCTTTTTTGTCATGATATGACCTGATGCACGGGTTATTTCGTTTGTTACCGAAGATGAATGAATCGTTTTTCATCTCATCTGGGATTTTTTACATTCCGTTGAATAATACCCCTGAATCACCGGTATAAAAATAACCTGACTCTTAAAAAAAATTCTTTTATCACTTCACTAATGCCCGGTCGGGAATAACAACATACATTAATACCGGGATAGAGACCTCTTATGATGAATCGCTACAGTACATTTGGATTGCTCACTGCAATCCTCCTTTTTTTCCTGACAGGATTCTGCATCGCTGACGAAACACCGATGTTTCTGGCACAGATACAGGGCGGGGAGAGTAGTATTACAGGTGAACCGGATGAGATGATGATACTAAGCATCGGGAACTATGCTCCGTATTTCAACATTA
>CAYRYR010000136.1:0-6476 GCA_964428385.1 uncultured Methanoregulaceae archaeon
AACCCAAGTTTGCCACTTCACTCAAATTCCTCATATTGTGGCGGAATAGAATTTGACAGTTCCAGGTATTTGGAAAATTATCTTTCAAAATCCCCTCATTTTGGGCTTAGATTTCAGACGACACTGGCATTCGGACAATAAAACTCGCATTTCACTCACAAATCTAACCCAACTGTCAAATTCAATGCCGACTTTTTTGGAGATTTTAGGAGGATAAAGCACCTTCTTAGACCAAGTGGCAAACTTGGGTTTTCAGACAGAGCCAGGAGAGTGGATGTACCATATTGTGATTTCATCCTTTTTTTTGCCATCATTCAGGGGAAACGGCGAAGGACAGATTGGAAAAAAAGGAAGCAATGCACCATTTTGAAGTATATCTTCATTGCCATTCACGTTACATGAATAAGATAGATGGATGCAGATACCCCTGGGAAAAAACCTGTGATAAAGAGAAATGATCCCTGTCCCTGTCAGAGTGGAAAGAGATACAGGCTCTGTTGTATGAAAAAGGACCAGGATGCAAAGCAAAAGAAGGGTGTAGGAGGCAGATCAATCCCGGGCATGCAGAAGCGTGTGCCAAAAAAAGTTGATACACAGACACCATTGCCACCCATTCTTAATCCGATACCTGATTATGGCACACCTGTTATTACTAAACAATTATTCAAACCCCTGCAGAAGAAGGAGTTTTATGGCCCTAAGATCTTTGCGAGTGAGTTAAGCTACGGACTTGAATTCTTACAGCTCATAGATACGCAGATGGCCCGGATAGGTAAAAAAAACAAACCATTACGGCATAAAATACAAACCGCAAAGGATGCTGAAAGCTTGCTTGCCATTCTCTATCATGAACTGGATGTTGTATCAAAGCTGACTTTCATTGAGACGGCACAGAAATTCAGGGATGAATTAATTCCAATTTTCTTTAAAGACCTCAAAACCATTGAGGATGAGTGGGTCATGGAGATGATGATTCGGTGTATTCATTTTGATGCAGAACAACATGGAGAAGAGATACGAACGTGCATTCTTACTCCCCCAAGAAATCCGTACTGTCTCTCTCTTCTCTGTATTGAACTTGGTTTTTTGAAGAATACAGATGATCTCAAGATAATTTGGGATTGCTATCACTTTTTAAAAGAGAAATATCCCAAAGAGAGCATATATATCGGTCCCCTTATAGCACTCTGTGAGATCACAGAATGAGATCCCTTTTCTTTCCGGTTTACCCTCTGTTTTTGTATGATGTATTTTGGATAAAACATTCCTCTTAAAACATCTCTGTCCTGGAAAAACAGACGATAAAGAACAATTATCTACGGAAGAGATGAAGATCTCTCATATTCATATATTCTGGTCCTTTACAGGTATTTATCTAATTCATTCAGACATTGATGGTGGAATGGCTAAGATAACCATTTGATGATGATTGAACCGACTCAAAAAAGAAAGGGCAGATTATGAATTATATCTTCCCAAAGGTTCAGTAAAAGAATATAGGGAGGATAATCAGATTTTAAGATCTGTCAATTTTTCAAATGAGAAGAAATAATCTTATTATGCCAGATAATAAGAGGAAGTTACCCTCCCCGAGCCTTCTTGAAACCGGATTTGAAATTTTCACTTCATTCAGATGATATGAGAATATCAGGTCCGGTTCTTATTCAGCAATATCAACTGATATGACTGTCAATAAGGAGCAATGGGCAAAAACCTTCCTGTTTGAAATGATTATCCGAAGTCATTACATAATGGATTTTTAACATTCGCATTGTTACAAAGGACATACAGTCAGTAAGACTATATGTTTTATCATTTCGATTACTATAATAAAGTAATGAATCTTTAATGAGGGATGTTTGAATAGGAATAATTGTACATTGCCGTGAATTATAGAGAGAATGAATTATTGAGATTACTTCATTTCGTTTGCTTTACAGAACGCGTCTCCTATTTCCATAATTATTCCCTCTGTCAGATATAAGGTTTTATTCTATCTGATCTCTTTAGAATATTTTTTTGCAATCCAATGATATTGGTCTGACTCATTCAAAAGAGCAATAAAGAATGATGTATCGATAAACAATGGTTCAAGAATATTTTTTTCCATTGGAGTCCACTAATCCGATTCTCTCTCTTTTTTAGTGGTTCCATGGATATAGTTGATCATGCTCTGATGACCAATCATGAGGCCCTTTTACAGTGCCTGTATATCTATCCAGAACATCCCATAAATCCTCTGATTTTTCTGTATCATCAATAATAATTGAAAGGGTAACATCAATGTCATCTTTGAGATCTATTGGTTCAATGGGTTTAAAAACAGAACCCTTATAATGCGCACGAATTGTTTTAATCATCAACATCACTTGTGTTTTCTGATTCGTAAAAAGCTTTCATAAATCAGTATTGACACTGGAGAGTCTTTCATCTTTTTGAAATTGCAGTCACCTATCAATAACGAGGATCGATGAGATATCAATAATGAGATATCAATAATTGAAGTATTTTATAAAACAGATCTCACTACTGGGTACTAATCCCTTTCGATAGGAGATGTTTTTATTGCCCATGGTATTTCCCATCTGAATGGTGGCTCTGTCTGAACATGATGATATGGTATCACTGTTTTTCAGACAGAGCAATGTACTTAAGAAGATAATATCAGAGTTTATCTCAAAATATGGGGTTTCCAATGATTCTAAAAAAGAGAAAAGATGAGGGAGAGATATACTTATGAAGATACAGAATACTACTAAGTACATGGAATACCTGGCAGACCAGAGGGAGAATATCGGGAAACAATACCGTCGTGGTATGCTTCCTTATGGTGGAGCCGTTAATAGCCGGGGTATTATCACTATGGGTGTAAATGAAGAGGATTACCGACGAGATGTTGAAAAACTAAAAGCCATTGTATGAATCCCTCTATTTTCCTCGATACTACCGTATTTTTTGATTCAATTGATTATAACCGGAATGAAACAATCATCAATCATGAAAAAAATATCGGATATTCTCTTCAGACATCAATTACGGTCATCGGTGAAGCATTAACTCAGATGAGAGGGAACCCGGGCCACGAGCACTATGTTCCTGCATTTTTTACCCTGCTTCTTTGATGGAAGGTTGAGGGTTTTCATTTAATTTTTTTTATTTAATTTTCTTTTTTTATTTTTAATTTTGGGATGGCCTGATGGGATCAAATATCTGTAAAACCCGAATGAGGATGTAATGTATCTGGATAAGTAATCCAATATCTCCCCCTTTACTTCCCATATCTATTGTATATTGTGCTTGTGTGTCCTACTCCATCCACAAGCAGGACCTTATGTGATGTATCCTTAAGCAATATCACCCGGTATTCACCCACTCTGAATTTATATTGCGGTGGTTTGTTCCTGCCTCTCATCTTCTGAATATGTGAGAATGGATCCTCCTTTATACCATGTATTGCCAGGATAATCTTCCTCGTTATTTCTATTGGGAGGTTAGAAAGATCGCGATCTGCTGCTTTTGTATAATGAATATCGTACGTCATGTAACGTTGTACTTACGCATTATCTCATCTTCTGTCAGGGTTTCCCCTCTCTGATATTCAGCAACAGCCTCCCCTGCACGTGTTGCCCATCCCTCACAGATATCTGATACTATCTCTTCCCGGTGCTCTTTGAGAAGTTTTGCAATAACATCCTCATATGTTTCCCCGGGTTTTTTAATCTGATGTAACTGGTTTTTTATTTCGGTTGAAACTGGTATTGATTCACTCATACTATCCCATCTGTTCTGCGAGTTCATCAACGTTTTATCTCGATGCCGTATCAGGAATTATTTTCTATGATTAAGCAGCCCTCGTTATTTTAAACAGGTGCTCATCAGAGACTCAGCCCGGGATGATGTCTTCTCAATGATTTTCCTCCTCCGGAAGATAACAGAGAACGGATACTCGTTTATTACTGTGGATGCCCTGAAACAGGCTTGGTGGGATGATTGCAGATTTCCCCTGTGGTAACGGCAGTTTTTTTGATATCATGTCTAAAAATCGTTTTATATCAGCCTTTTGATTCTTCATCAATGAATGATCTTCAGCAGGGTATGTATCAAAGAATTATTTGTCAGTAATCTTAATATCCTCGATGTAAATGAGTTCGTCATTTGCACCATCAGTTATCCTGAGGATCCATTCCCCTTCCTGCATTCTGTATGAGGCATGAAGTTCCTGCAGATTGGAATCTGTCAGAAATAGGCCACTCTCGTCTGCATATATGAAAATTGTTGAATTTTCATTGAGGAGTACTGCTTTTCTTCCAATACCAGGGACTACTTCCCAGGTCCGGTTTTTGTAACTCGCATACATCCGCCCCCTGATATATCCGGGTGAATCTGTGGAATTCTCACCGGATGCAAAGAGGAAAGGGGGTCCTGCATAGTGGTGTACGGAGAGCATCGGGATGCCATCAGGGTTTAATACCTGCTCTGCGGTTACCTTTGCTGATATCGGCATCTGAACCGGAATGTGTCCGATGAGAATTATCCAGAGAACAACTCCCATGAGTATCGTAAGAACGCCAAGTGTGATGACCCCTATTGTATGATGTAATGCTGAATCTGTCGTACCTGCCATCATGTGTTGCAACTGTGCCTGATAACTGTGTATACCAGTTGCGGTATATATAATTGGCAGGTTTTCTGATAGTGGAACTTCTACTGTATTTAGGCAACTAGATTTCCGGATGCTATTATCCGTTATTTTTTAAGAACTGCTTATCTTGAAGTATTTTTATTGGGATAATGAATATACCTCACATTTCAGATATGGCATGAACCAAGATATTGAATTATAAATAGTGTGCGGTTGTATTACCAATACGGTATCATGATCAGACACACTCATGAGGATGCATTATCAGAGGTCATTGGATTCATCCTTATCATTGCAGTACTAACCATCATCGCATCTCTCTACTTAGTGTATGTGGTCCCGGCACAGGGACGTGAGGCAGAGATTGCCCATATGAATTATGTTCAGGACCAGTTTGTTGATTTTAAGATCAGGATGGACTCACTCTGGTTAAATAATGAACCGAATGTGACGGTTTCACAGAACATTGAGATGGGGACGCTCGGCAGTAAGACGGAAGGGAACCTTGCTATTATTCCTATTTTACAGCCGGTGGGATCGGATGGGGCTATTGAAGTAGCACCTGACAATAGTGAAGAATCTCCTTCAAAGAGAAATCCTTTTTATGCGGAGATCTCTTTTGAGATGAGTGCCTATCTTGCACCGATAAGTAAAACGATACCCCCAGGCCTGTATGCAGGATCCGGCATATATCCAATACAGTTCGTTAATATTACCTCTGATTTTGAGCCGGAAACATTATTTGAACCGAATCCCCCTTATCTCTATCTTGGACAGGTAACCCCGGTAAATCTATCAGCATCCGGTGTACCACCTTGGAGAGTTGAATTTCAGGTAGCCAATCTATCCCCTATGGATAGTGCATTGGAAGATGATTATGTATATGATCTTCAGATGTCAATTGTGAAATCTGATAATGATATCGAACGGAATGTCCTCCTGAATGCAACCATAGCACATGGTATTGCAAGAGATGGTTCAGTAGAGTATTCTGTTGATCTTTATGATCCCTTGTATGGCCTCAATGAGAATTATGCTTATACCAAGGTTGTAAAATCAGGAGATTCTATAACCATTCTGGATCCGGAACAACCAGCATTTAACACAATATTTGTGGAAAAGGTCACTCCTGCAGATATTGGATATACCAAGATTGGTGATGATGAACCTCCATTTACATCAACACCCTTTCCCATGGGCGTATTCTCCTATACCGGGAATAATTTTTACTGGATTCCCCAAACCTACTTTTACCAGATGGGGGGGGTATTCCTTACCCAGAATGACGGGATGACCAATAAGGTTGTACCACTGATAAACCTTTTTATAGGGCAGGATGAATTAGCAGGGATTCGGGTAACAGATTTAAATATTACAGAATATGATTCCTCGGTAGCAGGAACAAGCCCGGTTCAGGTTCTCTCTAGGGTTGATAAAATTATGAAAAATCAGTTTGTCAATGAAACTGGAGTATACCAGCTATCAGATTCTATAAATAATTCCAAATACGTTCAAATAATCATAGAATCGGGAAATCCAAAACTCTGGGAAAATACCTTTAATCAGATTCTCTATGAAGCAAATGTTACAGATACAGCAACAAAATTTCCTGCGGACTGGGTGACAATCTGGTCTGATGCAGATCATGCCTATATGCGGGTTGATGGTAAAGATAATCTTGCTGATGATTTTGATGTCACCTTTGATTATACAAAAGTTGAAACAAGGATCATTATCCAACCCGTAGGATTCAGCAATGCCTAGATAAAAAATAGGAGGAACAATCATGAAACACGATTCAGCCATCGCAGAAAGTATCGGTGCTTTGATGCTC
>CAYRYR010000137.1:0-6377 GCA_964428385.1 uncultured Methanoregulaceae archaeon
GTCTAAAATAATCAGGTGATTATAGTGCCCGTCATTCATGGAATAATCAATGTGAGATGGCGGTTATTCCTGGGCGTGCACGCTGATGCACACTTTAGATTAAGGCAGACTTTCAAAAAGCATGCCATTAATTATATAGCATATCTAATTTCTACCCCTAAAAAAAATTGACAGAGCAAAATGAGAATTATATATAAGGAGATGATTGATAAATTTTACCTATCCGAAATAGTTTTTGGACCCCGCTGAAGCGCAATTCTGCCGGTTCTGACAAGTTCACATATTCCATAATCACGCAACAAATTCTCAATAGCATCTATCTTGTCAGAGTCCCCGGTCACCTCAAGAACAACACTCATCTGTCCGACATCAATAATTTTTGCCCGGAAGAGATCTGCTATCTGGATAACACCAGAACGTGCTTCTCCCTGCTCTGCATGAACCTTGATTAGTGCGAGTTCCCGTTCAACAAAGTCCTGATAGGTAATATCCCTGACGGTTACAACATCGATGAGTTTATTTAACTGTTTTTTTACCTGTTCAATATGTGCATCATCACCTTTTACCACAATGGTTATCCGTGAGAGATCTTTCTCTTCACAGGTACCTACCGCAAGGCTTTCGATATTAAATCCACGTCTTGAAAAGAGCCCTGAGACACGGGAGAGTACTCCGGAACGGTTCTCCACAAGAACGCTCAGGATATGTGATGTCATTTTCCCTCCTCCTCATGGGTAAGTCCTTCATCCATCATCTCACAGATTGCGCATCCGGCTGGTACCATGGGAAAAACATTTTCCTCCCGTTCGACACGGAAATCTATTAGGAATGGACCATCTGTAGCAAGAGCTGTGCGTATCGCAGCTTCAACGTTATCAGGGTTTGTAACTTTTATACCCTCTATGCCATATGCGTTTGCAATCCCCACAAAATTAACATCAGGTAGTTCAGTATAAGAATACCGCTTCTCATAGAAGAGTTCCTGCCATTGTCTGACCATACCCAGATATTGGTTATTGATGATACAGATCTTAACTGGTATATTATACTGGGCAACTGTTCCTAGTTCCTGGATATTCATCTGAAAACTGCCATCGCCGGCAATTACAAAGACGGGTTCATCAGGACAGGCGATATGAGCACCCATTCCTGCAGGAAATCCAAATCCCATTGTTCCGAGGCCACCTGAACTTATCCATTGTCTTGGACGTGTAAACCGGTAATACTGTGCAGCCCACATCTGATTCTGACCTACCTCAGTAACAATGATGCCTCCTCCATTGAGTACACGTGAGAGGGTCTGTATCACAAACTGAGGATGTAATCTGCCATCATTACATGAGATCAGAGGATACTCGTTCTGCCAGGCTCGTATCTGATCACGCCATTTTTCATCCCCTGAAATACCGGTTACCTTCTCAATAAGGCCGGCAAGGACAGAACGTGCATCACCGACTATCGGAAGATCAACTACTTTGTTCTTTCCAATTTCTGCAGGATCGATGTCTACATGAATAATTCTGGCATTCGGAGCAAATTCGTTTATTTTACCGGTTACCCGATCGTCAAACCTGACACCGATAGCAATCAGGAGATCAGCACCGGTTATCGCATAGTTTGCAGTTCTGGTTCCATGCATACCAAGCATCCCAAGAAATAATGGATTATCTGCAGGGATACATCCAAGGCCCATTAATGTCGTTGTGATAGGAATCTGTGTCTTTTGTGCAAATGCAACAAGTTCTCCTGATGCTTCTGATGAGATAATACCTCCCCCGACATATAATATCGGACGCCTTGATTCTGCGATGAGATCTGCTGCCCGTTCAATCTGGCGTTTATGCCCTTCATAACAGGGTCGGTACCCCCTGAGATTTATTTCTGAAATTGGTTTGTCAAACTCTACATCTGCAGTCAGAATGTCTTTTGGCAAATCAATTAAGACCGGTCCTTTTCTGCCAGTTCCTGCTATATAAAAAGCTTCCTTAATAATTCTCCTTAAATCAGCAACATCCTGGACAAGGTAATTATGTTTTGTTATCGGAAGCGTAATGCCTGTTATATCAGATTCCTGAAATGCATCATTTCCCAAAAGACCGGTTGGAACCTGTCCGGTGAAGGCAACCACCGGTACTGAGTCCATGTATGCAGTTGCCAATCCTGATACAAGATTGCAGGCACCCGGGCCTGAAGTTGCGAGACAGACGCCTACTTTGCCGCTTGCCCGTGCGAATCCATCTGCTGCATGAATAGCTGCCTGTTCATGTCGTACGAGGATATGCCGGATTGGTGCATTGTACAGTTCATCATACAGTGGAAGGACCACTCCTCCCGGATATCCGAATATTGTCTCCACTCCTTCTTCTATAAGGGCTTTAATCAGTATCTGTGCGCCGTTCGTCATTTTTGCCTCTCAAGAGTCTATTCATTCCTGCTATCACTGCCTCTACACTTGCTTCAACAATGTCTGTCCTTGCTCCTCGTGATGTAATTACCTTGTCATCTTTTCGTAATTTGACTGTAACATCTACCATTGCACTGGTACCACCATGAATAGCATCCACATGATATTCCTCGAGATGGATATCTCCGGCAGCTGACACAGAACGTTGAAGTGCAAGTATCGCTGCATCAACAGGTCCTTTTCCAACTGCGGCACCAGTAATCTCTTCACCGTTCACCATAAGTGTTACCGATGCAGTTGGAAGTGCATTACTCCCACTTACGATAGTAAACTGTTTCAGTATAATGATGGGTGTGCATTCAAGAACCATCACAGAATCTGCAATGGTCATCAATTCGACATCAGTTATCCGTTTTCCTTCATCTCCCAGTTCTTTAACCCGTTCAACTATTGCTTTTGTCTGTCTCTCATTTGGTTGATATCCCAAATCTGTCAGGGCTGCTGTGACAGACGCAGAACCTGAATGTTTTCCAAGGACCATCCGTCTGCTCCGTCCAACCATCTCCGGAGACATCGGCTCATAGGTTCGGACATCACGTAAGAGTCCATGTGCATGAATACCACTCTCATGGGTGAATGCCATCTCACCTACGATTGCTTTATTTGTTGCTCGAGCTATCCCGGTATGCCTTGATACCAGTGTAGAGAGCTGATAGATCTGTTTGGTTTTTATGTGTGTCTTTTCATGATACAGAATTTCCAGAGCCATAACTACTTCTTCTAATGGGGTGTTTCCTGCCCGTTCTCCCAGGCCGTTTACACAGACATGTGCACAACCGGCTCCTGCATGGAGCGCGGCAATGGTGTTAGGAAGAGCAAATCCGAGGTCATTATGACAATGGATAGAGAGTGGGGCGATACAGAGTTCAGGTATCTCCTGTGTTATTCGTTCAGGGGTCATCAGCCCGACGGTATCACAGAAACAGAGACGATCTGCTCCATGTTCTACTCCACTAGCAAATACGGATTTTAGAAAGGACAAGTCTGCCCGTGATGCATCTTCTCCTGATAGTTCAACGATAAGACCCTGTTCTTTTGCATACACAACAGCGTCCATTGCCATTTGAAAGACTTCTTCCCTGGTCTTTTGCAGCTTTTTTGAGATATGAAGATCAGATACCGGTACAACAAGATGTACTGAATCAGCGCCGCTTGCACTTGCGTAGTCAATATCAATCGGTAATGCCCGCACATAGGTACAGCACTCGGCAGCGAGTCCCGCATCAGCTATCAGTTTAATGGCTGTGCGTTCTCCAGGAGAAGCAATAACAGACCCAGCCTCAATGACATCAACACCGATATCAGACAAGGCCACTGCAATCTCGAGTTTTTCCTCAGGTGTCAGAGACACGCCAGGTGTCTGTTCCCCATCACGCAGTGTGGTATCTAAAAACCGAACCATTGATATTCCTTCTTCAGGTAATTATACATTATTATTCAGATATATAGTGGTGCATAAAACGGTTTAAAATTTCGTATATTTTCAATGAGGTGAACCATCATAGGCATGACAATCCTAACAAACTGCACCACAATAATTTTTTTGTGAACCGCAAGACATAGCATTATTATGTCAGAACCTCCATCTATCTGGTGATAGCTGCTATTCATTCCGAAAATCAGTCAGAAGGTAGCATCCCCCACCCGGGTTTCGGACTCAATCCATGTGAAACGACGTTAGAGGATGTTATTTCCTATATGATATCAGGGATGACGACAACTGTGTAATGGTATATAATAACAGATGTACCCTTAATTAATGAGGAGAAACATGATACAGAAATATTATGATGATGACGCTGATATGAGTGTCCTAAAAAATAAAACGATTGCAGTTATAGGATATGGATCCCAGGGCAGGGGTCAGGCATTAAACCTCGCTGACAGCGGACTTTCTGTCATAATCGGTATCAGACCTGGAAAGAGCAGAGACCAGGCAATAAAAGACGGATTATCGGTCTATGATGTCTCAGAGGCTGTACAGCGCGGTGATGTTGTGATGATTCTTCTCCCTGATGAGAAACAGGCAACAGTGTACAACCTGGAGATCAGGGCAAACCTGGTACAAGGGAATTGTCTTTTATTCTCTCATGGATTTAATATTCATTATGGGCAGATAATTGCCCCTGATGGTGTCGATGTTGCAATGGTTGCACCCAAAGGACCTGGTCATATGGTCAGAAGAGTATATGAAGAAGGAATGGGAGTTCCGGCACTCATTGCGGTTCATCAGGATACAACCGGAACTGCAAAGCAGATTGCTCTCGCATATGCCAGAGGTATTGGTGCAACACGGGCCGTTGTTCTTGAGACAACGTTTAGGGAAGAGACTGAGACAGACCTTTTTGGAGAACAGGCAGTTTTATGCGGAGGTATTACGTCCCTTATCAAAGCAGGATTTGAGACCCTTGTGGATGCAGGATATGCTCCTGAAATGGCCTATCTTGAGGTTCTCCATGAGACCAAATTAATTGTAGATCTGATATATGAGGGTGGATTTACAAAGATGCGCGATTCTATCTCTAACACCGCTCAATATGGAGATCTGACCAGAGGGCCACGGGTTATCGGTCCTGAGAGTTATCTTGCTATGGAAGAGATATTGGATGAGATCCAGACTGGTGAGTTTGCACGCGAATGGATCCTTGAGAATATGGTCAATCGTCCTGTATTTAATGCTCTCACCCGTGCAGATGAAGAGCATCTGATAGAAGAAGTAGGATCTGAAATTCGTGGAATGATGCCCCAATTCAGGAAAAAATAATTTTTTTATTTTGTGAAGGGATTATCCGGGCTCTGTCAATTTTTCAAGTGATATTGTCAATAATGGTTTCACTTTTTACATCGATGTTTCCAGTTGAAACGACATTCGTCTGATGATTGAAGATGTAACCGCAGAGGGCGCAGAGGAACGCAGAGAGGGGAACCCAGGTGTCAGATATCAGATACTCTGTGAACCTCACTCTCCTCCGGGGTTACATCATTTTAATCAAATGAATAATTTTGAGGCTGAAACAGTCTCTCTCGAACTTCTGTATCCTCTGCTGTTAAAATTTCTTTGATTGAACAGATGTAATTACATCCTGCCTGAACGTGATGATATGGTATCACTTGTTTTTCAGACCGAACCTTATCCCGGTAAGGTATTCTGCATGAATCAGTTATTTCTTTCTTTATAGTTAATGGCAAAACTTTTTGAAAAGTCTGCCTTAATCTATGTAGTGCGATAAGCGTGCACGCCTTGGAATAACCCTTGTTTCACTTTGATTATTCCAAGACGTTATGCCCTGCACTATAATCAATATTTCTGGTACGGACAAGTCTGAATACTGAACAATTTGTTTGTGGATGATTAGGGATTCCTGGAATTGCTGCCACGACATTTACCGGTACTACTTGCTTTTCAATACCTGTGATTCATGATATGACACTTTATCCCCAGGGAGTCTGTTTGTACCGTTCCTGTATTTTTAAATAAAATTGTTGGTGATACTCTTCTGCTTCATAAAAAACGTCTGCTTCCCGAACCTCGGTGACAACCGGATTCTGATAACGGTTACTCTCATTGAGTTTTTGAATACAGTTCCATGCCTCTTTATGCTGCTCCATATCATGATAAAAGATGACTGACTGGTACTGGGGGCCGGTATCATCACCCTGCCGATTGGTAGATGTCGGATCATGGATAGAGAAGAAGGTGGTAAGGATCCTGCGGTATGATATCTTCTGTGGATCGTATGTTATCTGTACCGCCTCGACATGGCCGGTATCTCCCTGGCATACATCCTGGTATGTGGGATCAATCGTGGTCCCCCCTGTATACCCTACACGGGTTGCTATAACACCTGGAAGGGCCATATATGCTGCCTCAATGCCCCAGAAACATCCCCCGGCAAGCGTTGCAAGAGTCATG
>CAYRYR010000138.1:0-6368 GCA_964428385.1 uncultured Methanoregulaceae archaeon
GCGGTTAAATTATTTCAATTCTCAAACGAAAGTGATTCTAACATGACTATTTCATCACTTGAAAAATCGACAGCGCCCAATCTAATGTAGCGTTAGCTATCACAATTTTGAAGACCTTATAGTATTTCCTAATATTCATGGATTGTTTAAATGACAAATTTGATCTATTGACGACAAACATAAGGAAATATTGGAAATCGACACGTGACGATTATAAAAATTGAATGTTCTATTCAGTCTATATTTCTTCATTGGATAGACTCTGGGATTTAAGAAATAGTCTGGAAAATTCCAATAAGGATGAAAGAGCAATAGAGTACTATGATCTCAATACTCATGGATGATATTGAAGATATCCTGATATCATCTGGTATTTATCCTAATAAGAAAACTCTTCAGGAGGATAGTTATCGGGCCCTCTTCCGCTCAAAGCCTGAATTGACGCGAAAATTAGCTTTAGAACTCTATTCTCGTCATGAAATATCCTTAACCCGTGGAGCGGAGATTTGTGGTTTAAATATTGAAAACTTTAAGGAACTCCTTCGCGAAAATGGGATATATATTGAAATCTCTCCTGATACAGTAGATGAAGTGCATTCTGATGTAGATGCTCTGCTCGGAGCACTCTGATGTTTGTGATCGATACAGACATTCTCAGTATCTTTGCAAAATCGGATAATATTGGTCTTTTACGTGAATTGTTTGGAAATAATGCAGTGATGACCCCTGCAATTTTTCAGGAGATAACTGCTCCAATTGATTATGGTATGAGTTTTTACATGCAATTATACAAACAATCAGAACCGTTCAGATGAATGAAGATGCAATAGTATCTTATAAAGAGATTTTTCAAAACAAAAAATTGGGGAGAGGTGAATGCGAAGCTATTGCATTTTGCCTCATATCATCTTCGGTTTTTATTACTAATGATAAAAAAGCCCGAGATGTCGCATCTGAATATGGAGTTACTGTTATATCACTTCCTGCTTTACTCAAAGTGATGATAAAAAATAAAATTCGGACACGTGAAGAGGTAAAGGAGATTCTTGATACCATGAAAAAGTCTGACAATTACTCATTACATTCAGAGGTTGAGAGAGATATATTCCGATAATCGGGTTAAATACTATAGAAGTGATTCTGATTCTACCTTGCAGGAGTTGGGAGAATCGACTGCGACATCCACCCGGTTCTCTGCCAGAGACGATTCCGAACCTACTTACGGATCTTTCGAATGTTCGCCCTCGAAAGGGGTGCGTTTGTTGCGACCGGCACAAAGAAGCGGGCACCGGTCAGCTTGGGAAAGAGTAATGAGAAGGATATCGGTGAAAAGAAATTGTAACTCCGGGGGGAGAGGTTTGGTAATGAATAGCCAGATAACCTTCTCGTTGCAGTACGATGACTCCTGCTCTGCTCTCTGCCATACTATACTTCTGGGAATCATTGCCTGGTAAGTCAGGAATTCCTGACATAGATGAGGGTGCTCTTGTGTGTGTCAGGTTTTCCTGATTAAGATACCTATTGTACAACCTCAACTCTTCACCATACCTTTTTCACAAAATTGTTATCTGAGTTGGAAACCCGTATTTTCGAAAATTAGTTTTTTATCGGTAATGGCTACCCTTTTAGAAAGTTTGTCAGTACTGATACACTATCCTGCTTCTTCCCGGGTAAAAAGAAAAAACCCGGATTTAAGGAGTGAAATCCAGATTATCTTCGATATGATTACACAATGATGTGATATCATCGAGTTGTGTCATAAATACCTCAAAAATAATTACATCATTGATTCTGCCATACTGATGAACCAGAATGTTTCTCATTCCCTTCATGTCCCGTAACAACTCCCCCATATAAGTGGTAACAATACCAGTATTGACCAGGTTTAAAATGATGTCATCGTCATTTGGGGGAATACCTAATCGTAAGTAACGATTGATTATTGCACAGATATCAAAGATACTCTGGAGGACATATTCAAGTCTTTAATATAACCCATCCTTGAGAAGTCCAAGAGCGATAAAATCATCCAGTTTTCCAGTCTTTGGAAGATTTTCACGAATCAAATCGATTGATTCATCAATTTCCCGCAGCAGGAATTAATTTAAGATCCTTTAAGGATTTACCAGGAGGCTCATCCTTGAACTGCATGATAGATAATTTGGGTATCAGATCTTAAATTACCATCATTTTCATCGATAAATTCATTCATTAACTGAACAAGAGAGCGGCAAATCGCTTTTGAAAACCATACTCTTATTCAAGTTGATGAAATAGTTGTTGTTCGTTTGTTTTATCCAGACACTCTTCAGCGATTTGGTATCCTGAATGTTTACGCCCATAATTACAGAGTGTACACTATCAGTAACACGACAGTTGAGTACATCGCCACTTGTCGTATCTGTAACAAACTATTGAAAAATAGATACCTTCAATGGGAAATCATATCTCCTATCAGGAAGACAAAAATAAGATATGGTAGCACTCAATCACCATCAGGATAAAATTCAGTATGTCCTTGATGCTCAGGGTAACAAAACCGCTGTCCTTATTCCTATTGAAATCTGGAACCAGTGGAGTAGAGAAGATAACAGCGATAGCAAACGCCAATCAGTTTCAATAAGACAATACCGGGGGATTCTCAAAGGAAAGGGATATAGCGGAAGAGAGGAGGAAGATAAAATGCGGGATGAGTGGAATTGAGCATAAACGAGTTCCTCATAGATACAAATATTCTGATTGATTATCTCGCAGATACACTTCCTACCCCAGGAATAGACATAATTGAGGAGATCATCGAAAAAACACTAAATATATCAGTAATAACGCAGATCGAATTTCTGGGATGGCAGAATCATACAGAGCAGTCAAAAAAGGCTGCTGAAGAGATATTAAAAAACGCATCAATCATTCATCTCACCTCTGATATTGTCACCGATACAATAAGGTTAAAACAACAGATGCGAGTAAAAACCCCGGATGCAATTATTGCATCATCTTCACGAATACATCATATGACTCTGATTACCGGTAATGATTCACATTTCAAAAAAATTCCAGGAGTTACATTATATAACCCATGGAATAATATCGATTTGCCTTAAGCCAAAAAAAACATTATTTTAAATCGAAATATTCAACAACTTCTCTCTGATCTTACCTTTTCTGCTGCCACTGCATTTCTTCTCTCTGAACTCCTGCAGGTAGCACCGGGAGGAGAGATTTGGTAATGAATAGCCAGATAAACTTCTCGTTGCCATACGATGACTCCTGCTCTGCTCTCTGCCATATTATACTTTGGAGGGTCATTGCCCGGTAAGTCAGGAATTCCTGACATAAATGAGGGTGCTCTTGTGTGTGTCAGGTTTTCCTGATTAAGATACCTATTCTACAACCTCAACTCTTCACCATCCCTTTTTCACAAAATTGTTATCTGAGTTGGAAACCCGTATTTTCCAAAAATTAGTTCTTTTATCGGTAATGGCTACCCTTTTTAGAGAGTTTGCCAGTACTGATACACTATCCTGCTTCTATCCGGGTAAAAAAGAAAAATCCGGATTTAAGGAGTGAAATCCAGATTGTGTTTGATATGATTACACAATGACGTGATATCATCGAGTTGTGTCATGAATACCTCAAAAATAATTACATCATTGATTCTGCCATACTGATGAACCAGAATGTTTCTCATTCCTTTCATATCCCGTAGCAACTCCCCCATAGAAGTAGTAATAATACCGATATTGACCAGGTTTAAAATGATGTCATCGTCATTTTGGGGAATACCTAATTGTAAGTCACGATTAATTATTGCACAGATATCAAAGATACTCTGGAGGACATATTCAAGTCTCTTATATATAGTTAATAGTGAAACTTTCTAGAAAGTTTACATTAATCTATGTAGTGCGATTAGCTTGCACACCTTGGAATAACCCTCAGTTTCACTTCGATTATTCCAAGACGTTTGGCAGTGCACTATAATCCATCCTTGAGAAGTCCAAGAGCGATAAAATCATCCAGTTTTCCAGTCTTTGGAAGATTGTCACGGAAAAATCGATTGATTCATCAATTTCCCGCAGAAGGAATCGTATTTTTTCTCTCCTGATAATGCGATTTTTTGTCATTACAATGCTTTTTCCCCGATATAATCCAGGTAATGTGGTTTAAATAATTCATATTCCCTGATGGTATGATACGCACAATCATACAATACATCCTCATCTCTCACATACAGGACTGTACCCTTTAAAACATTGATCTGAATGTATAATGGCAGATGTTCAAAGATATGAACATCAAAAATATCTAAAACTCGCCCAAGGATATGCATTCTGAGTCGTTCTGCCTGAATAACAGTCAGATCAGTTGAAATTGCAATATCAATGTCTGAATTAATATCATTTGTCTCCTCAGATACTGATCCATATAGAATAATAAACCGGATATGATGAAAGTCATGATTTTTTTTCAGAATTTCTAAAAATGACTGGATTATAGGTTTATTTGTATTGGTATCAGTATCCATGCTTTCCATATTCCTTATAGTATTATAGCATTGTTACCGTATATGTGGTTTTACGTGTAAACTCCGGGCAGTACTATCCTGATAATTTTTTTATATGGCTTCATCCTTCCAGATATGAGTGAAAATCAGTGTTTTGCTCGTATTGTGCATATGCCCTTTTAAATGAGTAGCCTGATGTTTTTATCATAAACTCCCTGACCACCGATATTAAACCGTCACCATACTTGGCATCGTACCCGGGGGTAATTTTCCAGGTGCTCATTGTATAGGATGTCCTACAGATCAAGTAAAAGGAAGGCTCCATCATAAAAAGAGGGGGAAAAGCATGGTGACAAAGGCAACTACGAGTATCACAAATATCATGGCAGTTTTGCCTTTTTTCCCCCTTCTAATCGCCAGCGATGCAGGGAACCACGATACATTGGGGGGTCGATTGAACCTTCAATGTGATCAACCTGTCCAAGTTGTCCGGCTGTCCCAATATTCATAATTTTATGTATCCCGGAATTTTTTTTTCAACGTAGCGGGGCAGTCGGGATACCCGACCCATATAGGAGTAAATCAACATTCACTCCTGACCTTGCCGACCCGCATCACGTCGCTGCATAAACTCCTCAAGCGGACTGACCCGTAGATGCCAGATTCCTTTTCTAATCAGGTTACGGGGCAGGTACATTCCTATTATTGCCTGTTCTTTACTTCTTATAGAAATTGGATCCTTTCTATTCAGGCAAAGATGTTTATTGCTCTGAAAATAAGATAATACAAAGAAATTCATCATCTTCCTGATCATCATGAAACTAACAATCCTCTGTGAAAAAGATGAAGAGGGGCATTTCGTTATGGAATGCCCTGAACTTCCAGGCTGCCTTTCTGAAGGAGATACCCTCGAACAGGCTCTGGAGTCTATCAACGAAGCTATCGCCGGCTGTATTACTAGCCGGGTAAAAAACGCCACCTGCAAACTCCTGAATAATAAAACTCAGGATAATTTCTCCTTCTCACTTGAGATACCTGAAAGTACCCATGCCTAAATTACCCCGGGCATCTGGTAATCTCCATGTTGCTGCGTTTAAACGGGCCGGCTGGATGGTGAACCATATCGAAGGCAGCCATTACATCCTGATTAAAGAAGGCAGTCCTGTACATCTCTCGATACCTGTTCATTCAGGAAAAGAACTGGGACCTGGGTTACTTCGAAAGTTAATCCGGACAGCCGGACTAACAACTGAAGAATACCTGGAGTTCTTTAACAGGTGATCCTTCGCTCCCTCCTCCTCTGCAGGATCTTCTTCCGGTGCCAAAAAACCTGGTATTCACTCCTGACCTGCCAACCTGCACGACGTCGCTGCATAAACCTCCTTGAGCGGGTAGATCCAAAGATATCAGAGTTCCTTTCCTGGTCAGGTCACAGATCCGGTTTCTTCTGACCGAACACTGCACGAATCTTCAGATTTAAAACTTGCTGAGCAATGTAAAACACCACCTCCCCCCTAAATCCGGTTATCCAGAATGTGGTGAAGAGAAAAGTAGTAATTATTCATTCTGTTTAGAATGCGGAAACAAATTTTTTTGATTTTTTCGGAAAATGCAATCTAACAGTTTGCTCCACTGTTTTGCTTATTCAAAATTGATCAGGTGTGCTCATTTTTTTAACCAATCCTAAACTCTAGGTCATTCTCTCATTATATCAACATTAAACGAGTCATAGGGCTCAATTTGTTGACTTTCATTCGTTAAGTGTGAGAAGAAGCCTCAATAAGAGTTCATATGTTATCGGTTAAAGAATAGCATGGGTTACAAAACCATCCTGCCTAACACCTTGTCCATCGTCCAGATT
>CAYRYR010000139.1:0-6265 GCA_964428385.1 uncultured Methanoregulaceae archaeon
GTGATAGGGGCTTACCATTAAAAAACAGCTCACATTATCACGCTACAATTTTTATTCCGGAGCATGCATAGGCAAGACGTCCGGCCATGGTTATCGCAACATCTTTCCTTCCGGGAGTAATATTAAAAAAATGAATCACTGGGATGAGATTTTTTTTTATGCAATCAATTCATCGTAGTCAGCTACGGGCTTAAGCTTACTTTGATGTAATTTCATACTCATTTCTCCCTAAGGTACACCTAAATAACAGTATTTATCCTAAATATAACATTTAGGATTATTCATTGTCGTCTGTAACGACAGGGTTACTAAAGCCACGGCGTCAGGATGGAGAAATGTTTGGAAAAGAAAGGCTTTACTATACAATTTTCCAAGTATGTCAGGATCTACAGAAGAGAAAGCTCGTTTCATTATTAATAAGATACCTGGTTTTCTGGGAAAGTACCTCAATTCAATAATATATGTCGTATGATACTGAAAAGACCTAGGATTGATGAGTTACCTGAAGAAATGTTGATATCCGGCAATCAATACAATGGTCCCTTCCATGGCTATTTAAGGAGGGGTCAGAGGAATCAGGGGAAGAAATCCGGTGCAATGCCTGCCTGCATGTAGTAGCAGGGGATCTGCTTCTGTAAGGTACGACAGTAACATTCAGTCTCAATCCCCCAAAATCCGGAATTTCACCAATTTGAATAGTTCCATGCCGATAACAACCAGGGAAGCCAGGGCGAGGAGGATGACCCAGGTCGTAAGACTTACCGGACCAATCCCAAGCAGATCCTGCATGACCGGGTTGTTCATGGCAGCAATATGAATGCCCTGGGCGAACAGGATTCCGATGATGAGATAGTAATTGTTCGATAACGGTACGCGAAAGAAACTGCGGAACTCAGATCGACAGTTAATTGCATGGAAGTTTTCAAGAAGCACCATCAGAAGCACGAGCACACTTCTTGCGGCAAACTCGTCCCATCCTGAAGATAAAAGCCAGAAATATGTTCCAAATGCAATTATTCCCATTAACAATCCTGACAGGAGTGTCTCCTGAATCATAAGGGCATTGAAGATTCCCTCTTCAGGTTTTCGGGGCTGTCGTTTCATCGTTGCAGGGTCTCCTGCCTCAAAGGCAAGGGCAACGTCCTGAATTCCATTGGTGACCAGGTTGAGCCATAATAGCTGGACGGCGAGCAGGGGAAGCGCCAGTCCGGTAACGAGGGCAAGGGTGAAGAGAATAATCTCGGCAAATCCGGTTGAGATGAGCAGGTAGGTCACCTTTCTGATGTTATCATAGGCATACCGTCCCTCCTCGATACCGGCCACGATAGATGAGAAATCGTCATCAGCGATAATCATAGAAGCGGTGTCCTTGGCCACATCGGTGCCAGATCCCATTGCCACACCGATATTTGCCCGCCTAAGAGCCGGGGCATCATTTACGCCGTCGCCTGTTACAGCGACAAAATGGCCATCGCGGATCATGGTATCAACGATCTCAAGTTTCTGTACCGGGCTGACACGGGCAAAAATACGCCCGTTTCGAACCAGCTTAAAATATTCCGGGATGTCTGGGGATCCAATAGCATCAAGTTCCGGGCCTGTTACCACCTGTGATTCATCGCTCGCAAGCCCAAGCTGTTTTCCTATGACAAGGGCAGTTCCAGGGTGATCACCGGTAATCATGGATACCTCCACTCCCGCAGCCCTGCATCGTGCAATGGCATCAGGGATAGCAGGTCTGATGGGATCGATAAATCCGGCAAGACCGAGGAGGGTTAAGGATGGGCGGACATATCCAAGGGTAGGGGGGCCTGGCGGGACATCATGAACGGTCCCTTCTGCGATTGCCAGTACCCGGTATCCCTGGCTGGTGAGTTCCCTCTGTTGTTCCTCAATCATGGCCGGATCGAAGGGCACGACACCATGTATGGTTTTCAAAGAATGGCAGAAGGGAAGAAGTGCTTCCAGAGCTCCTTTCACTGCAACCCGGATTGTTTTTGTCTTATACTGGTAATATACCGCTGAATATCGCAGATCGGATTCAAAGGGAACACTTCCAACGACCTGGATGTCACTCTTTACGAGATCCGGGTCTATCCCTATCTTTATCGCAAATGAGAGGAGTGCCACGTCCATAGCATCCCCATGGTGTATCCAGGTAGTACCTTCCTGATACAGGCTCCCCTCATTGCAGATTACACTCGCGTACCCAAGGGTTCTCAGGTGCTGAAGGGAGCCGGGATCCGGAACAGAATCATCCGGGAGTCGCACCTCCCCTTCACCGTCATAACCTGCACCCGTAATCAAAAAGGAATCTCCACCCGACAGGATGACACGTTTGACAGTCTGCTGGTTGACGGTCAGTGTTCCGGTTTTGTCAGTAGCTATCATGGTGCAGCTACCAAGACTCTCAACGGCAGCGAGACGCCGGACGATAACATTCCGCTTTCCCATCCGTGATGTACCAATGGAAAGGGCAACGGTGATAGCCACTGGCAGACCTTCGGGAATGGCTGATACGGCTAGTGCAATCGCAAGGAAAAAGACTTCAGTGTAAGACACTCCACGGGATAGCGACACGATTGCAACGAGAAAACATGCCCCTATTACGAGAAATCCGATATTACGTGAGAACTGTTCCATTCGGATCAGGAGCGGTGGTTTTGATGCTTTTGTGGTTGCGACAGCTGTTGCAATAGCGCCGACTTCGGTTCTTAACCCGGTAGCGGTTACCACACCCATCCCCCGGCCGGTCATGACCGTGGTTCCTCCAAAGATCATGTTCCTCTGGTCTCCGATTGGTGCATCTTCTTTGACAAGGGCCAAATCTTTCTCTACAGATATTGATTCACCGGTGAGCAGAGATTCGTCAACGGTAAGGTTGGCGTCATGGATAAGACGAAGGTCTGCCGGGACCCGGTTGCCGGACTCGATAAGGACGATATCTCCTGGCACGATAGTGGCAGAATCGATGGTTACATCCCTGCCACTCCGTTTTACGTGAGCGGTAATGGTGAGAAGATCTTTTAGTCTGTTTGCACTCTTTTCGGCTTTCCATTCCTGAACAAGCCCGATAATTGCATTTAAGAGTACTACCACGAGAATGAAAATACCGTCCCTGATATCCTGCAGTGAAAACGAGATGACTGATGCGATGAGGAGGATGTATATGAGCGGGCTCTTGAACTGGTGAAGAAAGATAGTACCTATTCCCGGAGATTTTCTGCCAGGAAGTGTATTTGGGCCGTACTCCTGCATTCTCCTGGTGACTTCGTCATTGCTGAGACCATCAGGGCCTGAGCAGAGCTTCTCGTAGACCTCTTCAAGGGGTAGTGTATACCATAAAATACCTGCATGGGGTTGTAATTCATGCGTTATCTGTCGTTTATTTATGTTTCATCCCCCGTTCAGGATTTTTCTCAATCATTGTATCTCTGGTTCATTCATCCGATGCAGAGAGACGGTATGATTCTTTCTCCATAGCGTGATATTTGCCTGCCGTATGTAATATACTTGTGGAAAAACAGAACCTCATAGAGATCGGTAATTGTTACGAGCTTTTATTCACTGGTATTTACTGTTGTATTTTCATCTGTCTGTATCCCGTTGTCTTCGGTACCGACTCCTGTTGAATCTGCTGCAAGATCTTCTCCCGCAGTCTCTTCGGCTATACAAATACCTGTAATGAGAAAGAGTGAAAGCAATACTGCATTTATCCATTAATTTTTCTTCTGTTGAACATTTCGGAGTTCTCGCATCTTATATATTAATTCCATCTATAAATCACTCGTTTTTTCAGTTTTGCAATAAGAAGGTGGAATAAGAATGCCCACTGGTGGATTGTACAAAAAAACCCATTATCCGTCTGTGAGACACGACCGGAAATGTGTATTTCAGGTATTGGAGTAATATAATTCCCAATACCGAATCATGATAATGGTCCTGTCTTCACCGCTGCCCTGCTCTGAGCATGAGGTATAAAGAATCCGTTTGTAACAATGAATTCCAAGGAAATCGCCATGCTTATTTCTTTATGTCAGGGCAGCTACTATTGAGATAATGACTGAGGGTATCTGTTCATCTTCACATATATCCATAGAGCATCCCCTATGTTCAAAATTCATTGAGGAGATAAGAGGTGATTCCGATATTCTCGCCTTGTACCAGTTTGGCAGCTCAGTATCACAGGAACAGTATCGGGATATCGATCTCTGTATCATTACAAACCAGATAGAATCTGCTGACTTTCTTCCCCGATTTTTCCGTTATTCTGGTGTGTATGCTGCATATGGGAAGGTACCTCTTGACATTTCTTTATTCTCAATGTTGCCCCTGTATATCCGGATTGAGGTGGTATCTATGGGGAAGGTTTTGTATGTTCAGGATAGAAATACCCTCTTTGACTGTATTATGAAAACCTTGCGGGAATGGGATGACTATGAACAGTCATATCGGATTTTGATATCATGAAGAATCAACAACGCATCATGACTTCTCTACGGTTTTTACAACAATATCTGGATGAAATAGAACAGATTGTCCCTGCAACATATGATGAGTATATGCAGTCTCTGATAATCAGGAGATCTTCAGAACGGCAGATTCAGATTATTATTGAACAGGTATCTGACATTTGTGCATTGCTTTGCCGTGATGTGTTCTCTAAAATTCCCGGTGATGATGCGAGCATACTGGATAATCTCTCGGAAACCTGGTTTATCTTTAGAAATGTGTGAAAAGATACGTGGAATGAAAGGGTTTAGGAATATTCTTGTTCATGGGTATACAAAACTGGACAATGCAAAGGTCTTTTCACATATTTGTGCAGGAAAGACTGATATCTATCAGTTCATTGAAGAAGTTACAACGTTTCTCAATATATCGGATAATCAGAAGATGTGAATAACAGGGATATCAAACATGAGGTTTTTTAGATTCTCATTTCTCTTTCCGAGTGGGCTATTCCATCTTTTCATACCTGTTAGCGTTTTTAATTGCTGTCTTCAGGTGCCGGCATGCCTCTTCGCCCCTGCAGACGAGGATTACATCAGGGGCATTTTCATTCTCTTCAAAAAATCGGCGAATTGCCCTTACCGCAACCGTAGCAGCTAGATCCGGGGGATATCCATATGCTCCCGTACTGATAGCAGGGAATGCAATTGTGTTGCACCCGTTTTTCACCGCAAGAGATAGGGAATTCATATAACAGGCAGTGAGTAGCTCCTCCTCCCGTCCTTCTTCCCATACCGGGCCAACCGTATGGATGACATAGTGTGCAGGAAGAGCAAACCCCGGGGTTATCTTTGCTTCCCCGGTTTTGCACCCCCCAAGCGTTTTGCAGAACTCCAGGAGATCCGGTCCGGCTGCCCGGTGAATGGCTCCATCTACTCCTCCTCCTCCAAGGAGCGTGGAATTTGCCGCATTGACGATAGCGTCCACGTGGAGCGTTGTGATATCGGCGTTTAGGATCGTAATTTTTTTGGTGATATGGTGTGGCATACAGGAGGATTCTCCATCATCCTAAACATTGTTTTGCTTTATTTTCCTTGCCCGGATTATATTGAAATTCGTTTCATCTCTCTTTCTGATCAAATTTTGAAACTTTTAGGGGAATAAAATGACTATGAACGGTCATATTGATGTTGATATTCTGAAAAACATACAACCAGTACCTATCAATCATAACAACGTCCAACTTGTTTTAGAGTCACAAATTTAGAATTTATTGCAAAAAGAGAGTGTTTTAGCGGATGTGTAAATGGTGCAGATAATTTTCGATTTTTGGACAGCCTAAATTATTCTTCATGTTTTAATGTTCCATTCTTCGAAGTTATTTTTGTTTCAATGGAAACAGAAAGATTGATCGTTGCTGAAATCTCTACCGCTTCAATTGTCTTTTCGATCTCTTCAACACTTGGAAGACGCCCTTTTAGATCTTCTGATAAGGCACGGGTGAGTTGATACTCTGAAACACCTATTGGTTTTTGAATATCCTGAAGAGCATACTCAGCGATTGCTTTATTTTTTTCCCGACAAAGGAGCATACCGATCGTTGGATTATCTCCTTCCTGTCGGATGAGTCCATCAACAGCAGAGAGGTAAAGTTCAATTTTCCTGCATACTCCGGCTTGAACTCATGAGCCTTCAGTTCGATAACCACGTAACAGTGGAGTTTCGTATGATAGAAAAGTAGGTCAATGTAAAAGTCCTGATTTCCAACGATTATGGGATATTGCCTTCCAAGGAACGCAAACCCGATACCGAG
>CAYRYR010000140.1:0-6130 GCA_964428385.1 uncultured Methanoregulaceae archaeon
AATTAGAATCAAGAGTTTGTGCTTCGATGTTTGTTGGGGTACTTGCATATCGATTGAAAGCTGCTTTAAAATTTAAGATAGAATCAACGGATTCGCGTGATATCACTCTATCTTCATCTAATTTTCTTAAACAACTTAACCGGGTTGAAAAGTTGGAGATGTCAGTAAATGGTTCGAAAGATTTCTTTTTTGTCAATCTCACCAAAAAGGTAAAAGATCAGGTAATAGCACTAAATATGAAAAATTTGTTTCCTTCACGTGACCTATAGGGCTGTAGGGGAAAAATTTTCGCTCCTTAGGTTACTATCAATGCAGATTTTATCTGATTTATATCATATGTTTTAAGCCCACGGGTGACAGGATATGCCTGTTGTAGTTCTGACTTTTTTATTATTTTTGCCAAAATACCTGCTGATACAAGAGATTCCTCAAACATTTCAGGATTTTCTATGAATGCCCAATGGTCCTTAACACCCCGAAGTGCAAAATTTATAGGATCTGAATCTTCAACCCATGATTTTACAACTTGTTTTTCATCATCTGTCAGATCTTTTCGTAAATATGGGGGTATATCTCTTGTTTCAAACACTGGGTTCGCATTAATCATTGATTTCAAGAGAGTATCATACTTAGGGTTCCTCTTCACTGTGATAGTACCCCTGTCCCTGGAAACTATCCGCCGGCCGGCAGGTTAACCCAGACTGCTCTTTTCTATCCCCCACCTTATATTGACAGTTGCACCTACACCCAGGAAACCTCTTTGGATGCATATACCGGACGATAATGATTCTTTATTATTCATCCATCCGGTTGCTTCATTTGAGAGACAACCATCAGAGAATCGGTCATCACCCATTGTAGACCAGCCCCGCTCTTTCAGTTTTGTTTCTTACATCTGGTTTTCGAGGTTTCATATCCTTCCCGAATCTCTGTGATAGCAACGTTTCAATCCTTGTCTTCACCGGATTATGCTGTCCTGCTGCCAATGATGCTTATATCCACCCTATAGCAGGATAAGATGGAATCTCACAGAAAAGAGATCTAATTACAAGACTCCCGTATTCCCAGTTATATTATCCAGTGTAACACGATAGACATTATCAAATTCTCTGCATTGCCGGCACTCATCTTACATCTGTTCCTCTGTAAAAATGCTTTTTTCTTACCGCAAAACACCAATACTAAAATTTTAAACCAGATACTCATTCCTGATGAAACCCAAGGATGCAAACATCTATCGTGTATAAAGGAGACATACCATTCAGATCCTATGCATGCAACCATCAGGGAAGAGATTCTTGCCAGATGCAACGCAATGGATATCCCGCTTGTCGGAATCGCCAGCATCGCACGATGGGAGACTCCTCTCTTTGATCCCTGGATTCCCCTGGCTTTTTACCCTCATTCTATCTGGCCTGAGGCAGCGGCAGTTATTGTAATCGGCCTTCCGGTCCACCTCCCGGTACTTGAGACCACTCCGTCCATCTGGTATCACGAACACTATAACACCATAAACCGGCTGCTCGATGAATATACCTATAAAATAGCGTCATTTTTAAATGAAACCGGGTATCCGTCGGTATCGGTTCCCCGGGACGGGTATGGAGGGATTGAAGCGTTACAAAGAGAACCAGTCGCCTTCTTTTCACACCGGCATGCTGCATACCTGGCTGGACTTGGCACATTCGGGATGAACAACATGATACTCACGAAAGAGTACGGCCCACGGGTCAGATTCGGATCTCTCTTTACGACTGCACCGCTCACCTCTGATCCCCTCATACAAGACGAACTCTGCACCCATTGTATGCAATGTGTCTCATGCTGCCCGGTTGAAGCAATCAGCGGGAAGAAATATCCAAAAGAGACGACAGACACCCATGCCTGTACCAGTTATAGTACTACACTTGCAAAGAGACAGATCTCGCCCTGTGGCATCTGTATCAAGGTCTGCCCGGTTGGATCTGACCGGGAGCGGTATAACCGGATAGATACCGGCATCTATACTAAACGGGATGGAAACGAGCAATATTACAACGCCTGGGAACATGTCAGAAGACACGGGCACCGGTGAGAGAGAAGAAAACGTGCATCAGGCAAGCAAAATCTCCCTATTTTGCTTTATGGGAAGAGAACAGGTTCTCATCCCTGTCATACTTCCATCCTGATGCTATAGAAACCAGACAACTGTAGTTTTTCATCCGCCTACACATAATAGTTGCAAGCGGTCAAAGGGGAGGATGACCTTGGTTTTTTAAGGAAGGAATGACTCATACACTAATGCAGAAACAGACCCGGTAACATGAAAGCGGACGATAGTTCCATCTCATCCTCACCTTCACCTGCCTTTGATGATACGTGATTTAATAGATACAACACACCATTCCCTGCCATACCAATGAACAAAAAGAGGTTTCCTATGCCCCTGATTACTCCATATACATGTTCCTGTGAAGAAAAAACGCTATATTACAAGAAATAGGGAAATATCTCTCTCTACAACCTGAAATCATTGCCGGACTTATATTTGGTTCATTTGTGGATGGCAAGTTTCGGGATATTGACATTGGGCTTGTCCTTGATCATACGTATAAACCTCACCGGTACTATGAGCAGCGACTTGAGCGGGAACTTGCCAGCCTTGTTCATTATCCAATAGATATTCGGGTTCTTAACACTGCTCCAATCAGGTTTGTATACCAGGTTCTGAAAAAACAACAAATACTCTTCTGTTCCAGTCTCAATGCTTTTTCAGCATTCGAATCCAGAATATTAAGCAGATATTTTGACTATGCGTATTATCTGAACCGATACAGGAGGGATGTGATTGGTATTATCTGACAAGGAAGTGGTAACCACACTATGTTCAGAACTCAATGCTGCAATGGATGCTCTTGATGACATTGTATCATTAGGAAGAGGAATTCCTGGATAAACCAGCATATCCGGGGAAGTGCGAAATATCATCTTCTTGTTGCGGTTGAAGCGGTGCTGGACCTTTCAAGTCATATCATTACCCAGAATGCCTGGAGACTACTAAAAGATTATGCAGATACATTTCTGGTCATCGCAGAAAATGGGATAATATCAAGGAATAAAGCTGAACACCTTGCTGACATGGCACGATTTCGCAATCGTCTGGTACATCAGTACTGGAGAATCGATGATGATATCATCTGGGATATCCTGATATCAGATCGACGCGAAATACCAGAATATGCGGAAAAAATTCTGCATGCAGTGAATGCGTGAGTATTTATCATGGTATACCCCCATCAGCTCAGCTTGTCGTGGTACTTTTATGTGCCTGGCCTTTCCATTGAGGAGGTATGTAACTTCCGGTTCAACGATTGATATATGGAAAAAAGCCAGAAAAATAGCGTTCCGTTTACGGGTAATTTCCAGAAACGGGTATGCAATACCGTCTGAAATAATAATTGTTTGTTTGATGAAGAAAGGACCAAAACCACAGAGCGAATCGGTGAATCGGAATGCTCCCTTAAATTCATCTGTTCCATCCAGGATAATACTATATCTGATATGAAAATTCTTTGTAAATACCTTGTACATGAATCCCATAGAGCAGATAATGAATTATTGGGATCATAGTCCAGGGTAAAGAGACCCATTCGGTATCTTGATATTCTTGTTTCATTCTCTAAAATACCTGATTTTTCCTTTATCAGATTAGAACTAGTTTTACCGAAAAACTTGGAAAAATGTTTCGCTCATCCCTTTTTGATCCCCTCATACAAGACGAACTTTACATCTGTTGTATGCAATTAGTCTCATGCTGCCCGGCTGAAACCCTCAGTGAAAAATAGCCAATAAAGATGACTGACACTCATACCTGTGCCAGATATAATGCTGCACTCGCATAGATACGGATATCACCCAGCGGTATCTGCACCAGGTTCTAACCTTGGATCAGAATAACCGGACTGATACGGCATCTATATAAAACGGGATGGATACGCAACAATACAACGCCTGGAACATGTAAGACGTTACGGGCACAGGGAGAAGAAATAGTAATATAGATAACATACGTCCCTCTAAATAATAAATTATTGATAATTTGTAATACGGATTACAGTAAATGTCAATTCAATATTACTAAATAAGACAATATCCCACATATATATGTCGCACCATGCAGGAGAGAACATGAATCTACAACCTAATAAACGTGAACAAGTACTTCCGCTTCCGGTTGTACTCATCTCTACACAATCCCGGGATGGAATCACAAACATTGCACCATGGTCGAATTTCACCCCGGTATTACGTCCGCTGACAGAAGTCATGCTTGCATCATGGATAAAACGGGATACGCTCACAAATATCAGAGAAACCAGCGAATTTGTTGTAAACGTTCCCCCTGCATCCATGACTGAAGCAGTCACTATCACCTCTCGCAATTATCCTCCGCACATCAGTGAGTTTGATGAGGCACACCTGGAAAAACATCAGTCTGAGGTTGTCTCAGCCCCTGGTATTGCAGGTTGTCTTGCCTGGATGGAATGCAGACTAATCGAGGAGATAGAAAGGAAATTCTACTCAATCATTATCGGAACGGTTGAACATCTTGAAGTCGATGAACAGTTCTTCTTTCCGGATGGTACTATGGATTACACCCGTGCTGAGCCATTGTCAGTAATGCTTGGATCGAAAGGCTATGAATTTGTGATACCAAAACCTATCGGAAAATCAGCCTGCTATTCTGATATGATTATAAAAGGCGACACAGTACCACAAAAAAGTGAGTGAAAATACTATGAAAATAAAAACTACCTGTTTTACAGTAATTCTTACCGTATGCCTGCTGATAAGTATCCCAATATCAGTGATGGGAGAGACAACATCTCATGACCGGATTGTTATCGATTCACTGGGTCGTGAAGTTGTAATTCCTTCCAATATTGAGAGTGTAATCTGTTCAGGAGCCGGAGCTCTTCGATATCTTACATATCTTGATGCAGAGGATGCAATTGTTGGTATTGATGGAATGGATGCTGGCAGCCCGATAGGACGACCGTATGCAATGGCTCATCCTGAATTTCAGGAACTCCCCATAATCGGCGATTTTAAAGGATTCGGACACGGAACCGATAATCTTGAAGCTATCATTGCACTCTCGCCCGACGTTATCATTAAAACCTATGAAACTGCAGAAGAAGTTGAAGTTGAACAGGAAAAACTTCAGATTCCGATTATTTATCTGGAATACGGAGATCTTGGTGTAAATCGGGAAACAATGTATGATTCACTCCGGATTCTCGGTGAAGTAATGGGAAAAGAAGAGAAAGCTTCAGAAATCATCTCTTATATTGAGGGAATAATAACAGATCTTGATGCACGAACTTCTGACAGTACTGTTGTTGATACACCTAATGTGTATATTGGAGGAGTCAATTATTATCAAACGATGGGATTTGACTCAACTGAACCCGGATATACACCATTAGTGCTTGTTCACGGTTCAAACCTGGCTTCAGGTCTGGGAACTGACCATGCAATGGTTTCACGTGAACAGATAATTGACTGGGATCCTGACGTAATATTCGTTGATATCAGTGGTAACGGAATTACGGATCTCATTGAAACTGATGCATATCAAGCCCTTACTGCAGTTGAAAAAGACCTGGTATACGGACTGTTACCATACAATGCATTTACCACAAATCAGGAGACTGTTCTTGCAAACGCATACTATATTGGAACGATCTTGTATCCGGACACTTTTGCTGATATCGATCCAGTCCTGAAAGCAGATGAAATCTTTACCCATATGGTTGGAATGCCTGTATTTGAAGAGATGAATAACTCATACGGGGGGCAGGGTCTGCAAAAGATTCTGTTTAATTCAGTTGACTAAAGATACACCCTAATTTATCATCTCAATAGATTATACTAATTATAAATCTTATAATGTTTTAAGCAGATAATGTTAACTCCATTACTTTTATTTTCCATATTCAGTAACACTTTAATTAAGTACTTTTTTATTCTTAAAATGATCGGCTCTGTCTGAAAAACAAGTGATACCATATCATCACGTTCAGGCAGGATGTAATTATAGTCAGTAACATAACTTTCTTAAATTAAATTTGCCAATTTGAGAGATCAA
>CAYRYR010000141.1:0-6047 GCA_964428385.1 uncultured Methanoregulaceae archaeon
TACCAACAATTTCCCGCCATGGGATATGCGGATTGATATTTTTCGTCTCATCGGAAATATTTCTTGCAGCTTACCAGATAATTAGAAATGCCCTTGATATCATGTGCTGAAGATTTTCATCGAGATATAAGTCCTCAATACTTTTATTGGCACATACTCGTTTGAAATAGGTGATCTCATGAAGCATATGATCGAGAAATACCAGATCAAGTCTCATATCCATATAATATCACGTTCAATGAACGGTTTTATCCGTGGATCAACTGCATGTTCTATTCTCATCTTTTCATATCCTGTTTGGGATTGAAATAGATGAAAAAATCTCCTCATATGGCATTTCAGATGTCTTTAAAAGGAATAAAAAGTTTAGCATTTTTTATAACACAATTCGTAATCCTTAAATATTATTATATATAATTCCCCATATGGATTCGGACCAAAACACCTCTAATGCAGCAGTCTCCTCTACGATTGCTATCATACTCATTATCGCCCTTGTTGTCATCATGGCAGCGATAATCGGTGCATTTGTGTATGGAGTGCCAGACGCCGTGCAGGTTTCAGCAATGATTAAAGCCGCTCCTGATACCTATAGTTATGGTGTTACCAGCCATGAAATTCCTTATATCTTACCCATGGCTGGTGATGCGTTTTATTTTGACGGGATGGAGCCAGCCGGACATCGGGTCAAACTAAGAATGGGAGCGCCGGACGGAGTAGTATACGATGTCAAACCAGAACATATCACAAATGGCACCCTGTATGGTAGATCCCTGTATATCTATACCGAAATGAATATGTGTGAATTCAGGGTAACAGATGATCTATCAGTCATCACCAACAGAACACGCCTGTTTCCCCCGGGATCATATGCCATCCAGCTCATTGATGAAGATACGAATGTACTCATTGGAATTGAAAACGTAGAGGTCAAAGGATCCGGTCTCTCACTTCCGCACGGATTCTTCTCGCTCTGTGGAGAGGGAATCTGGGGACGCACCTGGGGTTGTGAAGATTTAAGTCCTGATATCAGAGGCAACCCGACATCCGCTGAATACGAACGCTGTGTTGATGCCATGTGTGCCATGCATTTTTCCGGCAACCAGGATACATTGGTCTTCCCGGACAGCACCGATTTTGATATCACCGAGGATCTTGCAATTGGTATCTATTTCAGACCTGAAGACCTGAGTTCAGGAACAAATCATGCTCATCAGCTCTTTGGGAAAGGAGTAACCGATACTGATGATAATTACGAAATGTTTACTATTGGTGATGAGATATACTTCGAATGGGCTGACCAGAACGGAAATTTCTATCACATCATGACAGATAGTGCAAATATGGTAGTAAATAACTGGCAGTATGTCAATCTGGTCATCGAAAACAATCAGCCTAGTATCTATGTTAACGGAGTACCACAGGTTATCCATTATTATAATGGTAATAACCCCTGGAGTCACACAGAAATCACTTCAGTACCGGTGCAATTACGTGACAATGACAATCCTATTACTATAGGTTCCCAGCAGTGGGATGGCGGCTCAAATTATTATTTTGTCGGAGATATTGGAGAGATTGCAATATATGGCAGAGGCATGACATCTGAAGAAATCCTTGACAATTTTAATAACTGCAGGGCCTGATGGTACTGATATAAATATCTGCTATCAGGCAGAGTCACAGGAAATTACCTTATTTTGTTTCATACAAGAACCCATTTTTCTTTATGGTAGACAGCACGGCCATTTTTTTATTACATGAAAACAGGGATATATTGAATTAAGGGATAGAAAAAGAACCTGATATGTTCCTGTACAATAAATCATAAAAATGTAACACCTCATCTCATGGCAGAATTGTTACCCCGGGTTCTTTTAGAAGGGACGTCTGATATGGAATGGATTATGCGAATCATACCATAAGAAGAAGCCATAATCATTATCTCTTAATAGCTCGCATATCATCTCATGGCAGAGATCCTAATCGTCGATGATGCAAAGATAATGCTGGATATAATTAGCACCATGCTTGATGGAACAGAACACCAGGTAATCGGAGCGGTCACATCAGGAAAAGAAGCTCTTGAAGCATATATTACACACCGACCAGATATTGTTCTTTTAGATATAAATATGCCCGAAATAACCGGGCTGGAGACCCTTCGTGAGATGAAAATGATAGATCCTGATGTGATAATAATCATCGTGAGTGCATCACGCCAGCATTATGACAATGCCGTTGCCCTTGGTGCTACTGCGTACATTGTTAAACCCTTTTCCAGGCAGGATATCATCAGGGAGATAACAAAATCTCTTAAAAATGGCAACTGAAACCATCTCAAAAAAACCGGCTCTCCTCTTCGTCGTATATATAGAGGAGAATCGTTTCGATTCTGTCAATACCCTGAATTATTACAAAAACAAATTTCGTACATCAAAAAAAACCTTATTGCATTCAGCCTGACCATGCGTGAACCACTGTCATACTGACATAGAGAAATTACAGGAAATCTTTTTAGCATAGTAATTTTTGACCCTCTTCAGGCAATTGAATAGAAGAATGAGCAACAGAGGCCTCTCTGATATTCATGTATTTATCTTCTGTTCAGGTGAGAAGGAATGAACAGATAGGTAAAGAAGGTGAAAACACCTGATTTCTTTATATTTTTCAATGGAAAACCTTTCGTGTGATTTTTGCACCAGTAAGGGCTTTGTACTATCATTATCACATTCTCATTTTTTAAAAAAAATGCGATGATGCAAGACATCAGGCTCAACCTATGAAAATGAGGATCCATTTTCATGACAAATTCTGGGTTTTATTAGAATGCAAACCTTTGTACAAGGAATAGAGATGCATCTGTGAAATAATCAGGGGAAACAGTCCCAAAATTATCTTCTCCCCTGTATTGGCCAGTCTGGCTTACAAAATAATAGCATCCTTTCGATGAGGATATCAAAAATTCGATTCCCATCTCTTTTATATATACTGAAAACAAATTTGAAACAGAGCTAAAAACGCACATAGGGGGATATTTGTGGCTGTAAAAGAAAACGTATACGAGGATGAGGAATTCTTAGAACTTGAAGATAATAAGCCGCTGGAGAGTAGAAAGGCTGTAGAAGAAGGCGTATACGAGGATGAGGAAGAGAGGGTAATAGAAATAAATGGAAAACTCATTGCCCTCATCGCAGTGGCAGGCATTGTAATCGTCTCCTTATTAGTATTCTTTGTTTTTTTTGGGGCACAAGCACCCCCTGATGTGAAGATAAAGAGTGAACAGACCGGAGATACACTGTATCTGTATCATGAAGGTGGAGATGCTCTGCTTCAAAAACCACTCCATGCATATGTCGGATCAGAAGAGCTCCCGGCATCACGGATAACACTACTCTCTGCTGACTGGCCCTGGTCAATTGGTAATATTGTTAAAGTGGACTTCAGTGGCTATATGCTCCCGGCGTTGTTCAGAATGACCTATATGCCAGGTAACGAAGAATACACCATTCTCACGACAACACTTTCTGCACCTCCTACACCAGAACCGACTCCAGTACCAACCCCAATACCAACTCCTGAACCTACACCGGAACCGACCATACAACAACTTCCTATCTTCCCTCAGCCGGGCCAGACCCTGCAACCACTGACACAAGAAGATATTGCCGCTCTCTCAGGCACCAAGGTAGATTTCCAGGCATTTCCTACGTATGGCATGTCGCCCTTGTATGTCCAGTTTGGTGACATCTCAAACGGTTGCTATATGTCGAGAACCTGGGATTTTGGCGATGGATTCACCTCATCAGAACCATACCCAAATCATACCTATCCATTTCCGGGAGCCTATAGCATCTCACTCTCCATCACCTGCACCAAAGACGATGCTCCCTGTACTCTGTTAAAACCAGACTATATCACAGTCGCGGGATTACAACGCCAGAATATGATAATTTCCGGGGACCGGACAGCTCTTTTGCAGCCAGGTGGTAAGATCTACTTCACAGTTGCAGGTCCGAAGGCAACCATAAAGATTGGCGGAAAAGAGTACTATTTCAACAAAGGAGATGAGATAGAACTTGTCATTGGAAACGATGGAACCGGAACACTGGCCATTGTCCCGGGTGTCATTACTGATTGTGGATTTGATGATGTTTCTCTCTATTGTAACAACGAATTTATAACAAGGGGAGTTCTCAAATCAATTCTTATCGGCACGTATGAAAAACTTGAGACAAGCAAAATCACCGTGGTCATTCCGCCTGCTGCTGCAGAACTCAAAGGAATAATACCTGAAATTGAAGATATCAGCGGTCATGCCTGGGAAGAACTTATCCTGTCTGATATTGGAATCGATGATATGGGGCAACTCCAGCTCATAACGAACTACCCATACTGGTTTAGTTTCAGGGGAGCCGTTGAACAGTACCAATTCAACCGTATTCCCCAATATTCATAACATTCATGAATCCATTTTCTCAGATACTACAACATAGAAATGACGCCCGAGAAAAATTTGCCGGATACCTGGAGAAATTGAGATGAGAAAGCCATCCGGATTATCACAGACAACCATGATTCTCATCCTCTCTGTAGTCATGGTCATTCTCTTCATCCTTGGAGTTTTCCTCGTCATCATCGATCCCATCCCTGATCCGATACCCCATGCAACGCTTGAGATAACCGGGAGAGGAGATGAGATCCTGGTGGAACACATGGGAGGAGATCAGCTTGCAAAGCAGACAACCACGTTCATTGTTAATGGTCAGCCCGTGAGTGATGGGCAAATTGAATTGATAAATGGAATCTGGCCATTTAATTCTGGAGAAGCCTTGAAAATCTTCTCTCCTGCTGGTTATAGTGAGCGTGTCCTCGAGATATATCATACCGGAAGGAAAGGAGAACAATTTCTCATAGACAAAGCCGTCATAGCGGCTCCGGTGAAAGAACCAGAATTTGTCGACCTCACTATTGAGCCTTTGGTGTCTGGTACTCCGACAGAAAAACCTACTATTATTCCGATATTTCTCAATGATGCCGAACCCAATCAGCCACCGGCTGCCGACTTTAGTGCAGACAAACGGATTGGTGATCCCCCCTTTACTGTACAGTTCAAAGATCTCTCATGGGGTTCTATTGGGAATTATCAATGGAATTTTGGTGATGGAACCACTTCAATGTTACAAAACCCGTCTCATACCTACTTTGTTCCGGGCAGCTATACAATCAGTCTCCTTGTCTCAAATGGATATGGTTCAAACCGAAAAACTCAAGAGAATTTTATCACCATAGGATCGCCTCCCCAAACCGAATTCCTGGTCGAACCGGTTGAAGGCAAAGCACCACTACAAATTCAATGCACCGACCTCTCAATTGGCAACCCGAAAGAATGGTCCTGGAGTTTTGGAGACGGAGAGACGGCAAATACTCAGAACCCCACTCATATTTACCAGTATCCGGGAACATATACTATCTCACTGACCGCAACCAACAGTTATGGCAGTGATAATCGAATCAAGACTGATCATGTCACTGTCAATGCCCAGACACTCCATGATATTTTCATTCAGAACAGCAGAGATGGTTATATTGAGAGTGGAGGATTTATTAAACTCAGAGTAACCGGAGAAGGTGCCAACACCATAAAGATTGCTGGAACAATTGAGACACTTAAGAAGGATGATGTTGTCCAGTTCATTCTTGAGGGCACCTCAGATGGAAGACTCTCCTCGACCTCGTCAGATTTGCTTGCATTCAACTTTGATGATGTGTCCCTCTTTATCAATAATGAACGGATAGCCCGTGGGACCATAAACAGCGTTAAAATTAACGGATACGACAGTTATAGTTCCACACTCAATATTATCAGCCCCGCAGGTGACAATATCCAGACATTGTTCATCGACGATAACAACATGGTATTTGTTAAAAATCCACAAATAACGTTCCAGAACATCGGACCAGATAGCTGGGGGCGGATGAACTATCAGAAGTCAGCTCTTTCCATGAATTATCAAGGCGGATCTGAAGAGTACCTGATAACGTAA
>CAYRYR010000142.1:0-6005 GCA_964428385.1 uncultured Methanoregulaceae archaeon
TTCAAAGATACGCCCATCATTGAGTTCAATGACATCAGCGTCTTCCATAGAAAGATTCGTATATACTCCCTGGAACCTGGAGACGAAGGGCTCATGATTCTTCACATAACCCGATATATACTCAAAAAGAGAAAATTTCTCTTGTATCTCGATAGATTCCGGAATATTCCACATCGTAATGAACTGGTTATTCCATTTCGTAATGGATCCTGCAGTATCAATGACTAATATCCCATCTTTGGTTGACTCGATGATTGCATCCAGAATAGATAACGTCTCTACATTGACTTTCTCGGCATAAGTTCGTTGTTGTATCTCTTCTTGTAGTATTATATTGATCTCTGAAAGCTCATGGGTACGCTCTTTCACCCGGCTCTCAAGATCTGCATATAGGTTTTTTAATTCCTCTTCTGCTTGTTTACGGGAGGTAATATCCCGGATTATCATGCTCGTCCTAATCTGCCCGGAATTATCCTTAAAAATAGTGGAGGAGACCTCTGCAGAAAACCGTGTCCCGTCCTTTCGGATGAACATTAGTTCGCCCTTGAATCTCCCGGTACGGGTCCGCTTTTCCAGTGCTGCAGAAAGGCGGGGATCTGTTGTATCGACAATCAGAGCCCTTCCCCCAGTGAGCAATTCTTCCTGTGTCCGCTGGAACATAACACAGGCGGCAGGATTTGCCACCTGAATACTGCCGTCTGGTCTGGATATAAGGATTGCATCCATGGAATTTTCATAGAGCAGGCGGTATTTTTCCTCGGTATCAGTAAGCTGCTGAGCCTTTTTATTCAGCTTCGCACCGATCCGCCGGGTATATTCACGATTGAACGTCTCTTCATCAGGGACCGGTTGCATCGTGTAATCTATAAAAAGCCGTTTGTAATCCAAAAAAGCGTCACGGATCTGCATAAGAAGATCATCAGGTTCTGTCGGCTTGATGATGTACCTGATAGCCCCAAGGGAGAGACCGAACTCCTCGTCTTTCTTTTCTGTATACGTTGCCGTGTAGAATATGAACGGGATCTGACGAAGTGAGGGATCCTCTTTACACTCCCGGATCAACCGGAACCCATCCATAACGGGCATAAGGATATCAGATATGATCCCCTCAAACAGGCTGGCACGGAGTTTCTCCAAAGCCTCGATCCCGTTTGTTGCCGTGACAACTTCATAACCCTCACTCTTAAGCAGAATTTCCAGCAGGTAAAGGTTTTTATTATCGTCATCAACGATGAGGATCTTCATTTCAATTCCCTATCCAGTCAGCTCCCTTTTCTTCCTTACTATTATTTCCTCTCCCGAATAGACCGATTCTGTTCCTTAACGAAAGGAAAAGGAGATCATTTTAAGAGTTTATCATTCCCACCAGGATATACCTTTTTGCATTCCAGCATCACGAATTAATTGATTATCCGGAATCATATTCAACGAAAACTTTTTGAGGGATTTCACAGATCTGTTCCGGCTTATTCATATAGAGATCCCCGTTCACACTATATAAACTTACAGGATATATTTTTGGATCTCTCCCATAATCGTGTCCGGGTTGATTGGCTTTTCAATATACCCGGTGCACCCGGCAGCAAGTGCCCGTTCACGGTCACCAGTCATCGCAAAAGATGTCAGAGCAATAATAGGGAGAGTATCGTCTGCAGGAGATGCCCGGATACGCCGTGTTGTTTCATACCCATCGATACCCGGTAGCTGGATGTCCATAAGAACAAGGTCCACATGTTCCCTGATAGCCGTTTCAACCCCCTCTTCCCCGGTGATTGCCTCTATAACATCATACCCTGAATCTCGTAAGATAAAAGAAATAAGATACCGGTTCTTCTCATTGTCCTCGATGACCAATATTTTTGTCATAGATCCTCCTGCTTCTCGTATGTTGCCAGGAAAGAGAAAGTGAACATGCTCCCTTTTTGGAGCTCACTCTCTACTGTGATATCCCCGCCAAGAAACTGGACGAGTTTTTTTGAGAGATACAGACCAAGTCCAGTTCCCTCGGTGAACCTACCCGGCACCTGCACCCGTACGAAGGGACGAAAGAGTTGCTCAAGATCCTCCTTTCCGATACCAATGCCGGTGTCAGAGACACGGACCTCAACAACCATTCCTTCCTGTCTGACCGTCAGACCAATTCTTCCCTCATCAGTAAACTTGATTGCGTTGGAAACAAGGTTCATGATTACCTGCTTGATGCGGCGTTCATCGCTGGTAATGGTGATGGATTCGGGAATTTCTACAGTGAGAACAAGTCCACGCTCCTGTGCTGTCGGACCAAAGGTATTTTCCACTTCCCGGAATACATCGGCGAGGTTGAACTGTGATATATCTGCCTCAATATTGCCCGCCTCAATTTTAGAGATGTCAATCACATCGTTTATGAGCGAAAGCAGGTGCCGGGAACTTTCCTGCACCATACCGAGCTGCTTCTTCTGTTCCGCATTGAGCTCCCCAGCCATCCCCTTTATCAATATCCCGGTAAAACCGATGATGGAATTAAGCGGTGTCCGGAGCTCATGACTCATGGAGGCGATAAACATCGACTTGAGCCGGTCAAGCATTTTTAACTGATTATTGCTCTGCTCCAATGCCATGCTCTTCTCTTTGAGTTCAGAGAACAGCAGGTCAAGGGGGTGTGTAAGAGCGACAACAACAATGGCACGATAGAAGAAATAAACCGAGACGAGTTTTGCGAGGTGCCCTATCATGTTCATGAAGTCATATACACCCACATAGGTCGTGAATGCGAGTTCACCGACGATTAAGAAGACTTGTGCGGCTATAAGGTATTGCCAGACAACGGGATTAAAAGTGCTTCTCCTGAGTGCCAGGATTATTATAGCGAGAATGAGAAACGCCGAAATGACATACTCGCTTGCAATCTTAAAAGGAGTGAGCCCTGTGCCTTCGATATAGCAGCACGGGAAGTTCTGCCACAAAAAAATGCTAGTCATGACGAGGCAGAATGCTGCAGCACAAACAACTAAGATGATGCTGTCGTCATACTTCCTATCCTTTGTAATGGATCTTCGTATAAGGAGCGTTGCAATAAGAAAGGTGATACTCTGGTAGTACCGTGCGGCGATCCAGAGCTGGGTGGGAAGGTCAGCACTATTCCCCGGAAAAACACTCATACCCTTGTACGCAAGCATGTGGACGAGATCGATTGTACCGGAGAAGAGAAAGGAGATCCCTATGATAAGAAAGAATGTGCTTGTGATTGTCCGCCGTGTGTTCCAGACGATGACAAAGATTGAGAAGGCGACAACAATGCTCGCGATTTCAACCAGACTATGGAAGAGCAGGAAGTTGTTGAGGTTGACAACATAGAGACAGAAAAGGATAATGCATGCAATGGCACCGTAGAGGATTAATTCTATACTGGCAGGATATCTGCCGGTTTGAAAGATGCCCATCCTGTCACCGAAGGTATTTCTGGATATCGTCCATGATAGTATCCGGGTTAATGGGTTTTTCAATATACCCGGTACATCCGGCGGCAAGTGCCCGTTCACGGTCACCAGTCATCGCAAAAGATGTCAGCGCAATAATAGGGATGGTATCGTCTGCAGGAGATGCCCGGATACGCCGTGTTGTTTCATACCCATCGATACCCGGTAGCTGGATGTCCATAAGAACAAGGTCCACATGTTCCCTGATAGCCGTTTCAACCCCCTCTTCCCCGGTGATTGCCTCTATAACATCATACCCTGAATCTCGTAAGATAAAAGAAATAAGATACCGGTTCTTCTCATTGTCCTCGATGACCAATATTTTTGTCATAGATCTTCCTGCTTTCCGAACGTTGCCGGGAACGAAAACGTAAACACACTCCTTTTTTGTAGCTCGATATCAGCCGTAATATTCCAGTCAGGGAACGTGACACGTTTTTTTAAGAGAGACAGACCAAGTCCGGTTCCCTGGGTGAGTCTCTTTCGCACCTGCACCCGTGTAAAGGGATGAAAGAGTCGTTTTAGATCCTCTTTTTCGATAACGATATACAGGTTTTTGAGGATGTTTATGACATATTCCTGGTCTTTTATCCCGGGTTCCTCATTCTTTTCAAGAATAACACTAATTGCAGGTATGCATCTCTTCTTTGGTTTGATTTACGTATAGTGTTTGTGCTAAAAAAGTGTGCTCAATTACCATATAATCCAGAATATACTTTTCAACAACAACAATTATCAGAGGAATTTTTCCTCTTGTACGAAAGGAGGCTCTATCAATTTTTCAAGTGGTATGGAATAGTCAACATATGTTTGTCAGACTGAAATTGCCCGTACAGAACATGTTACCTGTACTATTATCTGAATGAAAAGACTCTCATTGGACATCTAGATAATCCAGCCGGAAATATTCTCTTAGTGAATCGCAATGCATGAGTTCTGGCCGGGCATAACGTCTCCTTATATAGTTAATACAAACTTTCCAGGAAATTTTACTATTAACGATATTAAGAAGAAGTTCTTCTGTACACTATAATGGTATGAATTATGCCACATCAAACGAACCTAGCATTTCGGCATAACGTACCACTTTTAGTATCACTATCTTTATCCCTCATGTTTACATATTTGTTTACAGGCATATGACTTCAGTAATGAGTGTCCGAATTCCGGATGAGATGAAATCCATCATGAAAAGTCTTGAAGAACAAATTGATTGGAATAGTGAAATACGTCAGTTCATCGACCAGAAAATACACGATATCCGAAAGAAAGAGGTAGTGAATTCGTTTATAAACGATTCGGAGAACCAGCCATCAGTACCACAAGGAATGTCGGTCTCTTTGGTGCGTGAAATTCGTGATAGTACTTGATACATCAGCTTTTTTAAAATTCCTTCTCCGCGAGCCTGGATGGGCGGTTCTTATCCCAACTATGACTGGTGACGAACAGATAATAGCTACTCCTATGCTCACTCTCGAGGCACATAACGTATTCTGGCTCTCTGTCCATCGTGGTCTCATCCCAAAAGACCATGCATTTAAACTGGCATATACGCTTAAAACCTTTCTTTCTGAAGGAGTCATCATGATAGAAAATCTCGAACCGTATCTTAATATCGGTCTGGAGATCGCGATTCGACAGAGCCATTCATTCTATGATTCCTTAGGAATTGCTCAGGCTCAGGTGTTGAATGCCTCAATGATAACTGCAGATGTTCGTCAGGCTGAAATTGCCCGTGCAGAACATGTTACCTGTACAATTATCTGAATGAATAAACTTTTTTTGGACATTCTAGATAATCCAGCCGGGAATATTCTCTTAGTGAATCGCAATGCATGAGTTCTGGCCGGGCAGAGGCTTGAAGAGACCTTAATAGAATCAGTTGTATGGAAATTGCCGGATCTATCTTAAAAAACCTGGCTCGCATCCATGAACACCGCACACCATAGAAATACTACCGTAATATAACCGTAAATGTCATTCTTTATACCGGAAACGTGATGGTATATGCCGCCCCGGCAGTCCGGTCCAGTTCAATCGTTCCGTTCAGCTGGCGAACCAGTCCCCTGATGAGTTCAAGCCCAAGCGTCTCATAATGAGTATTATCTATTCCTTGTGGCATTCCTATCCCATCATCACGAAATACAAGGACATACGTATCTCCCTGACGTTGAAAATCGATAAAAATGGCCCCTGTTCTCCCTTCGGGAAATGCATGTTTTAATGCATTAGATACCAGTTCGTTGATGACAAGACTGCAGGGTACAGCCTTGTCAATTGAAAGAGAAATAATTTCTGAACTGACAGTTAGGGAAATGCGACTAGGATCAATTAGATAGGACTCAAATAAATAACAGGTATTTTTCTTACATAGTCGGTATAATCAATGATATCAAGATCTTCTGACTGGTAAATCCGTTCATGTACAAGCGCTATCGATTTTATCCGGTTCAGACTCTTTAAAAGGATTTCCAGTGCCTTTTCATCCTTTGTCTTTCTCGCCTGCATGAAAAGAAGGTTGAAAAGATACATAGAAATTTGTCGTCA
>CAYRYR010000143.1:0-5931 GCA_964428385.1 uncultured Methanoregulaceae archaeon
AGTTATATAGTTTGTTATTAAATATAATTCACAATTGTTATCTGACGAATATGAGGTGAAACTATCCCGATTGATGATATTCTGCTGTTACGGGAGTGAAAGAATTTGAGGGTTTTTGTGTCATGGATATGGAAGACTGTTATTTAGATGTCGTAAAAATTCCAGATATCTCCGGACATCAAAAAAGAATTCATCAAACGTTCCGATGTCTCTGTCTTGATAAGCATGAACTGCATTTCGTCGCTGTTGTATTTTCAAGATCCAAGTGTCCCAGTCTTTAGTTTTAGATTTTACCCAGATTCTTTTTTTGAAAAATACACGCATTTCTTCTAGGAGGCTGTCCGAGAATGAAAAATCACTCTTTTTGACAATTCAATTGAACGTCCATATGCAAATTAATGCACTTAAAAGGCTCCCTTTTCAGAGTCTTTTAGGAAACATGGAGTTCTCGGACAGCCTCCTAGGAGGTTGTCCGAGAATGGCAAATCACTTATTTTGATATTTCAGTTTGACTTTCATGTGCACATTAATGCATGTAAAAGGCTCCCTTTTCAGAGACTTTATGGAAATTCGAAGTTCTCTGACGTTCTTCTCGTGACAACATTGTTAAATAGATATGTATCAAAACTTCTCTATATCACTAGATTTCTCTTACAGTCACCATAAACCGGCCTTTGGCAGATCCTTCCCGTTTCCTGGCAGGAATGCGGGATCTGGGTTGCTGTGAGGTGTAATGAATGTCCCGGACAAATCCCGAATGATTTCATCAGGTTATTGGTGTATGGATGAAAGAATATGGATTAATACAATGATACAAAGAGCGTCTCCCCATCTATTACAGGAGCTCCTGCTCCTTATGCTCCTTCTTGGATCCCTGTCTGTTCCGGTTATAGCAGGTGAACGGTTCATCAGTGGAAGTCCAAATCTGACCGCAGCAATCCAGGGTGCCAATTATTTTCAACCCGGGCAGGATAGTATGATTCCGGTAGTAATCCAGAACAGCGGTCTTATCGATTATATTTTATCCTATCCTGATATCCTCTCGCCTATGGACCTTCCGACGACTGCAAAACTGATGAAAGTGACCCTCCTGTCAGACGGGGCACCAATCACCATCAAATCAGATCCCCAACTGCTTGGCGACCTCTTAGGCGGTGATACTGTTGTTGTGAATTTCAGGGCAACGATATCACAGGACGCTCCGGAAGCAACGTACAACCTCCCACTTGAGATTTCGTACACATACCTTATGCGGGTTGAACAGAACGCTCTTGATAACCAGCAGAATTTCTATAAGGATGTAAAAAAAACGATAAGCCTCCCGATCACCATCAAACCTGAGGTTATCCTCCAGGCGATATCAGTTGACCCCATCGATGTGAATGCTGGCACACAGGGGTACCTGAACCTTACCCTGAAAAATATCGGGAACGAGAATGGCAGGGAGGCCGTCGTTAAACTGGTACAGAATGGCAACAGCCCTGTTATGCCGGTTGCAAGCAGCGTATATATCGGTGATATTCAGAAAGGCTCCAATGTCACGCTGCAGTATAAAATATCAGTCCTGCGGGACGCAGAAGCTCTCACATACCCGGTAAACGTTTCGGTTACCTATAAAAACAATGATGGGAATATGGAGACGTCTGACCCGATAATCGTCGGAGTTCCGGTGGGAGGAAAAATAGAGTTCAAAGTGACGTCAGCGCCTATCATTACCACTCCCGGGACAAGTCAGATTATCGATGTAACATATACGAATACCGGGTCTGCAACAGTCTATGCGGCAATGGCGCGAATTTTTTCTGTAGATCCCTTTACGAGCAAGGATGACACATCGTATCTTGGTGATGTTGCGCCTAAAGACTCAAAGATAGCTCATTTTAATATGATTATTGATTCTGCGGCAACTCTGAAGGATTATGCACTTGACTCAGAGGTGCTGTACCGGGACGCACTTGACAATGACCAGGTGACAAACCGAATTAAAGTGCCGATACAGGTCGCATCGCCATCTGGGATTGGTGCGATACTCACTAGCCCGTTCGGGCTTGTGGCCATCGCCCTTGGTATCATTGCGGTGCTGTATGTTGTAAAAACCCGTCAGAAGAGACGTTCCTGAACCGGGAGCGGGATGTAAAAATCAGGATATGATGTTTAATGATCTCCTGGAAACCTTACATGGATTCTTGTATGGCACAAACGTGGGATCGGATTATAGGCCGGATAATTTCGAGTGGCAGAATGTATGATGCAATCCTAAAGGCTATCATGGGTGAGACTCCCCGGGATGTTGTGGCAAGACAAACGGTAGCAGCCCCCGATGACACAATCATCAGGATAGAACATCTCACGAAGACCTTTTGTGGCAGGAGAACAGTCACTGCGGTTAACGACGTTACTTTTGATGTGAAAAGAGGGGAAATTTTCGGGCTTCTTGGTCCAAACGGAGCCGGAAAAAGTACCCTTATTCGTATTCTTACAACGCTCATGAAGCCGACATCCGGGACCGCGTTTTTGGACAATTACGAAGTGACCAGGGATGATGAACGTGTCAGGAGCATAATCGGAGTCTGCCCACAGAACAGCACCCTTGATATTGAGCTAACCGCCTATGACAACCTGGCATTTTATGGTAAGTTAGTAAACGTGGAAGAATCCCTTCTTGATACAAGAATATGGGAACTCCTTGCAATGACTGAACTCACCGACCGGGCGCACTCTAAAGTTGCGACGTTATCAGGTGGAATGAGGCGAAAACTTGAGATCGTCAGGGCGTTTATTCATCATCCTCTTATACTCTTCCTTGACGAGCCGACCATCGGGCTTGATCCGGAAGCTCGACATGAAGTCTGGCAGCAGATATCGATGTTAAATACCGAACACACGACCATTATCCTGACAACCCATTACATGGACGAGGCAGAGAAACTCTGTGAAAGAATCGCCTTTATTGACCAGGGACGTCTTATCTCACTCGACACTCCTGAAAATCTAAAACGAGTGATGCCGGCTGGTGAACTCTTCGAGCTCGGGTATGATACGTTCAATGATGGAGTGCTTCCGGTGATAAGGTCTCATGAACTCGTCATTTCAGTTGAACAGAAAGAAGGAAAGATACAAATAGCAGCACAAAATGGCAGTAACCTGCTTCCAACCCTCATTACAGACTTTTCCAGGTTCGGGATGACTGCAACCTCGGTATCCATCAGGGTTCCTTCACTCGAAGATGTCTTTCTCTACCTTACAGGTAAAAAATTTGGACATAACGATGCCGACGTAATAGATCCCAAAAAGAGGTTTTCCTGATGCTACGGGGTGCAATCGCGATATTTCAACGTGATTTTAAGAAATTTCTGAGCAATCCCTTCATCCTCATCATGACCCTTGCCATGCCTATCATGTATCTTTTGGTATTTGGGAATGCAATAGGCGGGACCATCACAGGAATCCCTATAGGGGTCATACAGGAGCAGCCATACATCACCGAGACCCCGCTGTACCTTACCGGGGTTGACAGCCTTATAAATTTTCATAACCAGCCAGATAAACCGGCACTCTTTGTTGTCACCCGGTTTACTGATGAAAAAATAGCGGCAGGGGCACTTTCTGATGGCAGGATAGCAGCGTATGTTGTATTTCCCTCAAAGATTGCCCCGGACAGAAATATCCGCCTGTACCTGGACAGTTCCGATTATATGGTTCCTGCATTAATCCAGTCGGGAGTTACCGCGGCAGTTACCGGCATTGGTGTAACAAATTCCATACTTGTCAATGCAATTTACGGGACGATTGATTATCTCCAGTATTTCGGTGTTGGTGTCATTGTTATGGCCATATTCTCAACAACAATGTTTGGAGGAGGACTTGCATTGATCCGGGACCGGGAGATGGGAATTATTGAGGGGTATTTCGTCACCCCGGTCAAGCGTTCAAGTATCATCCTTGGTACCATTGGGAGTGGAACGGTTCGGGCGTTTCTAGCCGGGTTTATCATATTTCTTGTAGACATTTTTATTGCCGGAGTGATTGTCAGGTCAGCAACAGATTTTTTTCTGGTCCTCTTAGTCCTCTTTATGACAAGCATCGGGGTTACAAGCCTTGTGGTATCCCTGGCCTCGCGGTTTTCCAGCCAGCAGGAGTATTCGTCGGTAATCGCATTTTTCAATCTCTTCCTCTTCATGACGAGCGGGGCCTTTTATCCAACACTTGGTATGCCATCCTGGCTTCGATGGATTATCGTCATCAACCCCGAGGCGTATGCGATTCATGCTCTTCGGAGTATTATTCTTCGGGGCCAGGGTATCAATGTGATTGGAATAGACCTCATTGCGCTCGTGATATTCTCCTTTGGTGCTATCATGCTTGGAATCATGAGTTACCGCCGGACGCTTGAATAAATCTGTTACGTCTGGCAGGTTCAGAATCCTCCATATTTTGGATTTACGCAATAATAGGCTACAATCCGTATCTTTCAGGTCATTTTTTCAACATGAAAACCTGACATTTTCCCTGTTCTGGTTTAGGGTAGTAGTGTGTGATAGGTACAGGGAGGGCTCACAAAATGCTGCACTCTTCGTAAAACTCATTAAGAACAATCATGGTAACTCTAAAATGTCAAGTTATGATAGCGGCCAACTCATTTTATACCACGATTCAAAAATTTGACACTATAAATCCAGATCCAGAGAAAAAAGTAATAGAAATGCAATTTTTTATTTGATACATGCTTTCAAAGAGAATAAAACTTCCAAAAACCCGGACTTTGACTTTTCGAATTCGCATAATTCTCCATATGACAACAGTTTTTTGAGATCATCAACTCTCACAGGTTGCGTGTTGAGTACAGTGAATCGGGTTGGAGGTCGTCCTTTGTTGCTCTTTTTAGGGGACACCATATTCGGGTAAAGTGGTGTATACGCGTTCATCTGAACTAATGTCTGCTACATAGAACAGATTCAGTTCTTCAATTTTAGTGAGCAACCAGGGGTGATCCCCATAAAAACCTTCCATACAGATGTGGGTAAACCGAATCTTTAAGTGAACTGCTTGAACTATCATCTCATATGCCAACTCAGCTTTCGTTCGAAATACCTGTTCATTATCCGGGATACCCGCGGCTTTACACCGTTGTGAATAAGAAGCCCGGGATTTTGGTAGATAAAGACAAAATCAAGGTAAAGCCAAACTCCCTGTTTTGCATAGGCCAGAAAACTCCGGCCTGGCAGTTTTCAACCTTCCTCATATTCCCACAAAAATGACGCTTGACTGCAACAGAATTTTCACTTGCTTTTGGATCGCCACATTCATCTATGATGATTGCTCCATTTTTCCCGATTGATTTCCACCCTACATTCTGGATCTATTTGTCATGAAAATGGATCCTCATTTTCATAGGTTGAGCCTGATGTCTTGCATCATCACGTTTTATAAGAAGACGATGAACCCAAGGAGATTGTGAAATAAAATGGTTAAACACCTGGTTATTTACTTCACTCCATATTTCAGAAATAGCAGTTAAATGACATCTATCTGGGCAAGTAACAAGTCCTTTTACATATTCCAGCGCTTTTTCCCAACGATTATGAGTAACTGTGGAGAAACATAATTTGAGAGATGCTTGCTCAAAAAAGGGATAAATGAGACAAATATGCACATCTATTGCATTTTTAAGTGTAATTGTATTATCTGTTATGCTAGAATTAATATTTTATAAAATAATATATCTCACATTCGTCAGATCTCACTTTCAAAATAATATTTTTCGTAATCAGGCCCAAGAATTTTTAATATTTTTGTCAGTTCTTCTTCCAAATGGTATATCACAGTCTTCAGTTCATTTCCAATTCTAAATGCGCAAGAATTAATCTCACGAAACATAAAAAAAATCCATTTTAGAGTAGGCTTCTGAGTAGGTTTTTTCTTCTGATTCAG
>CAYRYR010000144.1:0-2452 GCA_964428385.1 uncultured Methanoregulaceae archaeon
TATTGAATAGGAATTCCCTGATATCTTGACATCGGTTGCAAAAATCCTGATGGCATAACTGGCTGATGTCGAGATCGAACTCTGCAACGAAAAAATATTTCCCCAGAATCTATTAAACCAGCCGGTGGCAGCTGTGCCTATTTGATAATAATCATTTGATTTTTTATCATCATCATCACCATCATCTTCAACATTAACCCACCCGAATCCCCAGACATCGCTGTATGCCAGGTTGGTGTTTGTGCCCGAAGGAGAGGTGCTGGGAGATGCGGCATTGTAACTGTCAAAATGAATAACCGGATCTCCCCAGTATCCTGATTCGGTATCATCCCCACACAGGGATGAGAGCTGATCGGTCACCATCTCTCCGGTAACCTCCGGAATTACTTCGGTCATCATTGTTGTATCAGCAAGAACAGCAAGATCCTCGCTTGAGGTGGTCCCGGAACCTAGTGCAGAAGATTCTGTTACCTCTTCCTGTGTTTCTTCCGTAACCTCTTCTTTTTCTTCTTCTACGAGATCCTCTTCCTCATCACTGGCAGATTCTTCATCTTCAACTGCTTTCCTGTCATCTTCAGACAAAGAATCCTTGTTTTCATTACCGGTTTGTTCATTGTCACCTTCCTGTCCTATATTTTCAAGAAAGAGAATAACAGAACTACCTTCCTCATCGTATTCTCCATTATCCCCGGTTCCAGTTCCGGTATCATCGGCATCATTGGTATCACCAAAGAGAGATCCAGTGATATCATCCCCTGGTGAATTGGTCTCTGTGGGCAGTCCTGATTCGATATTCCCGGTTCTGATATCATCGGTTTCACTCGTACTACCGGCATCAGGTGCTGAATCCGGGGATAAATCCAATGATACTATGTCAGGTGTATCTGAAGAATCGCTGTTTATATCTCCCCCGGTATTACCAATGCTGCTCGAATCTGATATGATGCTTGTGGATACAGATCCATCACCAGCCCCCTCATCCGTGGATAGATAATCTTCCTTATAAAGAAGATTCTGGACAATATCGCTGGTATCACTAAAGAGAGATCCAATGATGTCATCTACTGGTGAACTGGTCTCTGTGGGTAGTCCTGATCCAATATTCCCGGTTCCGGTATCATCGGTTTCACTCGTACCACCGGTATCAGGTGCTGAATCCGGGGATAAATCCAATGATACTATGTCAGGTGTACCTGAAGAATCGCTGTTTATATCTCCCCCGGTATTACCAATGCTGCTCGAATCTGATATGATGCTTGTGGATACAGATCCATCATCACTCTCGTCAGCAGAGGTGGGAATAATACTTATAAATCCGCAAAAGAGAAGAGAAAAAAAAATCAGATAGCAAATTAACTTTTTCATAATATTCTGACATCCCTAACCAGAATCGGAAAGCATATCAGTAAGCCTTACTGTGTTTCTATTCACACATATTTGATCCAGGATTATCATTCCTATTTGATCCAACTATAAGTTGTAAATTATCGTCCTAGTATTTAATTCATTCGTTGTTTTTACCTTCTTTTGAAACTAATCCTATTTATTATCAGGACTATAACCCTATGAGTAATTTTATCGCGCAAAGCAGCCATTAAGGTCTTATCATAAAATATTTTGACCCACTCAGAAAACGATAGGTTTAAAGTAATAATCGAATTTCGAGTCTTACTTTGGAAGACTGCAGAGAGCCCACCATTTTAAGGAAAGCAATCAAAGAAAGGTCCGCAGATTTAATGTCTTCAGAGCAAATATTACGCCCTGTCAGGTAATCATCGACATATAATTTCATAATTTTAATTATATAAAGATCTTATTATAAATCTCACTTAAATCTCTCATGTTAATTAATACCCAGCCCCTGCATTTTTTTAACATTACCAAAAATAAACGATCACCACTCTTTGACTACCTCAATGTTCTAACACTCTTCTTTTTAGATACGAATCAAATTACCGTGTTTGAAGATACGAAAATCATTGTATTCAGATGAATGTCAGAATTGTACTGCAATTCTGACACCTTTTTCCTCCCGCAACAGTCTGTGCATTAGACAAAAAGCCGTCTCCTCATTGGTAGCAAGGGCATCATAAAGATGATTAAATGCACCAATCGATAGTCAAATGACGAAAATCATCTCTTTATGATGGATTATTATAGTAACAGGATAGGATATACGATGAAGGGTGTACATGTTTTAAAAGAATTAATGGATTCAAGAAAGGATTGGAATTTATCACAAAATCTTGATATTTTCATGGCAAAGGGCACGACACTCTTTAAGTCTATTACCCGATCCTTTTTTAGGTACAAATTCGATACTTCAAGATGAACTCCTGTATCAGTTACCTGGTGAAAAAAAGCAGGAGTTACCGGCGGTTTGATGAACAAAGGTGCATCCCCCGGGAAACTATTATTAGACTTGTTGATATCGCACGGTTATGTCCATCCG
>CAYRYR010000144.1:2552-5382 GCA_964428385.1 uncultured Methanoregulaceae archaeon
ATCCCCCGGGAAACTATTATTAGACTTGTTGATATCGCACGGTTATGTCCATCCGCAAGAAAACGGCAACCATTATGATATATGTTACCAACAGATCCGGGTCAAACTGCACAGATCCGATCCTGCCTTCTTTTTGCATTGGATCTGCCAGATTGGGGAAGAACTGTTAAAGGAGAATTACCAGTCGCTTATATTACCATCGCAACCGAGGATGAGTGTACGCCATTTACAGCATATGATATTGGTATCGTAGCCCAGACCATGATGCTCGCAGCTGCCGAACAAGGATTTGGGGGATGCATGATTGTGTCAATAAAAAAAGAGGAGTTAAGATCCGTGCTTTCCCTTCCTGATCGGTTTGAGATCCATCTTGTGCTGTGGCATTCGGGTATCCGGCAGAAAAGGTGGTTTAGAACATATTGGGAAGGAGGGTAATATAACATACTGACGGGATGCCAATGGAATTTACCCTGTCCCCAAGCGATTACTTGAAGATATACTGATATAAGCTGATTATAAGATGGCCACCTTTGTTCATGAAAAAAAATGAAATTTTGAAAAGTCAGAAATCTATTCAATAAATTTTATGAAAATATATTTGTCGGTGATGTAATTATTGACTCAAGTCATGCAAATCATCGTCTGAAAAAGATAGGTGAGTATTAGGCCTTTTGTGGGGATGATTTCTTTCAGTTAGTAATAATTGTTTCGAACACAAGCAGGCATAGATAACAACGCATTATGGGAGGATATTTCAGAAATATTGTTTTGAGGATATAAGATTGACATATCAGTGTAGTGCATATTGAAATCTGCCTGTTCGAAATCGTTATCTGATGAGTATGTCAAAAAGATACTATTCTCGTCCGTCACTTCAAAGGATAGACAGTCTGTGAGGCTCCATTCCTTATCATTGAATGAATTATACCTCTCAAGAGCTCTCAAGAGAAGGGCTTCACTTGCTTTCTCCACATGAATTTGATAAGTTTTATAACAATCTCAAATAAATTGTGCAACAATATTCTTATTGGACTTCGAAAAACGATTGCCTATTTCATAGATTACAGCATCTGTAATCCAGATTCGTTGATAATTAAAAAGATCGCGAGATATCTCTAAAGCTCGTTTATGATGTTTATCTCCGGTGTAAACATCGCTATAACAAACGATGTATCAATAAATACTGATTTCATTCTGTATTTTTGCTCATCTTTGGAGTCCCATAGAGATAATGATCATGTTCTTCAGAAAAGTTAGAAGGGCCATGAATTGTCCCTGCATTTCGGATAAGAAATTCTATTGCATTAACGGATTTCTCTATTTCTTTTTTTTCCACAGTAATGATGTATTCAGTATTGGGCTCTAAGTCTATTGGTTCATGTATTTTGAAGGATGAACCATCGTATGTGGCTTTTACAGTGATTGTATCCATTATCCACCTCGTCTTATCCTTTTTTGATTTATGGTAATAATTATCTAAATTCAATACTATCATTATATTCCCAGAAAGTGTCAGGATATTGTGTAAACAATTCACCTCTGCGACTGATTCACCCCGACTTCAGTCCCTCCCCTTTCTCCAAACCAAGAAATGGGAAAGGTAGCCTGCCCTATCTCCGTTGTTCATTATGGTTGTTATTTGATAATAGTGATGCCCTTTTTGGAAAGAATGATGCATTATTACCTATTGGAATGATCGTAGTGTCAGGATATTGTTGTAATTAATTGACTATGAGCATTTTATTCTTATCTCCGATCTTCTTTTTCTCACTAATGGATGGGAAAAATGATTTCTTACCCCCTTGACATTTTACAGCAATGTTTGTATCGTATTGCCTGATTCAGGTTTAAATCGTCACATTCAATAGGATTTTGAAATTAGGTTTCTTTGACTTTACTCTATGAAGTATTAATAAATATATGTAATATTTTCAAATACTGTTCTGATGATTTATAATCAAAAATAACTATAATTTAATCCAATTTTCCCAATAAAGGTCAAAATAAGCGTAAATACAAAGAAGGCATCAGGCGGGCTTCAGGCATTTGAGTCAGAAGCCTCAGTAAAATCCAGATATTTTCAGGTGGGCGCAACTTTTGATTGTCCCTGTAATCGACCACCTTCGAGCCCCCCGGTCAATTACCCCAGGTGACATTTGTCGATGATGAAAAAGATGCCAGATAATTGTTACAATCTTTTGTGCTAGCTGTAAATGCTCACTGAATTTTAGAGTCCGCCACACATTCTAATTATTTTTAATCTACTCTCCGGAAAATTATAATGCATTTCTGCCAAAAAATCATTCAAATTCAGTCCTTTGAATTCCGGACTGTTTTATAATTGATTGCAGTGTACCACTACGGATTTCATTATGGTTTGGGACAGGAACTGTAATTGTCGAACCAGGGATTTTTTTTGCATAATTATATGGTTTCCCTTCTGCCTGACCTCTGAAAAACCATGTTTTGAGAGAATATTGCATACTTCGTTTCCTGATAATACACGAAGTTTAGCCATAAGCAACATCCATCCGCGTGATATAAATCTCTCCGTGGAACCGTGACTGAATCTCCTGCGGGGATGCGGTTTCAAAAAAGAGCTCCAAAGCCTCATGGAGGTTATTACGGGCTTCTTCTACTGTACTGCCCTGGCTTGCAATGTCATATTCCGGGCAGAATGAAACATAGCCATCGCCTTCCTTTTCAATAATGGCTGTCAGTTGTTTTTGCATATCTTTTTCTCTCTCATATTTTGTAATAATATCTTTCACCATAAGGGCCTGTTGCATGGAGTTGGTTCAAAAGATAAGATACACCATATTATGATTAA
>CAYRYR010000145.1:0-5380 GCA_964428385.1 uncultured Methanoregulaceae archaeon
ATTCTCCATCTAACTCGGCTCATATACGTCTCGTGCGAGGCATATAAATGTTGTGCATAATACGTGTATTCAATTTGTTTTTTATTCTGAAAAAGGTAACAAGAAGGTTTAAAATTAAAATTAGAAGGTAAATTTTACAGATATGCTCAAAAATCCCCAAAAATGCGTTTGTTTTGGATTCTACTAACAATTTCCAGAAAGTCCTTTTATTTTTACAATCTCGCGCAAAAAAATAGAATTTGAACAGATCCGGCTTTTCGTATACGTACTACCAAATAGAAACTATTTGTATCAGGTATATAGAATGAACGGGGAATTGACAGAGAACATAAATGTCTTTGGGTTTAACATGTATAAATTACCCGGGTCATGATGACCTGAGTGTGTAACCAGGAGTTGATGAACTGACGCGTCAGGGAATTAATCATGATCAGGACATTCCTGCTGATGAAATAATCAGGGTCAAAATACCAAACGAACGAAACCGAGAGATGTTTGGGTATGCTGAACTAATGATGGGAGCGAATCATATCAGGGTCAAGTGTGTGGATGGTGTGACCCGGATGGGCAGAATCAAAGGAAAAATAAAGAAAAAAGTATGGATTCGGGAAGGAGATATTCTCATTGTCATCCCGTGGGATTTTCAGGATGACAAAGCTGATATTATCTACCGTTATACCCGACCACAGGTAGAATGGCTTAAAAAAAGTGGATATCTATAACGAAACCAACTTTTCTCTCTCGCTCACCTCTATCATATGAGTTCTTTTACTACATCCCGCGTCACAAAGAGATACTCAAAGGCATACGCAGCATAACGACCAAACTTTTCACGTGCTTCCTGCTGTATGATGTGATCCAGTGCTTGTTGATCTGAAAACCTGATATTTCGATCTTTTAAATACAATAATGAGAAGAGATCCCTGATATGGCTATCAACAGGGAACGCTTCCAGTGCATCAAAAGCAGAAAACGCGATATATTCTGCCGCACTCTTACTGACTCCACCAATACGATGAAGAGCCTGTATCAGATGAGAATATGGGATCTGATACAAGTGATGCAGCCAATCAGGGTTATTGACAAAGAGTTCTGCAAGTGCAACAAGATGCAGGTGGTTGCTATGCCCAAGGTTACAATCCCGTATCTGGTACGAATTGGCATGTAAAATGTCCGATGGTGTGGGAAAGATGGAAAAAATTTCATTATTGAAGGTAACGGGAGAACCAAGTATATCAGCAATACGTGTGATACGGTCAATTGCTGATGTACGCTGGCTCCGATTCGTACAGATATGACAGGCGATACAACTCCAGGGATCCTGCCGGATTAACCGAAGACCTTGTGCAGATTTGATTGCCTGTTTCATAAAACGATCAGCAGATATGATATCATAAATCTCAAAAAGATCTGTATCAAGACTGAAGTACCTGACTATTTCTTCTTCAGGTACCCCATGGTAAAAAAGAGAGTTGCTATCCTGACGAATAAAAACCACATTTGTTGCAATGTACCCTTTCCACCAGAAACCATCATAGATCCATCGGAATGCCTGCCCTGAAGAGAGTGTCACATTGAGATCAAACGGTTGGTCAGGTCTTACATGATAAGATCTGGCCTCGTGCATAGTACTGATATGAGTAGTGAACGCTCTTAAGTACTTGCCTGATATTTTGGGAGAATTAAAGCCAAAGACAAAAAAAATAGTTTTATTACAAATAACTCTGAATCTTTTATAGCAACACACAATCTTTGTGATGTTTGCTAGGAGAATTTAAGATGCATATTATGGAGGGGTTTTTACCTGCTATCTGGTGTATTGTCTGGTGGATTGTCGCTCTGCCATTTCTGATATACGGAATTATCCAGTTGAAAAAGATATTATCTGAAAATAGAGAGTATCTCCCGTTACTCGGAGCAACAGGAGCCTTTATATTTATATTGTCAGCTCTGAAACTGCCTTCTGTGACCGGGAGCTGTTCTCATCCTACCGGTACCGGATTATCAGCCATCTGTTTTGGTCCTTTCATTACCTCAGTAATCTGTTTAATTGTACTTCTATTCCAGAGCCTCTTTCTGGCCCATGGGGGACTCTCAGTTCTGGGGGCAAATATATTATCAATGGGCATTGTCGGCCCTGTTGCCGGTTACGGGATATACCGGTTGTTGAAAGATACATCTCTTAATATGTATATTACTGTCTTTGTGGCATGTGTATTTGCGGACCTGTTCACATATATAATGACATCAATTGAACTGGCTCTTGCATATCCTGCGGAAATCGGAGGATATATGAGTTCATTCACCTTGTTCTTTGGAATTTTTGCAATAACGCAGATACCACTGGCTATTGTTGAAGGAATTGTATTAACATTGGTCTTTAAGTACATCGTTCAGTTAAAACCAGATATCCTGATAACATTACAGGTGTTTTCCAAAGAAAAAATTGACAAAGCCCGGAGTGAGATATAATGGCAAAGAACTACACACTTGAGATACTTACTGTTGTCGTGCTGGCCCTGTTTCTTGTGGGATTTATCTATACTACGAATACTATGAAGGATGCAGAATTTGGAGGATCCGACGGAGTGGGATCGGCAACGGTCGCAGAGATGACCGGACAGTCAGAGGATGCATTCCAGCCACTGATCCCCCAATGGCAACCTCCAAGTGGTGAGATAGAATCCTGTCTTTTTGCTATTCAGGCAACTATCGGTGGTATTATCATAGGTCTGGTCTTTGGCTACTGGATCGGTCAGAATAAGAGAGAGAAGACCACATAATAATAGACATTATTGTATGTTTTATGAATTACTGGAGAATATAGCGCAGAATAATGGAATGCGGGACGTAAGTCCCTATACCAAACTTCTCCTGGGTCTGGGATGTATTCTCATTGTTATCACCTCACCCGGGTATATTGTCCCCCTTTTTTTGGCAGTAATTCTCAGTTGTTGTATCCTGATATGCGCAAGGATACCTTATCGATTGTATTTATCCTTACTTTGTATTCCACTCGGTTTTGCAATTACCAGTGTCATTGTCATCATTCTGATAACCGGAGGCGATTATGCCATTTTCCAGTATCAGCTCACTGACTGGCTCATCCTGTCAATCACACCAGAGAGTTTGAACCAGGGAATCCTCGTGTTTTCCAGAATTCTAGGAGGCATGTGTGCGCTTTTCTTTATTTCCTTAACAACCCCGATGACAGACCTTTTTTCTGTAATGAAACGATTTTACATCCCAGATATCCTTATTGATCTGGCAATGCTCATCTATAGGTTTATTTTTATCTTCATGGAAAAAGCCCATTTAATTTATAATGCACAGGTTATGCGACTTGGATATGGTAGTTATACAGAAGCATTACATTCATTTGGTCATCTTGCCGGGGCAATCTTTATTGCAAGCTGGAATACAGGAGAAGATCTCATTAAAGCCATGGATTGTCGATGCTATTGTGGTCGCTTTGCGATGCTTTCAAAAGAGAGTCCTATACGGACAGGCTCTCTCATTCTGGTTCTTATCTTTCTTATGCTCAGTATTGTTCTTGAAATAATCACTGCAGATTATACCCTTATACACGAGATATTATGACGAATATTATACTTGAAGCACGTGATATCACCTATTCATACCCATATGGGCCCCCGGCAATCAATGGAATTAGTTTTCATATACGAAAGGGGGAAAAAATTGCTCTTGTTGGCCCTAATGGAGCTGGTAAATCAACATTGCTTTTAATGTTTAACGGAATGATAAAACCTGATTCAGGGATGTTGCTCTATGATAACAGACCAATGCAATACGATCGCTCTTCACTGCGTGAGATGAGACGTAAAATTGGATTTGTATTTCAGAATCCAGATAACCAGATAATAGCTCCAACGGTTTTTCAGGATGTTGCGTTTGGCCCGGTAAATCTTGGGATGGAACCTGATGATATCAGGACAGTTGTGAGTGAATCGCTTATATCAGTCGGACTTGAAGGTTTTGAACGTCGCCCTCCGCATCAGTTGTCAGGAGGAGAGAAGAAACGTGTTGCAATGGCGGGCATTCTTGCAATGAACCCTGAAATACTGGTCTTTGATGAACCAACAAGTGCTCTTGATCCACAAGGTTCTGAAGATATGATGGAACTGCTTGAAGAGATACATAACCAGGGAAAGACTATTATTATCTCTACCCATGACGTAGAACTTGCCTATCCCTGGGCAGACAGAGTCATTCTTCTAGAAGATGGATATATTCTGAATGAAGATATACCAGAGAGGGCGTTTGCCAATAAGGATCTGATACGTAAGGCACACCTTTCTATTCCTATTTTTCTTGAGCTGTATCTGGAACTGGTAAAGCGGGGGATGAAAGAATGTGAGCGGCCTCCACGATCAGTCCTTGATATGATACAGGTGATAGAATCAGACAGACATGGCCAGATGCAGATGCCATGCACTTTATGTGGTGCTATTTATATCACCGATTGTGATACCCTAAAGCCCGGGGCGTTACAACGTTTTGTAACAGCACATCATATCACTGCTATTGGAGCAATGGGAAGCAGGGCAAAAACGCGATTAAAAGAGGAATTATTGTATCCAGATTATACCTATGCAGTTATTGATCGCTGTATTCTACAGGCCATGAATGGAAAAGATGCACTTCTCCTCACAACCGGAGGTATGCTGATACGTGCACAGGAACGAATTGATGAATTTAATCAGGAAAATGCACGCCATATCAAAATAATCACAGTTATAGAATCTGAGTGAGAAAGAGAGATTGTATGTGCTCAGTCTGATAGTAACGACACCAAAATGACAATTTCATACAGTATCCGGAAAGTGTAACAAATAGAGGAGTTTTTTGTTTTTATCAGGACGTGAGAAAAAAAATAAATCAGAGAAGATATCTCTAATTTTTATTTGTAGTGAGATATGCATTGATGCATTCAGATAATTTTTCCTTATTATACGGCTTCATCAGAACACCAGAAAAACCATAATCCTGGTATGAGATAACAGCCGGATCATTTGCATCTCCACTTGAGACGAGGGCACAGACACCGGCATCATATTGTTTAAGATCATTCATAACTTCCCGGCCTCCTTTCCCTCCTGGAATGGTAAGATCAAGAATAACGAGATCAAAACCATTTCCATTCTCTTTCGCACTCTTATAGGCTTTGACTGCATCATCGCCATTTGAAACCGTTATGGGATCATATCCCAGTCGTCTGAGGATGATTGTAGTAATATCACATATTGCATCTTCATCATCCATAATAAGGATCTTCTTCTTTGTAGGATTATCAGATGCCATTAATATTAGTATTACATTGAGAAGAAAAAAAACCTTGTGAAAAAAGCAATTATTACAA
>CAYRYR010000146.1:0-5301 GCA_964428385.1 uncultured Methanoregulaceae archaeon
GATTTTTCAATATATTCCTTTTCTGTATCACTGGTAAGCATCTCATCAGTCAGAGAGAGATACCCATGTAAGGAAAATAAGGCATTTTGAATGTCCTGAAAAGTAATGCTATTAAGATGGCGTAATTTTTTCCTGGCTAAATCCAGTGCAGACTGTATCATTCTGAGTTCTTCATAATTATGCCTCAGTTCCTCCTCTTTTGACTGTATCTCTTCGAGTGCATCAAAAAGTTCGGTATTTGTTTTTTCAAGTTCAAAGAGACGTTGCTGAAGCTCAGGATAATAACTTTTACGGATGGATGATTCACCAAGACCGATGATCTTCATCCGCTGATTTTCCCAGTCTGGAGTTTCGTCAGAGTGCTCGTTCATATAATTTTTCCAGATCACTCACTGTAAGCTGCCTGGGATTTGTTGCGAGGCAGGGATCATGATATGCTTTTTTGGCAAGCTCATGAATATCTTCCCTCCTGACACCCAAATCACCAAGCCGGTGAGTGATACCTATCTCAGTTCTGATATCTTGTAATGCAGATAATAAATTCTGCTTGATTTCTTCTGGATTGTCTGAAGAACAACCACTATTCATTGCCTTTCCTATTGATGCATACCGGTTTTCGCATACTTCAAAATTATAATCAATCACTGTTTCGAGCAGAAGAGCATTACATTCTCCATGGGGTAGATCAGAAAAACCGCCAAGACTGTGTGCCATTGCATGAACTGCTCCCAGACTGGCGTTGGAAAATGCAAGGCCGGCAAGGAGACTCCCTAACATCGTCTTATACCGGTATTCGATAGTATCAGGATGATGATATGCCAGTGGCAGATAAGTACTCAAAAGACGGATTGATTCAAGTGCCTGGATATCTGTGACCGGGGATGATGCATTTGAGACATATGCCTCCACACTGTGAACGATTGCATCCATTCCGGTATGAGCGGTCAGTTCAGAAGTCATACTGGTCAGGGGAACCGGATCAAGAAGTGAGATATCAGGGACAATTTTTTTACTGATAATCGCGATTTTTACTTTGTGTTCTGTATCGTTGATGATAGCAAACTGGGACACATCAGCTGCAGTCCCGGCAGTAGTGGGGATGCAGATCAAAGGAGGAGCAGGAATCGGTATATTATCCACTCCTTTAAATTCCAGTATATTTTTCTTATTTGAAACAACTATTCCGATACCTTTCGCACAGTCCATCGGGCTTCCTCCTCCGATGACTACAACTGCATCACATCCTGCCTCTCTGTATAATGCTGCACCTTTCATCACTTCATAATCACGGGGATTTGAAGAAATGTCAGAATACAGAGTATATCGTATCCCTTCTGATTCCAGACTTTCTATTACGTCCCTGACCCAGCCGGCTTTAATGATATTTTTGCCGGTTACGAGGAATACATGACTTGCACCAAGATTCTTTGCATATATTCCTGCAAGGAGCCGGGCATCTACTCCCATAATAAATTCAGGAGCTACAAATTTTCTCAGTTCAAAGGTTGTTTCATACATAGAGATGGTTACCCGTTTATCGCCAATGTGTTCAGTATATGAGAATATAGTATATGTAGTTTTAGCCTTTAACGCCAGCATTGCAGTTTTTGCAAAAACACCTCACAAAGATGTGACATTCATCATATTTTAGGGGATGATTTGATAGGTATGGCATAACGTTAGAGAACGTTTTTCTTAATCTATGTTGTGCGATTACCGTGCGCTATTTGGAATAATCTCTGTTTTCTTAGATTATAAATAGACGTCATGTCTGGCACTATAAACAAATGATATTGCTACAGAGATGAATCGAGATCATAAGAGACAAATGGATTCATTTCCAATATACCATTGAGATACAGAGGGATTACTATCAACGACATTATTGTTCTGTTTTCAATAGGTTTCATTATATTTCTGGGTCACTTTCTGAATAAATTTTTCCAATGGACGAAAATACCAGATCTTCTCATTTTGATGATCATCGGTATCATTGCAGGCCCGCTTCTGGGTCTGATTACAGTGTCAGATTTTGGCGAGCTGGGCCCGCTCTTTGCAACAGTTGCATTGGTCATCATTCTCTTTGAAGGAGGGCTTTCTCTCAAAGTACGAATGATTAAGACCGCATTTACCCGGGCTGCCATTCTTACCACAGTGAGTTTTATCACAGCTTTTTTTATATCGTCCGCTATTGTCATGGTCATCTTTCAGCTGCCGCTCATAGAGTCCCTGATGTTTGGGGCCATGATTGGCGGAACCTCACCGGCGATTGTAATTCCGGTGGCAAAATATCTCAACCTTACCCGCAACACGCTGACATTGCTTGTTATTGAATCGGTCCTGTCTGATGTAATTTGCATTATTGTGTTTACCATTCTTCGTCATGCATACGAACTTGGCAGTATTGCGGCCTCTGACATGGTATTTGCACTCATTATCAGTTTTGGACTGGCAGGCCTAGCAGGATTCATCCCGGCAATAATCTGGATATTTTTTACAAAAGATTTCCGATTATCTACGACACCCTTTGCCAGTATCGCACTTGTCTTCATCCTATACAGTATCATGGAGATGTCAGGGTATTCGGGAGCGATAACTGCCTTTGTTTTTGGAATAACACTTGGCAATATTGGTTATTTCGGAGCAAAGTGGCTTAAAAAAGGTGGTGAAACAATAAAAACAGTGAACCTGACTGAATTTGAAGAACTCTTCTTTGGTGAGATTGTCTTTATCATCAAAACGTTCTTCTTTATCTATATTGGAATATCCATGGAGATATCAAATACACAGGTTCTTCTATTAGGGCTTATCATCACGCTTGTTCTTCTTATCGTACGGATTTTGGTGACATATGGAACACTCTCGCGAAAAACACCTGTCAGGGATTCAGGGGTTGTTGCCATCACTATCCCAAAGGGCCTTGCTGCGGCAGTGCTTGCAACGGTCGCGGTGGAGATGGCCATTCCAGGATTTAACCCGATTATCGATCTAGTCTATTCTGTCATCCTCTTCTCCATCATCGTGTACTCGGCGATGGGAATACTACTCAGAGTCCCCTCAGTGCAGAAGCATTTCTCCTCTCTTTTTCAGTCCTTTGGTGCTGGCATTCAGGAAGATGATGGTTGTGGATTTGGAAATCCCGGATACCTGTACTCCAATGATACCGCCCCTCTCTTTGACTGGCTGGAACCCAAAAGAGGGGAATAATTAAATTCTATTTTATAGGATTTTTGCGTTATGGACTCTGTCGAATTTTTAAGTGATATTGACAGTCATGTTTTTACTTCTTTTATCAATCTTTTCGGTGGTGAAATGATATTTGTATGATAATTGAAATGATTGAATCGCAAATGACGCAAAGATCGTTTTAACCTTACTACTATGCTTTGATTGAATTGATGTAATCACAGAAGAAGTTGAAGATCGTAGAGTATCTGACAGATGTTCCGTTCTCTGTGTTCTCTTTGATGTTGAATAACAAGGAGGAATTACTCCCTCCCCGTCTTTCAGAAACGAAATGCATAATTTCCACTGCATTCTGCTCGATTTTTTCACTACCCGCATTTATAGGAGCAGAATAAGAAAATTCGAATCGACTTTTGTGTATAAAGAAAAAATCCCTTTTCTTTGTTAATGTAGTCCAAATATAAGAATGGATTTGTCTTCAACCTTGGAAATTTTCTGTACCTAAACTTGGTATCTGATAAGTTAGCAAGTGTTGGGTGACAATTCAAAAAACATGGGGTCAGAGTAGATTGCCAGCATTTCATGGCAATCCAACCTATATATAGTGTTTTAGGACTTGCCCAAAGACCGGAATCAGTTTCGTTCATCCGTGATAAGCATGATTAAAACTACTGGTACTGCGATTCTCCCTCAAGGGGACCAGTGGCAAGTCTCGTTCTTACTGGGTTTTTTAATGATCCTCCTGCAATTTAGTATCTGCTTGTCCATGCCACTTTTCCCTGGCAGCTTATTCCAATGAGATTATAGACATCACTACATTGTCCCCGTAGCTTCGCCCCCACCCGGTTACCAGGTACGTAGGCTCGAGTAAAGACACCCAGAATGGATTAATGAGATTTAGTCAGATTTGCCCGCTTTTTGCAATTCGAAAACCGCTTCCTGTTGCACTATAATTTGGAAAATATGAGTTATTTATCAATAATATGATTGTTATTACCCGGTTTATCAAACGGATTATATAATGTCAGCCCTGCAATCCATTGAAAGTCCGCAATATTCCGGGTGACCAATTTAAGATTATGAGACAAAGCAGTTCCCGCTATCAATGCGTCTCCTAATGTCATTTTTCTAGTTTGCAGGAGTAATACTGCTTGATGCAATACCTTTGGAGTTAGAGGTAAAATTGTTGCTGCGGTGAAAACATTTCAAAATAGAATTTTTCTTGTTCTTTCAATGCATGATAGCCAAGCACTTCAACATAACTAACTGCTGATATGAACGGTGCTTTATCCTCAACGAACTTTCGAAGTTCTTTATGTTCTAATGCATTGCATAGATAATAATATTACTATCAATCAACATCTTGTCTGCCTGGTAATTGTCTTTCTCGTCTTATTTCACGTTCCCAGTTTGCCGGGTCTGTAATATCTGTACATGCGTTAATATTTACTAACTGATTCAGAGCCAAAATCATGCATTTTCCCTGATATTCGATATCATTCTGTTCTGATTCATCTAAAAGAGTAATATAGACTGGTATTGGTGATTCTGAATTTATTTGGCCTTGTATGTCTTTATCCCATTCAACATGATTATTTTTTATTGTTGCTTTAAACGTTCGAAGCATTCCTTATCACCTGCACTACCATTCACATTTATCTCAATTCAGGATATTATACGTATCTATCTTTTGAAATGGTTTCCCCTTTTGGGCTTTGGTCGTTGCAATCAAGGGATTTGCTAACAAATCGCGATGATGCAAGACATCAGGCTCAACCTATGAAAATGAGGATCCATTTTCATGACAAATTTTGCAAATGTTTCGACTCATTCATATTTTCAAGGTGTTTGATAAATTGGGTCTTTATCTTACCATCTTTTCTATATGATTTATATTGAGTTAGAGATACAGCATTTTCGTTATAGAGTTAATTGCAAAACTTTCTGGAAAGTTTGCCTTAATCCATCTGAAGTGTGATTAGCGTGCACACCTTCTAAATAACCGCCGTTTCACTTCAATTATAAGAAGACGTTATGCCTGGCACAGTAATTCAGAAAACTGCATGAAACAAGACATTCGTGAAACCGGCACTACCATCAGCAACCAGTTGATGT
>CAYRYR010000147.1:0-5271 GCA_964428385.1 uncultured Methanoregulaceae archaeon
TTATAGTGATATGGAAATATCTATTCGTATGGATTAAAATGAGATACAATCCATTGCATTTGCATTACATATTTATACAAAGAAAACACAGTAAGCAATAGGTAATATTATGGTAGTAAAAAGTACGATTATAAAGAAGTTTGGAATTTTGAGTGTCGCCAAGTTTGGTGCCATTATCGGGCTCATTGAAGGAATTTTAATGGGACTTGTATGGGGACTGTTCATGGGAGGTGCGGTCGGGATGTCAGCAGGTGCTGGAGCCGGAGCACTTACCGGAATCGCAGGCCTGATTGGAATGGTCATCATGGGCCTCATTGGTGGGTTTGTTGCCGGAGCAATCATTGCCTTTATCTACAATATTGCACTTGGAGCAACAGGCGGAATTGAAGTCGATCTTGAAATGGAATGACTTCACAGCTTTTACTTTTTTATCCATAGGATCTACAACCAGTACTTTTTAAGAAGCTCCAAAATTTGGTGGTAATTTATGTACATTAAAAGTGTGAGATCCACTGATACCGCAGGTATTCCCGGAGTTGATTGGTCACCACAATTTTCCAGTGGTTAGAGTGTTACAAACAGGCCAACAAAATTATAGAGGGATAAAGTAACTATAGGTCATAACGTTATGTTATTCCCGGTTTTTTAGAAAACAACGGGTTTTAGGCGTTCTCAGTTTCGATTCTTATCTGTTTCATTTTTATGTGGCATATGATGTATTTGCTGTTAAGATGCATTGCCTATCCCCTGTTCTCTTTTGAATTTCTTTGCGATTTTAATATGCGTATTATTTGCAGTCCTTTTCCAGGAATAACAAATGGGTAATCGATATTCATTGGCACCATATATTTCACATATTGTCAGGTGATTCGGGTCTCTTTTGCATAAGTCTGGATAATTAGGATTCTGGCAGTAAAAATGTGGAAAACATCCATTATATTAAGAGTTTTCGATACATGCAAAAGTCAAATATGATTTACTATACCGTACCTGTACATTCACTAAAATTAGTTCATCATCAGAATTTTTCTCCTCCATAACAAATGAATATGTATTGCTCCATCTTTACATGGATACTCTGGATTTTAATAAAAAAAAGAAATGTGAAAAGAGGGTACCAGGGTTTCTTAAGATTCAATCTGGGTCTCTTCTTCCATAATTATTATCTCTTCTGTCTCTACCTCTTCTGCACTTAATGGGTTTGTCTCGACTGGGTTGGGAGCATCAATAATTTTTGGCTCTTCATCTGGATTAATCTCTGCATTGTATTCAGGCATGTTAAAGAGTGCATCGTCTACCTCTTCAGAGAGATCCGCTGTTTTCTTCTCACCGGTAAATGGAGCCCAGGTTCCATCTGCATAGGCATAAATACCTTCAAATGTGGTTTCGTTAAAGTCAAAGGTCATTGAGAATCCTCCTGCATTGTTAAAGGGCTGGAATGTCGGCTCCTGCCACCAGAGTCCTTCAACGTTGGGGGTTGAGTTTCCGGTAAAGTTGCCTTGCATGTATCCTTTCAGTCCGTCAACTTCGTACATGCCCCTGAGAATGTCATCGCCGGTTAACTTCAGGTAGAGTGGTCCAAAGAGATCGGTCTCCCATTCTCCGGTTACATCCTCTATCTCAGTCTCATTTGCAAAGAACCGCATCCGGTTCCATGATGACATTGAGGAAAAGCTGCTATACGCTCCGCCAAAAGGGTATCCTCCAAATCCACCCATCATTCCGCCAAATCCACCAAATCCAGATGACATCATGGATGTTGAGGATTGGTACCCACTTCCCCATGGTCCGGCCCAGGCGCTCTGCTGGTGCGAGTATGAAGAATATCCTCCTGGGAAGAATGGGAATAGAGCCGATGCTGTACTAACAAGGGTACATATTACAATGAACCCTATGAACACCATAACTATCTTTCTGTCCATAAGTTAGTATACAGTAGGATTCGTATTAAAGATTTCTTTGGAGATACCTAAGCTAGAATTAATCCTGGGAAGAGATTTCCAAAATATAAGTATCCGGTTTTAATTAAAAAAGGACAGTATTTATTTCCGTTTGAATTAAAATTATAAATTTGGTTTTTAAAAAATCGGTCAGGGTTTTTCAGTCCCTGGAATAATAAATGAAAAACTCTATGAAGGTTCGGCTCAGGTTTGATTGATGAAAGTCAATAAATTGAGTTATATAACTCATTTTATGTTGATTTTGCCTTTAAAAAGATTTTATTCTATTCTATAATCCGTAGTGATCACCGTCATTTCAGATGACTAAAAATGCGTGGTAATGTTGTACTACGAAGGGTGGTTTTTATGGTACTGCTTGATTGAACCTGAACTTTAATCCGGATTATGAATGGTACTACTGAAAATTGCAATCGGTGCCTTATCTGGTAGGAAAGATGTACGAAATTGATACGTTTCATCTAAACGCAGAGGTTTTGCACGATTTTTCTGGAAAGATTCTCAATCAGATCGTCCCAAAAGAAGGAATCAAAAAAAATACTTACAGAACTGGGATAACAAGAAAACAGGTATCAAATGGTATCAGATGCAGGAATAAATGAAGAGATAATCCCTTTACATATTAAAATATGAAAAATTTACTGATTTAACCTGATAATCAGAAGGAATGAGTAAAAGTAGGTTATTACTGAAAAAACTGATGAACAATTGGAATTGTCAGGATTTCTTCAGGAATAATGAAAAAAAGAGGGTCTGGGGTCAGGAACGGCGGTTTTATAAAGCTTTTGCTGTTTCTTGTTCCTCAACCTCTTATGCATTCAACGGGTTAGTTTCGATTGGATTGGGTGCATCAATTAATTTTGGCATCTCTTCTTCTGAAATTTCTCCTGAATATTCAGGCATGTCATAAAGAGCCTCGTCAACTTCTTCAGAGAGAGAGAGAGAGACTTTTGAACCGGTAAAAGGAGCCCAGGTTCCATCACCATATGCATAGATACCTTCCATCGTGGTTTCTTCAAAATCAAAGGTCATTGAGAATCCTCCTGCATTGTTAAAGAGCTCAAACGTCGGCTCCTGCCACCAGAATCCTACTACATTAGGGGTCGTGTTGCCGTCAAAGTCACCCTGCATATATCCCTTGTTTCCGTCAACCTCATACATTGCCCTAAGGATGTCATCACCGGTTAATTTCATGTAGAGTGGTCCGAAAAGATCGGTCTCCCATTCCCCTGATACATCCTCGATCTCTGTTTCATTTGCAAAGAAACTAAATCGGTTATAGGATTGATAGCGATTACAGTAATCGCAGCAATCACTACAGTAACTTCCGCCAACGCCCCAGTTTTGACATCCACCGTACATACATCCTCCATATCCAGAGCTGGTTGTCTGAGTGCACTGCTGGGTACAGACAGGAGTGCAAATTGGGGGTTGTTCAGTGCATACTTGTTGACAGACCGGGGTGCAAGTGCACTGTTCGGTGCAGACATCCTTGCAACATGGGGGTTGGGGAGTGCATTGCTGAGTGCATACCGGGGTGCATACCGGGGCTGGTTGCGTGCATGTTGGGCAGGTTCCGCATTGTCCTCCATAATAACACTCGTGTCCACCAGGGTAAAATGATGGGGTTGTTGACATAGGTTCGCTGTTTGACCACCCAATATGTGCTACACCTATGACACCATTACCTGACGATCCTGTAGGAACGGAACTATCCGGAACTATAGAACCCATACTCGGAGAGCTGGCAGTTGGATATCCTGATGCAACTTCTAAACCAGCTACAGTACCTATAAGTGTGCACATAACGATGAGCCCTATGAACACTTTCATCATTTTTCTGTTCATTTTTATTCCTCCACCGCTGCTGCATTATTCAACGGGTTTGTATCGATGGGATTAGGAGCGTCAATAACTTTTGACATCAGTTCTTCTGAAATTTCTGCCTTGTATTCAGGCATGTCATAAAGTGTCTCATCCATCTCTTCAGATAGTTGAGCATTTACCTTTGTACCGGTGAACGGAGCCCAAGTCCCATCTGAGTAGGCATAGATGCCTTCCATCGTTGCGTCTTCAAAGTTAAAGGTCATTGAGAATCCTCCTGCATTATTGAAGGGCTGGAATGTCGGTTCCTGCCACCAGATTCCCACGACATTGGGTGTTGAGTTTCCGGTAAAGTCTCCCTGCATGTATCCTTTGAGTCCCTCAACCTCGTACATGCCCCGAAGGATGTCATCACCGGTTAACTTCATATAGAGCGATCCAAAGAGATTGGTCTCCCATTCCCCTGATACATCCTCGATCTCGGTCTCATTTGCAAAGAAACTATATCGATTCCAGGATGAGTAGCGACCGCAGTAATCGCAGCAATCACTACAGTAACTTCCGCCAGCACCCCAGTTTGTACATCCACCATACATACATCCTCCTGTGCTGACGGCAGGCGGACACTGGGTGCATACTTGTTGACAGATAGGGGGTTGAGGTGTGCACTGCTGGGTACATACCGGGGTGCAAGTGCACTGTTCGGTGCAGACATCCTTGCAGCATGGGGGTTGAGGTGTGCATTGCTGGGTACAGACCGGGGTGCAGACTTGAGATCCGCACTGCGGATTATTGTAACAGGAATATCCACCCGGGAAGAATGGTATTTTCGATATCGTGCCCATACCAGATGATCCCATACTTACTTGAGTTGATGATTGTATCGAGGTGGAACTGCTCATGGAACCCGAGGAACCTGGGTATCCGGTGGTTGGTATCGATGATCCATACTCACTTGCGACTCCTGTACCAATTAGTGTACATATAACAATGAGCCATATGAACACTTTCATCATCTTTCTGTCCATATGCTAGTATTGCACCAGTATTGCTAATAAAGATTTTCCAGTGGAGAAACCCGTCTTGAACCGCCCCTAACTTAAAATTTTTGATATGTCTTTGGTCAGGCTCACTCAATTAAAAAAGACATATCTGTGTAGTCTTGTTAAAAAAAAGACAATTTTGCATTTTTAAAATTTATCAGGGATTTTTGTTCCTGTAAATGACGAAGAAAAGGATCCTCTCATAGTCTCCGGTCGCCCATATTGATCATCAATATATTTGTTTAACTAAAAAACATAGCTATGCAACGTATGTGGGAAGGCTTCCAAAAGGTTGCCTAACTGAACGTATAGTATAATACAGTGAATTGTGTCAATTATATTAATTGCATAAAAAACATGAATCTCACATAAAAACCGGAACTGTTTATAGTGGTCAGACGTAAGGCTGAGTCTCATAGGGTTTTTTATGAAAATTTTACTTATAT
>CAYRYR010000148.1:0-5224 GCA_964428385.1 uncultured Methanoregulaceae archaeon
AAGTTACAGGATGCGGTATACCCGCAGATATAGGCATTGCCATTGTTGTCTGCCGCTATCCCAAAGCCTTGGTCTTCATATGTCCCACCAAGATAGGATGAGTATGCAATATAGGGATCGATGATGAGTTCCTTTGTCTCATCATAGGGTCCTATAGTGAATCCAACTGTTTCATCATCCAGGATACTAAATGCAGAATCAATCTCTTTTACTTCTCCACCCTCAATCTGGTAAGATCGCGGGGCCTGTTCATAGACCTGACCAAATGATGTATTCACGATAAGCATTCCATCTGAGCCAAGGAGAATATCAGATGCACCGCTATAATGCATTCTTATCAACGCCGGGTCTGCATACGCATCAACAACATATTCGCGTTTTATAAGGCCCTCTTTTCCACTAACAGAGAGATCAATCCCGTTGTAAAGTTCGGAATAGAGGAGTTTTGTAAAGCCAGGAACATCTGTATTCCATGATTTGGGGTCATTACCAAGAAGATAATTGATTACCCCTTCACTCTTATCTATTCCTGTTACCTTAGAATCAGCAGATTTTCCTTTTAGAACAACGTTTACTGCTCCAAAAGTAAATTGACCGTCTTTCATTTCATCCATTATCCCGGCAATGACTGTTCCGTCATCAGAGAATAAAAAGACATGATCCGCAGTTTCAGTGAAATACTTTACATATTCCGGATATTTTCCCTGATTCTCAATAAAAATAAAAGGCATAGCAGGTAAAACAGGATCAGGATCGGTACCATCACCAAATGCCGGTGCTGAAATAGCACACAGTGTGCAGACAATCAGCAAGAGCGCGAATTGGTTTCCTCTACATATTCGTTTCGCCATGAATTACTCACCCCTGTAACCCAAAAATCCACCTCATGAATCTCTGATTAAATCTCCTCTTTTCCTCCTAAATGCGCCAAATGGAGATATTTGTACATCTGATTCAGATACGGGTCCTATTCACCTGAACATGACCATTCTGTGAGGTATGTACAATATGTGAAGCATGTCTCTTACTTTGATTTAAGTTTTTCTAAAAAAAGGCTGAATAATACCGGTTCTGTAAATTAGTGACATAACATGGAGGTATACGAAAGATAGACAAAAAAGGGGATAAGATTTCTGTAAATAACACTGAATAGTATTTGGTTGAGCAAAAAAAGACTGATACTAAAGTAAAAAATACTTGTTTTAAAAATGTTGTATACTCTTTAAAAATTGGTTAATTCTCTAAAGGGGCATCTTCAACGGGTTGATCGTTCTCATGAGATTCCCGTTTCATCTGGGGAAAGAGGATTACTTCTTTGATGGAATTATGACCGGTCAGAAGCATCACAAGCCGGTCAATGCCGATGCCAACACCACCGGTTGGAGGCATGCCATATCCAAGCGCATTTACAAAGTCAGTATCGTACATCTGAGCTTCATCGTCACCTTCCTCTCTGAGACGTTCCTGCCTCAAAAACCGTTCTTTCTGATCCTGCGGATCATTGAGTTCTGAAAAACCGTTAGCAATCTCCATACCGCTGATGAAGAGTTCAAACCGTTCAACATATCCTTCCTTTTCCCGGTGACGCTTGGCAAGCGGTGAGTTTTCTATCGGGAAATCATAGATAAACGTTGGTTGTATCAGTGTCCCTTCACAGTATTCCTCAAAGAAGAGCACGAGTGCTTCCCGGATAGAACTGATATCTGATACCGCTTCCAGTCCACGCTGTAGTCCAATCTGTTTTAATTCATCCAGAGTATGGGTACTGATATCAATACCTGCAATGTCACGTACCGCATCTTCCATACTCATGGCAGCAAAGGGTGCAGTAAAATTCAGTAACTCTCCTGATCGACTGACAGATGTTTCCCCTGAACATAACTGCACTGTCTTTACCAGGATATCCTCAGTCAGATGCATCATATCCAGATAATCAGCATATGCTTCATATATCTCGACCATAGTGAATTCAGGGTTATGACTGGTATCGATGTCTTCATTCCTGAAATTTTTCGCAATTTCGAAAACTTTCTCAAAACCACCAATTATAAGACGCTTTAAGTAGAGTTCCGGAGCGATTCGAAGAAATAATTTCTGTTCCAGAAAGTTGTGGTGTGTTGTGAATGGTCGTGCGTTTGCCCCCCCGTACACGGGCTGCAGAGTAGGTGTTTCAAATTCCAGAAACCCTGTGTCTTGTAATGTTTTCCTGATACATGAAATAATACGACTTCTGGTTCTGAATGTCTCACGACTCTCTTCATTAACGATGAGATCAAGATATCGCTGACGATACCGTTTCTCAAGGTTTGTCAGTCCATGAAATTTTTCTGGTAATGTACAAAGGGATTTTGTCAGGATAGTGACATTCTCTGCAGAGATTGATAATTCACCGACTTTGGTTCGAAATACCGGCCCGGTAACCCCGATAAAGTCCCCTCGTTCACCGGTTTCTTTGAATAGATCAAACTGCCCTTCCGGGAGGTTATTCTTTTTAATATAAATCTGCATCCGGCCTGACTCATCTCCAAGATCTACAAAGAGGGTCTTACCGTGATCCCGAATCCCATATACTCTGCCGGCGGTGGTAACGTGTTCTTCACCTGGATCATGACCAACTGTCGCAAACCTGTCGCAAATCGTTTTAATAGTATAAATACGTTCAAATTTGGGAGGATACATCTCAATACCGGCTTCTTTGAGTATATCTCTCTTATTTAGGCGCTGTTCATCGAATATTAGTGAATTTTGCTCTTCCATTCCTCTATAACTCCATTTTTCCCCTTTCTCGACTTCCGGTAACCTCTGACTGAAATAACTCCTCTATACGCAATATATGGGATAAGAGGACATTCAGAGTTATTTTTTCGGTTTTTAGTACGAGAGAGAATATTCCACTAGTACTAGCAGGTCAAGGTATATAGTTAATAGCGCACGTTACAAGAACACAGCTGTCATACCTCCATCTGTTCATACAACGTGCAAGTCCTTTCAGCCACTTTTTTATTGACAACTCCTGAAATGTATGTCTTTTATGAGAGTATTACGAGACAGATCTCGCAAAATCCAGTATAAACCGGCATTATGGCCTATCTTTTCCGGTTGATGAATTGGTTGTATGGAAAAACCGTAACTACAGGCAGGAATGAAAAAATCTCATGAGCACTGGAAATACTGAGCATAAAATCGATACCTGTATCTGTCTTTGACGTACAGAAGTCCTCAAAGGATATATCTCATAAGGTATATATTAAAGAGAGATGAGTGCATTTCTTAACCGATTCATGAGAAGAAGAGAAACCGGTGGATATGATCTCTGACAGATGCAGATGCCACAGGTATATATCATTATGAAACTTCAGCACTATCAGACGGTTACTATCATCTTTTTCATTCTTTTTCTCTTTGTACTACCTGATATGGGGATAGCAGCAGAAGTCCCCCCTGATGCATCTCTTTGTGATACACTCATTGCAACAAATGCAGGAGAGAGTATAACAAAAGGGGACATCATAGTCAGGAGCAGCGGGCTTAGGAATTATTACGGTGTCACCGGAAAACGAATACGTGTTGGGGTTATTGCTGACGGTGTTGAATCACTCGGTGAATCACAGGAATCCGATGAACTCCCTGATGTTATTGTGCTGGATCCTGGATATGGAGACGAAGGAACCGCGATGCTTGAGATTATTCATGATATTGCCCCTGATGCCACGTTGCTTTTTCACACCTACGGGGGAAATACCACCCATTTTACCGAGGCGGTACAGGCTCTGGCTGATGCAGGATGCAGGGTCATATGTGATGATCTCTGTTTCTTCAGCCAGCCGATGTTTGAAGATGGAGAAGTTGCAAAAAATATCAGCAGAGTGATTGAGGAGAATGGTCTTATCTATGTCACGGTTGCAGGAAACTTTGCCCAGAATCACTACCAGGGCAGGTTCCGGCCGATACAGAATGCAGAGAATGGGGCAATTCTTCATGATTTTGGCGGAACTACCGGGACTATAATTCCCCTCACACTCCCCCCGATGAGCACTTCTCTGTATACCATGCAATGGGATGATCCCTGGGACAATCCAATTAGTGACTATGATTTTAATATAACAGTTCGGGAGACAGGAGAATCCCTTCTGACAGATGCAACGGTTATTGAGTTTATTGACCACCCGTTTGAACATGCCTTAATTCTGAATGATACAGATCATCCGGTGAATGCATCCCTTCAGATTAGAACTGATAATAACACCGGGAATTTTGGAACTATCGAGATATTTATCAGAGGTCTCTCTCCTGATGACGTTCTCGCTGATTGTTTCAAAGATTCTACAGACTCTATTTTTGGTCATGCAGCGGTTACGGAGGTTATCACTGTTGGATCTGTCAGTGCTGACGAACATGATACAATATCTCCGGATTCATCATGTGGACCGGTGACTATCAGGTACCCAAACAGCACCATAAGAAATAAACCTGATATCTGTGCCCCGACAAATGTTCAGATATCAGGTGCCGGACAGTTCCCATCAACCTTTCCTGGAACGAGTGCCGCTGTACCTCATGTCGCAGGTGTCATTGCACAGGTCTGGAGTGCGTTTCCAGACAAAGATAGTAAATCGATAAAAAAAGCATTATTCGAAGGTTCTACAGATCTGGGTGCCAGCGGTTGGGATTCGTTGTTTGGATATGGACTTGTCAATGCTGACCGGACATACCGGATTCTCTTTAACCAGGAGATGCCATTTTTTAGAATCTGAAAAGAAGAACAACTCCTTTTTACGGGTTTATATGTATATTCAGGAATGTTGCCGGATGTTGAGATACGATATATACAACATGAATTATCTGAGCATTCATTTCAGGTCCCATATTCGTATGAAAATCCAAAAATGTACTCTCTGCCCTCTGAAATGCCAGCCTTAATCTGGTTGACGGGAAAGAGGATGGAATACCTGGGAGCTGGAGATACAGAGGGATGGTATGGTGAAAAAGGTATGGAATGTATAAAAATAAGTCCCTTTTATTCTTCATGCCAGAGGATTTTTACACTGCCATTGAGAGATACATGCATCAGAGGGAATTATACAGGTTTCAGGCGGCTCTGTCTGAAAAACAAGTGGTACCATATTATCCTGTTCAGGAAGGATGTAATTTCATGGCATTCTGACTTTTATATTGACAAGTGCGACAAGACGCGATAAATCGGATTGCTAATACGGCTCTTCAC
>CAYRYR010000149.1:0-5221 GCA_964428385.1 uncultured Methanoregulaceae archaeon
GGTGTTAGGCAGGATGGTTATGTAACCCATGCTATTCCTTAACCGATAACATATGGATATGCTCCATTACTCACTGATGCTGGATTCATCGCTGTAACCTTTGATGATAATGTTTCGTTAAATTATTCGACTCCTGATGAGTATGGGGAATATTATGTCTTAAAATCCCATCTTGTTAAAGGTACCAAAGCATTATTTATTGGGAATCAGAATGATTTTACCAAAAGGATAGAATCTGAAATACTACTCCAAAGAGGATGTAGTTATTATATTGTTGAAGATGATATAGTATTAGTCACTGATTCAAATGGATCAGAGAATCTTGTTCATTATATTGAAGTAATCTTTACCAGGACGGATTAACATGAGACGAGACAAATATAGATTTGTATCACCCCCGGGAGCACTCAAGCCTACTGGCATAAAGGTAAAGATAACTCCGGAAGATGAAAAATTAGTAAGGGATATGCAGGATGATCTAGAGAGGAAATATGGTAAAATCCTGACTAAAGATGAAGTTGAACAATATCGCAAAACACACAGATTAACTCACGTATAATCCCTCTTTTTCCTCTCTTAATTACTCCTTTTTTTTCATAGCCTTATATATGACTGGGCAAAATCCTATAATGAATCAGCAAGAGCTGACGAGCGATGTTGCACCCATCTCTGAATCGGCATTCAGACCTGATGGAACTTTTTCAGCCAGGATCATTACAGAAGGATGGGGGCTCTTCAGGCTATCATTCAGAAAAGTCCTATCTGAAGCTGCCGGGCTTTACAAGAAAGGAACCCGGATGTTCATCACCCCTTCTATCTGTTCAGAACTTAAAGAGAGACTATAGGGGATCTGAACCAACTTGCAGCTTGTTTTATTGATGAATCTGCAGTATGGGATGATACCATGATCTATGACCCGGGCCTCTATCAGACTGCAAAACCATTATCGAATCATGCTGACTTCATCCGGGAAGTAGCGCTCTATTGGCGTATCTCATTATGTGCCTGGTAAAACAAAGATCGGAGAGGTTGCCGTAAGGACGGAGCCGATTGGAGATAGTATTTATCAGGTCATGTCCATTGACCTCGTAACAAAACCCGGAGCGAAAGGCTCCATTGATGCGATGTATGAGTCATGGATAGGACTGGGCTATATCCGAGAGCGTAATCCAAAACAACAAGGATTGAAACATCCTGAGTAACAGCATGAAAAAAAGGAAACCCCCCGGTATAAAGTCATAATAACAATATTGTTCCTAACTGATACCTACCGGTTATCCTGTCTCTCTTTTTTAATTTATTTCATTCCAATGAACACTGCAGAAATCTCATGTCGGTATGGCATTAAAACCTCTGAAAACCCGGCATCGTGCATTTTTCTGGTACAGCTTGCTATCGTCTCCATATCAGAATAATTCTCTTTTCGTGAAGAGATGATATTGTCAATATCAGCAGGAGGCATTTTTGCCTCTTTCATTGCCTGTATCCACCGGGTGCGATATATTTCCTCTGCTTTGAGAGATTCCGGTCTGATAATATCCCCACAGATGAAGATACCTTCTGTATTCAGAGCCTGATACACCCGGTGCAGAAGTACACAGCGGTCACTCTCTGGTATATGATGAAAGCAGAGCGTGGTCATAATAACATCATATTGCGATTGTGGCCAGGGATCCCTGATATCCTGCTCACATATCTCTACGGTTGTAAGATCAGGTTTCTGACGGGCATACTGAATCATTTCAGGCGAGTGATCGATACCTGTTATTTCGGCCTGACTGTTTCTGGCACGTATTAAAGATGTGGCAAACCCGGTGCCTGATCCCAGTTCGAGGAGGGTTATCGGCCCTTTTTTAATAAATGAGAGACAACTCGAGAAGAACGCCTCACTTTGAGGAAGGATTGCATCAATTCTTCTGTCATATACTGCTGCAGTGGAGAGATAATGTTCCTGGTCAGAACTACTGGTATTTCTGGTCATATAACTTGGTTTTCATATTTAAAGTCACGATTTTCATTTTCATTATACATAGTATTATGAATCAGTTATTTGTATTATGATTTTCAATAGATACTATATGAAGTGGCATGATCATTGTCAATATATGGAGATTGCACGTAATTATTCAGTCCACGACCTTGCCCGGTTTCACGGTCATTTAGGGCCTTATATCGTTCTTGGATACCGGATGGGCAGACATGCGCTTCAAAAACTGGGTGCAGATCCATTCTCAATACAAGCAGAGGTGTACTGCTCAGGTGTTACCCCCCAGTCCTGTCTTGCCGATGGTGTCCAGTTGGGGAGTGGATGCACCCTTGGAAAGAGGAACATCGAGCTTATCACATCTGAAGAGATCTCCTGTCTATTTACTGCCGGTGAAAAGCAGGTGAGACTAACTCCTCTTCCGTTACAACCCCTGGATCAGAATGAACCTGATTATGAGCTTACTATTGAAAAATATGCAGAATCGCTCTATAATCTTGCTGATGAAGAACTCTTTCTGGTTGAGGAATGATGAAAAGAGAGGCTTCCTTGTTGTGTGTCGATCTCAGGGATGTCTGGACAACCTATGAAGGGGCCAGTTGTCCGGTTGTAAAAGGGGTCTCCTTTACTGTACAGGCAGGCGAATTTGTGGTCATTGGTGGTCCCAACGGTGCCGGAAAAACCACTCTCCTTGAGGCAATATGCGGACTTCTTCCTCTGGTAGGTGGTTCTGTTACGGTGTGCGGTAAAGAAATTCCAAAAGAGAAGATAGATATCAGGTGTGACGTTGGATATGTCATTCAGAACTTTGACTTTCATCCGTTTTCTCCCTATACTGTTGAAGAGGTTGTACGAATGGGGAGATACGGGCGCATCGGATGGTTTAAACGAGAATCAAAAGAAGATTTTGAGGCTGCACAGGATGCCATCAGAAAACTCAGGATAGAACATCTCAGGGATGAGATGATTGGAAAACTGTCAGGCGGTCAACAGCAGAAGGTCCTTATCGCACATAATCTGGCAAAAAAGCCGTCAGTTCTCCTTCTTGATGAACCGTTTAGTAATCTTGATATCAGAACCCGTGATGAAGTCTCTCTTCTCCTCTGTCAGGTTTGCAGATGTGGTGTCCCGGTTATCATGGTCTCTCATGCCTTTGATTGTCTTCCTGACTGTGATATCAGGGTTATTGTCATGCAGGCGGGGCATATGATACTCAATACTATAGCACAAGCCGGAGAAGTGGCTGATATCATACGCTCTGTTCCGGTGGGGCAGGCTGATGCTTGAGCTGTTTATACAGAACAATGTCCTCTGTCATGCAGTTGAGGCAATGCTTTTTGCCTCTGTTGGATGCGCAATACTTAGTGTAGTCATCACCCAGATGAACATTGCATCAATTGGGTTTACGATGTCTCATGCAGCATTTGCCGGAGGTGCTGCCGGAGCTTTTTTTGGGTTTCCTATGATGCTGTCTGCCATAGTTGTCAGCGTACTGACAGCTCTTGTAATGGGGCCTTTAAGTCATCGGACCCGGATGCATACTGATACGACCCTTGGTGTCCTCTTTGGAACGATGATGGCAGTTGCGATATTATTCATCGCTCTGATGCAGTCAGCAGGACGGGGATTTGATGCCAGTGCACTTTTGTATGGGAATGTCATCTCCCTGTACCGTGAAGAGATCTATGCCCTGGCTGCAATCTCGTTTGTGATTGTCCTTTTAGTTATCATCTTTAACAAAGAGATTGCCGCAATAACCTTTCACCGGAAGATGGCTGAGATCAGTGGTATCCGGGTTTTGCCGGTCTATTATCTGTTTCTCTTCTTCATCGCTGTAATGGTTGCATTGTCTCTTCCTATCGTTGGCGGCCTGCTCCTGTATATCTGGCTGGTTACTCCTGCAGCAATTGCCTATCAGTTTTGCGCGACAATCAGGCAGATGTTTATTGCAGCTCCCTTTGTTGCTGCATGTGTCAGTGTCATTGGTGCATTTTTCGGTGTCATATACTCTCTTCCGGTAGGCCCGCTGACAGCAGTTCTTTTTTCATTGGCATTTATCATTGCAGTAATATTTTCTCCGAAACGAAAGGTATGTAGTCAAATATATTAATACGATAATTCAAAAAGTATGATTATGAAACAACTTCTCTGTTTTTTCATCTGTCTGGCACTCCTGACTGGAATTCCCGCAGTCAGTGCATTGGATGTGGTAACAACGACGAGCGTCCTGTATGATCCGGTCAGCCAGATCGGAGGCGATCTTGTGCATGTGACCTATATATCAGATGCTACAGTATGTCCCCATCTGCAGGGTGATATCCTTCCCGGATTAATCCAGAGGAATATCGATGCTCTCATGGCTCCTGATCTCTTCCTGGCACATAACAGTACTGTGGATACGGCGACCATGGCTGCTATTGAAAAATTCAGAGATGCCAACGGGTACGGAACGACGACCTGGAATGTTCTGGCTCCAAATAGCGAATGGAATACTCCTGAGTCTGCACAGGTACTTGCTGATACGGTTCTTGCCTGGCTCGTAGAAGCAGATCCCGAAGATGCACCGGTATTCACTGCGAATGCTGAACTATATAAAGAAGAGATAACAAAAGCCGGAGACCTTACTGCCGAAGAAAAAGATCTCTTGTCACAGAAACATGTGATTGTCATGTTCTGGCAGATGGAGCCGGTTGAAAAATGGTTCGGATTACAGGCATATGACTTCTTTGCTCCTGAGTTTGCATATGGCGGAGAAAAAACACCTGCAAAGGTTGTTGATGCCATCCAGGCAAACAAGGATGATATTCTTGCCCTTGATATCGTATCAGGCGGGGGAAAGATGTACGTAATTGAGAATATGCAGTCCGGTGAGATGGCAAAAGGGATAGAGGAGGCACTGACTGATATCGGCGTTCCGACTGAGCGGGTAATCTTTACAAACTTCCCGATGTCTGTTGATGGCGTGAATTCTATTCCTGATGTTCTCAGCTATAACAAGAACCTGCTTTTAGCGTAAACTCCTTCTCACTTTTTTTACGTTTCATGTAATTGGTAATCTTCTCTGTGATCTTTACCTGCTAAATTGGAGGGGAATTGGGACTCCGCACTTGGCGAGTTATCGCGAATTTATTTTCCGGAAGTGGTCTGACTATTATGCGATTAGTTTAAATATATATCTGAGAATATAATATATTATAGGGATATGGTTATCTACCGCCCTAACACCCCATCCCCCCA
>CAYRYR010000150.1:0-5148 GCA_964428385.1 uncultured Methanoregulaceae archaeon
TTTTTTATATATGTAACAAATTCCGGGTTTAACGGTGCCATAAAAAGATTTGATTCCAGAATGCCATCTTCTGACAGATTCATCTGACCTTGTTGCACAACTGGCAGACTCATATCTAAAAGATCTGCATATCCAGTTGTACCAGGTATAGCTGCTTTGATGGTCCCGGAATTATTTGTCTTATCCGAAGAATCAGACTCATTTTCCAATCCTCCTTCAGGAACTGATGTAAAAACCGGAGAAACCTGCATGAAACCGGTAAAAACAGGACCGATTCCTGGATTCGGGATGACGTTAGTTGTATCAGAAAAACCGGGGATTTTCATCACTTCAGGGGACCCTGATTCAGCAGAGCATGAGACACCCAGAAACGAAATTCCGAGAAATATAATTACACACACTGAAAAATGCATTGAATGATGTATTTCTAAGTCCCCCTGATAACTTCTCTTATAAGCGTTTATTTCTCATGAGCGATGATAATTATTCCGATCTTTTTGATCATATTCAGAGAGTATGCAACCATATTTTGGTTAATCACTCCCCTCAATCGGGCATACTCGCAATAATATAAGCAGAACAGATGTGACCCGTTTTAGTCAGATAACAAGAGAAATCCTGTAGATCAAAATAACAGAGCATTTTAGTTCTTATCGTTTTGATGCTGGAAGACTATAACGTAGTATCTATCTGCTATTTCCCTGCTTCAGTAGTGAAAAATCGAGGATCTGGATGGTATCTTCTCATTCATGGATGACAGTCACACTCCGGTCAACCCCGACGATAACTGTGAATGTAACGGGTGTTCCTGCAGAAATTCGTACTTCCTCACCAGTGAGTGGATCGGTCTGAATGAGAAACGGCTGAAAGATGTGCCTGTATTCACCAGGGAATTCCGGGATGTGATAGGGAAGGGTTACCTCATCAAATTCTCTATCTTCAATCGTTGCAGTAAATTCACTGATTGCTATTGCTTCCATGTTTACCGGGACAAACACAACGGTCGCTCCTGGAGGGAGTAAGACCGAACCGTCCGCTTCTATGATAAGCGTGAGAGTAGTTGAGCTACCTGGTACAGTTCCTGATGATACGGTGATGTTTGTTATCACGAGATGAATAAAATTTCCAGAGGGTATATTATCAGAGTATGATATTGCAGAGGTTTTCTGACCTATCATATCAGGGGGAACTGGTGGGGCAGGATATCTTACCAGGGGATTTGAATCATAGACCTGGGAATTAAATTTGACTTCATAATCTTCTGTTGTTGAATAACCGGCAGGGTTTATGGCTCTGGTATCTGACCAACCGGTCCCGACCGGATTACTCCAGTAATTGCCTGCGATAGTAGGTCCTCCCATCACGTTTAACCCGGGTATTGGATCAGTATTCCAGTCAAAAGTCCCGGGAGCCCCGGTTCCACCCACATTTATATTATTTGCAAAATAATTGTCGTAGATGGCGCCACTGCCAGTTCCAACCCCGTGATCGATCTTGATTCCGACATTTGTATTGTCAGTAATATGATTGCCACTAACAGTCACATCCTGCTTGTTATCGGTTATCTGGATTCCGGCATCATTGCGGATAACCGTATTGCCAGTGATAGTAGCACTACCACGCCCTGATGATATGCCATTCGTGTTGCTGATTGCAGTATTGTCATTAATGGTTGCACCATCACCGACACAACGGATGCCATCACTACCGTTTCCTATCAGATTATTGCTCGTAATGGTGGCATCAGTGCCTACACAACGAATACCATCATTTGTATTCCCAGTCAGACTATTACCAATTATCGTGGCTGTTGCACCATATGATAAAATGCCATACATATTTCCAGTACAGGTTGATCCTGATACCGTAATTCCATCAGCAGTGATCTCAGATCTCACTCCTGCAGATGATATTCCGGTAAATCCAGTAATAGAACCGAAATTCTGAATGGTCACATCCTTGCCGTTAACCAAAATTCCATCAAGATAATTAGCGCCATTTCCAGTGATACCATTTTGAATCTGTCCTGTAGCAGAGTCATGTCCCCCATCGAGTATGACATTGGAACCGGAGATCTTGATTGCAAAATTATGGGTTCCGGAACTTCCAGATCCTGCATTCGATATAAGGGTGTCAGTAAGATGATATGTCCCGGTTTTTTTGATTTTTATTGTTCCTCCCAGGTAGTTACCAGTGAATGTATAAAATCCATTATCAACCCCTGCTTCAAGCGGGGTGGATCCTGGTGGCTGCATTGATACCTCCACAATTGCCAGCGTTTTTACGTCTGGTACGGAAGCATCTACTGAATTATCAGCCAAAATGAGAGGATCTTCCTGTGCCTCTTCACTAATGTCATCTGTCATCTGGCTACTTGTTGTGGTGCATGCCAGAGAGGCAACAAGGTCCAAAGATCCTGTTGTTTCACCCGCACCGGTAACTTCTCTATCCACACGTAATTCTGGTTCTTCTGGTTTTATTTCCTGAATGGGAGAATTTTCTGCATCACCATCACCTATGCCTGGTTCAGAACCACTAAAAATATACTTATCATTATCACTATTGTCAGCGTCCTCATCATAACCATCTGAATCTGGTACCTGTTCATCTGATTGAGATGAATCGGTTACTAAATTTTGATTACAACTATCATCTGGATAGGAACTGGAATCATCTATGACATCTGCTTCTAACCCCCCTATATCTCCTGACGGTGATAGCATACATACACTATCTGGTATCATGTCAGTTGTATCTCCTCCATCTGCAGCAGTAGTACTGGCAGATAAGACAGAACCCAATGGACTATTATCTGAATTGCTGGCAGAAGAGGCTATATCCGATGAACTAATGCTTTCTGAAGAGGCAGGGATATTGTCAGAAGACACAATACCTGCCAAACCAGAATCAACTAATAGGGCACTTACAACAGGTGCATCTCCAATCTCATCTCCATACGTTGATTCACACAGAGCTATTCCGGTGCAGATGAGGATACAGATAAAAATTATTGTGTGCTGTTGAGTCATGTATATACCAGATAAATACCAGATGGACTCTTTTAGACTGTTATATACCATTTTGATACACGAATGCACCAGAAACCCAATGATTGAACACCAATTTCTGTACTGAAGAGATGCTTACCAAGTCATATACCAGCATAAGAAAAAAAGGTTGAATCTTTTATCGTATAAAAACAGAGGAAATGAATTTCTGAACATGTAACCTACATCCCATGGTAAAAGTCAGAAAAAAATTTATCTGTATTGAACACTCAACACAACGGCTCCTGAAAAAAGTCTGTGGATTTCGACGAACGTATCTCTTTACGGCCTTAATGTCGATTTAATTTATATTCGCATACCTCCAAGTGATAAACCAAACAATGAGAGATGAGAGAGAAATATGTTACAAAAAAGTATCAGATAAAACTGCCTTTATACTATTAAATGTCAGGGGATATCTCAATTCAGGTGATGACATCTTATTCTTTATCTTCTTTTTCTGCACATTACACCAATGAACCTCTCTCAATACAGTATCACTCTTATCCTGCTTCTTATTCTCGTCTGTTACTTCCCGGTAACTGCCCTTTCTCCAGAAGAAGGTGATATAAAGTTCATTGAACAGTCTTACCTACCTGACATAACATTAGTATTTTTTAGTATGCACATTATTTGTACTACATTTTATTGGCTGATGTTTCAACAATCTCTTCATTGATAGGAAAAAAATCCTTCCAAAAAAGAGGGAAAATCATCATTTAATAGGAAGATAGGTCCCGGAAATGAGCAGGATGGCAGCAATCGTCTTGGCTATCGGACACAATTTCATAGTAAGAGGAGGATTTTTTACCCCGCTCAGAGAAGAAAGTCCTGCCATCACCAGAAGCATCACACCGGTAACACGACATACTAACATAACAACCGGATCCTGCAGTCCGGCAGACACGATAACCAAAAGAACAAGAATTCCGATAAATAGTAATGTTATTCCCTCACTCACCCATTCCATCATTAAAATTCGTTTATTATCCTGTGAAATTGGTCCGAATCCGGCAATAACCGAATGAACAGGCATGATGTGAGCTAAACCCCAGAAGATACTCAGTACAGCACCGCCAATAATCAGATTCATTGAGATAGACATACCATAGTCCTCCTGGTATTTGCAATACGAGAGATTTTCCTACACCATCTGACAGCAGACGGTATTCTGTTTATTGTTCTATTCATCTGTATTGTATTTCTCGATTCCAGATAAATAAACAATCTATAGTAATTACCTGCACCATTCATACTCCCTACATTAGGATTTTTTAAAGGGAATACGAAAAAATCAGGAGATGAAATTAATATATTATCCTCATTTTCAGGTATCATCCCGGTTATAATAAAAGGATGAGATACCGGGTCCAATAGGAAAGAATCCAGAATTCCATGTGAAACAATGGTGCAGAATATATGGATTTTTACTGTCAGACTAAACAGCTTCATACCAAACTTTTTAGCCCACAATATGAATACTATTCATTAGATGGAACAGAACAATCTTGATGTTGTAACGTTTTGCGGGCTCTGTTGTCTCGACTGTCATGGACATACCGGAAAGATTGCGGATCTCGCACGGGATCTCAGAAAAGAGTTACGAACAGCAAAGTATGATATATTTGCAAAAACACTCTCGGCATATCCCTTTGCGAAAGCATTTGAAAAATATCCTGACTGTTATGATCTACTCGGGCAGATGATGAAATTTCGTTGTAAAGAGGGGTGTAGAAATGGGGGTGGCCCTCCTTTTTGCAACATCAGGAAATGTTGTATTGAAAAAAATATCCAGGGGTGCTGGGAGTGTGATGATAATATACAGTGTGAAAAACTGGATTTCCTTAAGGGAACTCATGGTGATGCTCACAGAAAAAACCTTGTCAGAATTAAAAAGCATGGCGTTGATGCATTTGTTGCAGGTAAACGGGACTGGTGAATCATCGATAGAGAAAGAGACGGGATATGCAGTCGCATGAGGAAAATGCCATTTTACACTTTTTTATATTACATAAAGGGTTTTATGAGGAATATTAAAAAAATGACTGGCTCTGTCGATTTTTCAAGTGATATTGCCAATCATGTTTTCACTCTTTACATC
>CAYRYR010000151.1:0-5108 GCA_964428385.1 uncultured Methanoregulaceae archaeon
ACCCCCGACCACCTGGTTAAAAGCCAGGCGCTCTACCTAACTGAGCTACGAACCCCTACAAACTTAGAATTTGTAGCAGTAGTAAAAGGATTCGTGTACTTATAAAGTTTTGCTCAAGGTGCATTTTTTACGCAAAAATAGTTGCTTTACAACATATTAAGTGGAGCGATTATAGAAATACTGTATATCATTGGCATGCGTGCAATAAATTATATTACAAAGAGGAACCTGACTAATATTGTATTCTGATATAAGTTTAACAACTTTATTCAGGAATTACATCTGCGTATATGTTCAAAATAACCACAATATCATATCGTGTTCCAAGAATTTTCGCAGATTACCGACAAAATCTTTAGAACGATCTCATTCATTCTGTATTTTGTCTGCATTACCCCCAATATTCCCTCTGAAAATACTCAAGTTGAGGAAATTATCAGAGAAGAATCTCAATTCATCTGAACCTCATCATCGTTCTCTATGGCAACTATGAATAATACTAAAAACCGGAACTTTCTAAAAGCGCACAGACGCATTACAGGATTCCCCCATGGTTAAGCTTAAAGCATGGCTCAATGCAAATGATGTGCTCTGTCAGCCAACTAAAGAACATGCAATACGGGCATTGCGTCATCTAAACCGTCTGGAAAAGAAACAACTATTTTCCCCGGACATCTCATTTATGCGTTCTGCTGAAGGCCATTGGTTTGAGATGATGGCGTATGAACTCTTCTTGGATCTTGCAACACAGACAGACACAATAAAAGCAGTTGTTCTGAAGGGTGCTGATGCCCCGTTTCGATGGCAACCAGTTAAAATGGGTCAGAATGGATTTTATTACTCCAGAAACGGCGATTTGACACTTCGGGGAAATGGACAGGATCTTGCCGAATTCGATCTGTTGTTACAGAAAAAAGATGGATCCATCGTCTTTGTGGAGGTGGTAACTTCACCTGCGGATCTCAAAGATTTTCTTCAGGAGATCTATTACAAAAAACAGGTTATCAGATACCTCTTTAACCAGAAAGCAGTTACTTTTATCCTGGTAACTTCATTTCCCCTCTCAAATTACAAAGGGGGAAGAAAAGTTCTTGGATCTGATGAACATATCAGTATCTCTACTTCTCCATGCGCAGATTTGCGACCATATATAGCAGGGAACTGGCCGAAACAAGGTACCAAACCACGGGTTCCGGATGCAAACACCTGTTATATGAGTGATCTAAAAATAGTCGCACCCTTTCATTACCAGACCATCCATGCTACAGAACGGGACTGGACAATAAAACAGATCTGCAATTCAAATCAATCTGAACTTATCCTTCCATCACCGGAACGAACAGCATCACTTGTTAAGAAGATACTGTTTGGTTCAGTATATACATCAGCATTCAAACAGATCTGCAAAAAATATACTATTCAGGTCAAAGGGGAGGATCTCTCATATGAGATGGTGATAAAACGATATTCACAGATTATCCTGGCTGCAGACCTTCCAGACTACACACCACTTATTTATCTTCGGTTCCGTCAGAAAAAGGAATACCATAAACTTGTCTACCATCATCCGGGAGTGTTTAAATATGAACGACGGACACCTCCAAAAGTGGGTTTTTTTCTCTGGCTTGAGTCTCTTGAGCCACAACTTGGCACAAGTATCTCACTTGACATAATAGAGACCCTGATTCCTTATGCTCTCCAGATTCCGAGGGATAATCTATAGTATTACATAGTCACCAGGTATGATTTATCAGGAAAAAACAGAAAACCTGCCTTTAGAAAATTACGATGCACAAATGAAGCAATATTAAAAAAAAAGATACGGTTTTATCACTCAAGCAGAATGTCCCAGGCTTCATCACGGTATGATTCCATGACATATGGGATACCGGAAACTTCTGCAGCTTCTGGAGTGAGAGACATCAAATCGTTACGGGTGACGGATTTTAGACTGAAGTTGCGGCTTCCTGCCATGATTTGTTGCATGCCGGTCCTGAACTTCTGGCTGTAAGTGTAGATACCAAGAGCACCGAGTGGAATCTCACTCATACGGCTGCCATATTTCTCTTTGAGTTCTTCATAACAGACAAAGATCTCTTCGACAGACTTTCCGTATTTGCTAACTGTGTTTGGCAGTTCTCCTGCTTTGAGCCATTTATCAATATTTTTACCAACCATTCCCGGAATCATGAGACCCCGACCCATACAAACCGCTTTAAAGTATGGTGCGCCCATTGCAAGAGCTTTAAATGCATTTGCCTCATCAGCAAATCCACCTGCAATCGCAAGGTCAGGAACCCGCATTCCCTTCTTTGTAAGGTCGGTAACCATCTGATAGGCAAGTGACTGAATGTAAAAGGTCGGAATCCCCCATTCATTCATCATTGGCCATGGACTCATACCGGTACCACCTGGTGCACCATCAATGGTAAGAAGATCAATTTTTGCTTCAGAACCCCATCTGATAGCCATTGCCAATTCTTTCATTGAATATGCACCGGTTTTTAAGGTGATGCGTTTGAATCCGATATTTCTCAGGCGATCACACTCTTCAAGGAATCCCTCTTTGTCAACAAATCCAAGACGAGAGTGTCGTTCAAATTCTTTGATTGCACCATCCTTAAATCCAGCCTGGGTGTCAGCTCTTGTAGGATCCGGCTGAACAATGTAACCACGTTTCTTAAGTTCAGCTGCACGTTCAAGGGTCCGGACTTTAATCTCCCCACCAATACATTTTGCACCCTGACCCCATTTCAGTTCAATGGTCTCCAGATTGTGTTTTGATGCGACATATTCCGCGGTTCCAAGCCGGGTGTCTTCGACATTGAGTTGTACAAGAATTTCTCCAAAGCCCTCATGGAATTTCCTGTATATGTTAATTCTTCTGTCCATCTCAGGTGAAGATGAGACGAGGCCATCAGAACCAATCTTAAGCTCAGGGTCCACCCCACAGACGTTTTCACCACATACAAGAGTGATACCGGCAATTGCAGCGCCGATGGCAAAGTGTTCCCAGTTAATTCTTGCAATATCAGTGGATCCTAATGCACCAGTGAAGATGGGAACCCGCATGGGGACTTTAATATCCCATCCGTATTCAGTTTCAGTATTGACATCATAGAATACTGCAGTGTCAGGATTTGCTTCAATACCATTGGGAAGGCCATTCGCACCCACTGCATATCCATGAATGTTCAGGTGTGAGTAATCAATAGGATAGTTTTTGTCTGCCCCTGCGGTGACCTCTCCAAAAGGCCCGGGATACAGAACTTCTCTGCCACGAAATGACGAGAGCCAGATTTCACAATTCCCTTTACACCCATCAGTACATCTGGTACAAAGACCCGACATGGGCACCACACTCTTCGAACGGTTACTGGTATGAGTAGCTTCATTTGCATTTGGTTGTCTTAAATTCATGAATGTCTCTCCTATGCACTATAATCAAGTACATATGACATAGTCCGGGGTACCCCAAACTAAGCTAGTTTTAATATGGAAAGGTTATAAACACTTTCTTTCTATCTTGTATATTAATAAGAATGTTACGATAATTTTTAAAGTATAGAAGGAAATTAGTTTCCATCATATAGATGAAAATAAATAAGTATCGTCAGAAGAGATACACATTACAGATGTGACTGGTGATTATAATGAACACTATAATGGAAACGGCAATCAATGATCAGATAAACGCAGAACTCTATTCTGCATATTTATACCTTGCAATGGCAGCGTGGTATAGTGCACAGGGACTCAAAGGGTTTACCAACTGGGAGCGAATTCAGGCTCAGGAAGAGCGGGACCATGCACTAAAATTCTATGATTATATCCTTGCACGAGGTGGCAGAGTAACCCTGACACCCATAGAGGCTCCACCAACAAAGTGGAATTCACCTGCTGAAGCTTTTAGATACCAACTGGAACATGAAAAAAAGGTGACCGACCGCATCAACAATCTTGTGAACCTGGCAATGCAGGAGAAAGATCATGCGTCATATAACATGTTACAATGGTTTGTCGACGAACAAGTTGAAGAAGAGGAAAATGCACGTGATATCCTTGATAAACTAATACTTATCCAGGGAGAAAAAGAAACCGGAGTATTATTCATGCTGGATAAAGAATTGGCAACGCGGATATATACCCCTCCCGTTCTTCAAACTACCTGATGTCACCCTCACAGACTATCAGGGTTTCCTTTTGCTTTCATTCTCTAAAACTATGATATGTGCATCTTTGTCAAATGGATTCGTCCGTAATGCAAGCGAGAAGAGAAAGGGATAATTTTTTTGTAGATGCTTCATATATCCAACCCAGACAAGAAGAAGATGTTCATATACCCGTTTGATATCACCGGTAAGGTGTGCAATGTCTGATGCCGGAAGTGATGATACATCATCTCTTCTGTGTAGTTCCTCTGTCAGGTGAAATACTGCCTGGAGAAGTGGACTGAAAGAACCATGTTCCAGCAATGCAGGGTTTTCAAAGAGCCGCAACATAAATGATCTTTTTTCGTGCAGAAATGAATGGAGAGTTTCTAGATCGATACGAGATGGATCAATGTGATAATCATATTTTTTTACCAGGTTTATGCTGGTATCGTAGTCATTATCAGTCCATGCGGGTGTTATCGTAAGGATTTTTCTAAGAGTCTCAATGCCGGCATCTGCATCACGAAAAATCAGTAACAAACCTAAACCGAGTTCTGAGTAAAAGACTTCAATGACCATGTTCAGCTTCTCCAGCCGTTCCTTCTTTTCCCGATAGTGCATAAGTTCGTTGATAACAAGGGTGACCATCAGGACATTGAGAAATAAAAATCCCACCGCGTTAAAGAGATAATTAATCGTATCGTCAATATGACCAATACTAACTAATTTGATGAAGTAGACGGTACAAGAGCAGAAAATAAATATCAGACCAACTTTGAGATGCCATGATATTTTTACCATATCCATAGTTTTGTGGTCTTAGCTTATGGAATGCACGCAATCGTCCAACTAGCAAAATATTAAGGTCTTTATCTCTTTTTTAGATACATAAGGCGCACCTATAGTCAGTAACATAACTTTCTTAAATTAAATTTGCCAATTTGAGAGATCAAA
>CAYRYR010000152.1:0-5033 GCA_964428385.1 uncultured Methanoregulaceae archaeon
TCATTATCAGTATTTAATTTATAAATTAAAAAGGTTATGTTATAGACTATACATATAATAAAAAGAAAGTGACGCCAGAATTGATTGAATTTATTCATCGTGATGAGAGGGGCGGGATAGTGATAGTAGGGTAAATCCAGAATGAAATTTGTTTGTTTGGTTTCTAAATTGTTACATAATCGGGATGAGAAACATTATGAGAATTGATCTCTTGTTACTATTCAAGCATATGCCATTTCTGAAGTAAATACCATTTGATGCCATTGGTCATACTGATCCATTTGGCAGCCAATATTTTTTTGTTGCAGCAATAACCCCATTAATTACAGAAATCTCATTTTTCTGGATGGTAGAAATATAACTTCGAAGTTCACAAATGCTATTCAGTCCGATTAACCACCTCTTGTCGCATTTGATCCAAAATACCGATGATAATAATCGATCACTTTTATGGTGTTTGCACTACCAGTACAAGCAATTCCGATACCAAATACTATTATGCATATACAGACTGGAAACCACTAGAAGAAATTTAATTTCATTGTTTTACGGTTTTATGACTTCTGTTTACTACTATGAGAGTATTCTGTCACACGCCTTTGGTGGAAGATATCACCAAACATACTACCCTGCCTTAATTTAGAGAAATCTATGTTTAAAAATCTGTGAAATGAAATCTTTTTATATTCGGGATATATAATACGAGTATGAAGGATAACGTCCATGTCTGGATAATTATGTTCAGGCAGGTAATTAAAACACTTTTTTTTATCATTGTGTTTCTCTTTGGCATCCCAATACTCATAGGTTCATTCACAGGTGTACCTGAAGGAAAGATTATTACGATGATCTCCTCAGCCATCCTGTTTCAGGCAACCGCTTCACCGATTGGAGTTGGACTTGACATTCAACCCATGGTTATCCTTGCTATCATGCTCTCGTATGCAATCGGTATGACTCTGACAATATTTGAAATATGTGACACATTTGCAGAGACTTCAGAGCGAGTCCAGAAATGGCTCATAAAGGTCGAAGAGAAGATGCAGAAAATGACCATTATTCACAAATATGGAGTTTTTTCATGTATTTTCATCTCATGGATACCGGCAATCGGATTATATGGCACACCAGTCATTGCCTGGCTTTTCCGATGGAATCGAATGTTAGCTGCCTTCTTTACCGTTCTCGGGTTTTTTATCGTTTCTGTCATTTTTTTATTGCTAACGATAGGAGTGTTCTTCTGATTCCATCTTAATGAGAAAGATGGTTTTTTCTCTTTTTTCTTACTTTTATTCATACGGGCTTAATTCTCTATTTTTTTGAAGAACCTGGCTGTTATCAAAGATGTACATGTCAGACAAACAAAAAGGAGAGATAACATATCTTTTAAAAATTGCCTTGATTATATTGGGCGAACGGGTTGCCATGTTAGTAATATCCTTAGTAATATCCTTTGTTTCACTTCGATTACTTCATATGCGTTTTGCGATGCACTCCAATCACTTCTGATACAATTCCACCTTTGCTTCGATGAAAAAAGACAATAATTACCCTCTTTGAAAGTATCAGAAAACCAACTATCAGGTTTCAAGATGCAATGCGCCACCTTGATTTGTATAATACTTCAAAGAAAACTTCAAAGAAAAAGATACGAGTACTATGTAATACAACAGACATACATCGACATTAAAAAATACTCTTTGATTACCAGTCTGTATACACGTCATTTTCAGGAGGAACCATGACTGAAGAAAAAGTAGGTGAAACCAATTTCGAAGATAGTAATTCAACCGTATTACCAATCATCAGATGGCTCCCGACATATAACCAATCATGGCTCAGATATGACATTATCGCGGGTTTTGCTCTTGCTGCTGGCTCTATTCCCTTAGGAATGGCCTATGCAACTCTTGCTGGCCTCCCCCCCCAGTATGGATTATATGCAAGTATCATTGCTCCATTGGTTTATTTTTTCTTTGCAACTTCCCGACAGGCGGTAGTCGGACCATGTTTAATCCAGGCAATTCTTGTAACATCAGTCATTGGAATGATTGCAGTCGGCGATGTCGCACGGTATCTTGCTCTGGCATCATGTACTACAATCATGGTTGGTATTCTTGCCATTATTGCGTGGAAATATAATCTCGGATTTTTGCAGAATCTCATCTCATTGCCAATATTAAAAGGATTTATTGCAGGGATCGGGATTCTTATCATTATACATCAGATCCCGGTCCTTATGGGAATTGTTGGATCTCCTTTAGATCTGCCTGGAAGAATATTCTATACCCTCCAGAATGCTGTTTCTTTTAACACCTATTCAATTGCTATTGGGGTCTTTACTCTGCTTATTCTCGTAGTAATCGGATATCTCTACCCACGTCTGCCAATAGCGTTTATTATGCTTATTGCAACCATATTTATATCATCAGGGATGCACCTGGCTGATTTGGGTGTTTCTATCATTGGATCCATTCCTGCCGGCCTGCCGGCGTTGGCAATTCCCTTTGTAACAGCCAATGATATACTACTTCTTGTTCCACTATCTTTTGCTCTTTTCATCGTCTCATATGTCGAACTAGGCACTATAACAAGAACTTATGCCAACAAAAAGAAATATGCAGTTGATACAACCCAGGAATTACTAGCTTTTGGGATTTGTAATATCGCCACCGGGTTTTTTCAGGGATTTCCAATATCAGGTAACACGTTTAGATCTAAAGATAATTACCAGATGGGAGCAGTAACCCAGATGGCTGGTTTGGTTGCCTGTTGTATTATTATCATAGTCTTGCTCTTTTTTTCAGGTTTTTTTTATTATCTTCCAATATCTGTTCTTGCAGCATACATCATTGCATCAGTTATCAGAATTGTTGACATTTCCGGCCTGAACCGGATCAGAATGATCAATACCGGTGAATTTACGTTAGCCCTGATTTGCTGTGTCGGAGTGTTAATATGTGGGATTCTTATAGGAGTACTCATCTGTGTCATCCTTACTCTCCTTTCAGTACTATACCAGATAAGTTATCCACATGTCCCTGTGCTTGGTCGTTTTCCCGGTACTACGCTATATGGGGATGTTGAAAAAGAACCTGAGAAGGAAGCAACACCAAAGATTCTTATCATCAGGATCGATGTTCCGTTCATCTTTGCCAATACCGAAATAATCTATTCACGTATCTATGAACTATTGCATCAACAGATAGAGCCGGTAATCCTTGTCATAATCGATTTACAAGCATCTCCCGTCATTGATGCCACTGCAGTAGATGTGCTCCTTGATATCTATTATGATCTATCAACTCAGGGTATTGCCCTCAGAATTGCCGAAGCTTCAAAGATGGTCAGAGATACTCTCAGAAGAGCAGGAATAGAAAACCAGATTGGAACACTGAAACCTGATGCCACAGTCCCGGTAGTCATTGAAGAATGGAGACGAGACCTAAACAGACAATATTCAAAAGATTTTTATCATACAATCCCTGGAGATAAGAGATCAATCAGGCCTATACGTAAATAAGGGAAGAATCTCTCTTATCGCTGCCTGTTCTCTCATAACCAGCTGTCAGATTTCCAGGAATTCTTACCTGTTCGAATTCCGGATTTAACAGGTTTTTTGTGTTAAACAAAACCTCAGAAAAATAAAAGTAATAAAATTCATGTTTTCTAGAGAATATAAATTTCAGAATTCTAACAGATTATCACCATTATTATTGTGGCACTATCTGGGTTAAAATCTTTAATTTCGCTAAAAATCCAAGCTCTGTCTGAAAAACAAGTGATACATATCATCATGTTCAGACAGGATGTAATTACATGGCATTCTAACTTTCATATTGACACTGATCTATATTATTTTAGAATTCCAACCGCAGAGGACGCGGAGGAACGCAGAGAGGGGAACCCAGGTGTCAGATACTCTGAACCACACTCCCCTCCAAGGTTACATCATTTCAATCATCAAAAGAATGTCGTTTCAACTGGAAACATCGATGTAAAGAGTGAAAACATGATTGGCAATATCACTTGAAAAATCGACAGAGCCAAAAATCCTATATTGTTATAATTCATGAAGAGATGTAAAATTCTGTATTGCCAGCATTATCTGATGATATCCTGAAGAGACCAGAAGGAACAATTATGACAAATTCTGCACCATTACCGGGTTTTCCGACTTCAGAGATACTAATTCCGGTAATAGAAAGTACTTCCCGTGCAAGATAAAGACCAAATCCTGTGTTTTTTCCATATCCCTGTTTAAAGATATCTTCTTTATCCTGAACACTAACACCTATACCATCATCAGCAATACTAATCTGCAGGGTATCCTGATAATTTTTGGCCGATATTCTGATGAAGGATAGTGTTTCCCCTGCATGTCGTAAGGCATTTTCTAATATCGTGTATATCACTTTATAAATCAGAGGATCTGCAAATATTTCGCAGTCAATCAGGTCATACTCTACCCTGATACCACTCATATTCAGATCTTTTTTCCCCATATTAATGATAGTTTTAATTTTGAACCACCCAGGTGCATCGGCCCCGATAAGATGATACAACCCGGTAAATTCAATCATATCCTGAATCTGTTTGAGACCTTCCTGCAATTTTTGTATTGTAAACTCTACGTCAAAAGTCTCTTCCTCTTTTTCCATCAATAAGAGATCCAGTCGTAACAAAAGACCAGTAATAACATTAAGAATATCATGTCTTGTTATACTGGAAAGAAGTGTCAATTTTCGGTTTGCTGAGCTTAACGCCTGCTCAGTCATCTTAAGATTAGTGATATCACTGATTAGTAAAAGAATCGCAGGCTGGTTTTTGAAGGTAATCTCTACACCATTTACCATGCCATATCTCCTTTCACCTGATGGAGAGATAACACCTACCTCATATGGGGAAGGACCTAATCCATCAATTCTAGCCGCAATATTAGTTTTCACTCTTTTATAATCAATTTCGGTGATGAAATCAAAAATAAATCTGCCCTGAAGCTCTTGTAGGGAAAGACCAGTAAAATTACATGA
>CAYRYR010000153.1:0-5014 GCA_964428385.1 uncultured Methanoregulaceae archaeon
TCTTGATGGATATCAACAATAAACCCATGTAAATACCTGATTTTTCCTATTGTATAGGTAACCTGAAAGGATGAAAAAAAGATATCTATTCAGGAGATGTTCTGAATAGTAAATAGTAAAAAATCTCTTTCTAAGCCAGGTTACTGTTTTTATTGTAAAAAAGAGAGATATCATACGATTTGAAAAGGACAGATACGTACCAGTACTGGTATCTTGTTACTATCTCTTTTAATTTTATGTTGTACCTGATATCAGCGTTTGTCACGGATTGTATCAGGCGGACAGGTTATCTCAAACCTGGCTCCTACATGTAGTATTCCTGTTTCATGTATACTGATACCGGTAATAGACAAAATTTCACGGGCGAGAAAGAGACCAAGTCCTGTATTTCCACCGTACTTAAAGTTGAAAATTTTTTCTTTTTCCTCCTGACTGATGCCTATTCCGTCATCCTCACATACGATTACCGTTTTTTTATCCTGGTGCGATAGACTGAATCTGATGGTTGTAATCTTTTGGCCATATCTGACTGCATTCCCAATCAGATTGGAAAAAACGTTTTCAATCATTGGATCTGCAAATATCTCAACCTGTTCTGGTATCAGATTCTCTAGTGTTATAAGGTCAAGATCCGTGTATGTTGTTGATCGGTTTACCAGTGCTCTGATATTCATCCATTGAGGAGACTCAATTCCGATATCCTGATATTCACCGGTAAATGTGGCGGTATTAATTGTCTGTTTCGTGATGGCAACTGCCTTATTGATAAATGTACGGGCTGTGTCTGGATCATCAACCCAGTCAGACTGTGCAAGGTCCAGATACCCTTGTAGTGAGTGGAGCTGGTTGAGAAGATCATGACGGGTAATGCTGGTCATGAGTTGCAGTTTTTTATTTGCTGTTGCAAGTGCCATCTCTGCATGCTGTCGTTCACTGTTCTCCTGGTACAGTTCTTCATTTGTTTGTTCGAGAAGATTAACACTCTCTTTTTGTTGATTATGGAGATACTGGAGCTGATCATGTGCATGATGTAATTCTACATTATTTTTTATTGCAGTCTCGTATGTTGAGAGAAGAATATTAAGAATCTGGGTCCTGCTGGTTTTAAGGGTATGAGTTACATCTGAAAAGACCACTTCTAGTGGTGTAACCTTCCCGTCAGGGTCCGGTCGTGTCATACCAAGATGGGTGCTTTGTATTTGTTCCAGTATGTATTCTGGCTCATAAGGCTTGATAATAAAATTATCAGCCCCTGATTCAAGTCCTTTTATTACATCAGACGGTTCTGCAAGATGAGTAACCAGAATAACCGGAATGGTTCGCATTGTATCATCGTCCTTAATGGTTCTACACAGTTCATATCCATCCATATCAGGCATCTGGACATCAGTAAGGACGATATCGGGTTTTAGTGCAGTTATCTGGTTAAGAGCACTGTAGCCGTTTGATGCCATTATTGTTGTATATCCACCCTTTACCAGGATATATCGTAAATACTCTGCCTGAGTACGGTTATCCTCCACGACGAGAATTGTTAAAGCATTTTTTGCAGAATGTTCAGGCATAATGGCATCTCTTATTATTTACACACAATATAATGAAGATATAGAAATCAGGAACAATGAGAATGTTCAAGTAACTGTTGTATTACTTTAAGAAAGTTATTTTGTTCGAATGTTTTTTTAATAATATATGCAGTAGCTCCCACCGTAAACCCAAATTCCTGGTCCTGATACGTATCAAGTGCCGTCACCAGTACAACCGGCATCTGTTTTGTCCGATCAAAAGCCCGTATCTTCTCAGTTAAAGTAAATCCATTCATCCGTGGCATATCAACATCTGAAACAACAATATCATAATCCTCTTCCTTAAGGTTTTTTAATGCTTCGATTCCGTTCACTGCAATTTTTACCTGATACCCTGCTCTCGTAAGAATATGTTCCATCATCGTTCGCAGTGTTACTGAATCATCAACGATTAAAACCCGGTATGTTTTCTTATCATCAGGATCCACGAGAGGTATTATGGGGTTTTGTGCATATATTTCCTGTGTCAGCTCAGTTGGATCCAATACAAGTGCCAGGCGCCCGTCTCCAAGAATAACAGCACCGGTAATTCCACTCACCCACCTAAGTTGTGTACCAAGAGGACGGATAATGATATCCTGTACCCAGATAACTTCATCGACGATATAGGCAATGTGTTTGGTACCATAAGTAATAATGACAACAGAGAGATAATCCTCTTTTTTCATTCCCTGATAATAATCAGGCAGTCCGAGTGCATCATTTAGTATCATCACTCTGATGGTATCCGTATGTAATTTGAGAAAAAGTCCACTTTCCTCTTTATGTATGGATGTACGGGGTATTCGGAGAACCTGTTGTATCTGGTGAATTGGCAGGATATAGACATAATTACCAGACTGCACCACAAGGCCCCGCATCGTCGCAAGTTTCATTGGCATTATCAGTGAAAACTTGGTACCTATTCCTGGTTTCGTGATTACTTGTATCTCCCCACCAAGACGGGTGATGATATCTTCAACGATTGCCATACCGAGTCCTCGTCCTGAGAGGTTGGTAACGACTGAACTTGTGGAAAAACCTGATAGAAATATAAGCTGGATTGTTTCTTCTTCGGTAAGGTCTTCTGCTTCTTTTGCATTGATTATGCCTTTTTTAACAGCTATCTGCCTAATTTTTTTATAGTCAATACCGGCACCATCATCAGATACTTCTAACAGAACTTTGCTTCCTGAATGTGCAATGACCTCAATCTGAATGACACCGGTTTTTGGTTTCTGCTGTTTCATTCTGACCGCCGGGTATTCAATTCCATAATCTATACAATTGTAGATGATATGCATCAGGGGGACATGAAGTGATTCAAGAATACGGCGATCCATCTCAATTTCATCCCCGGAAATCTTAAGTTCAATTAGTTTCCCTAAGCTACGGGAGTTTTCCCTGACAATCCCTGAAAATGATGTAAGAATGCTAGAAACAGGAACCAACACCGCATCCTGAATCAGGTCTGAAATTTTATGTGTACTTGCGTCAAGGGCATCACGGTCAACATAGGTTGACTGGGTGTGAACCGTAAGATCATGATGAAGCGTGTTTACAAAGTCCCGGTTTGTCTGTAAGAAGTCAATAATATGTTCCAGATAAACCAGGATATCAGGTGGAAGGTCTGTCTTTTGTGATCTGGAAGTTATCTCCTCTATGATATGCAGGTTGTTATAGATCTGTGCATGATTCCAGTTCCAAAGATTGAATCTACTCAGTATTTCCTCGAGTTCACGAAGTCTGTGTGATATAAAAAGTTGTGTTGAGAGCAGTCCGTCAGATGCTGCAATGAGCCGGTCAAATTTTTTTGTTGGTATCCGTATAGTATCTTTGTTCTTGATCTCTGGGTAATTGTATTCAATTTCCCGTTCCATTTTTCCGTTTTTTTTATGTATGGTGGTTGAGGTCAGGACCTGCATGTTTTTATAGTGATAGGCATCGTCACAGGCATTGTTTTTTCCGCTATCAGAACCCCCGTATTTCGAATCTGATGGTGAGGTTTTTGTTGTAAGTTCATTAAATTCAGTTTTCTTACTACCCTCATCATTCTTCGGCTCCAGTTCCCTGAGGTGCTGAATAATTTCAAATGCAGAATTATCCAGTCTTTTATCATCTTCAAGAATTGACCGGATGACCTTGATTGCACGGTGAAAAAGATCAAATACGTTTGTATCAGGAGAAAATAAGCTTTTTTTTATCTGTAAAAACGCACGCTCCAGATTAAGGCAGACTGATTCCATCTCCTGTAAGTTTACAGCATGAGCAGCGCCTTTCAGGCTGTGTGAGTCTCTCAGTATTTCTTCTATCAGGTCAGAATCCACCGTTGGATGCTTCTTTTCAAGTTTGATTAGTCCTTGTGATATCCTACTAAGTAGTTCATCTGCATCCTCCCGAAATGTTGCAAGCAAAAACTTCTGAAACTCTTCATCTGAACCGGTCATGGCTACAATCTCATACGTGGTATTGTTCTGTTATTTTCTTTAACCGTGATCCAAGTTCATGTAGATCTTCTGCTGTCTTCTCAGCTTTTCTGGTAGTCTCCAGATTTTTATATGCTTCATCACGAATATTCTCGATTGCAACAGATATCAGGTCCATCCCTGCCACCTGCTCATGCATGGAATATGCAATCTCGACTGCTGCCTGTGAAGAGTCAGCGATAGCCCGGGCCAGAACTTCAATAGCTTCCTGTGCATCGCTGGCAAGTCTGACAGCATCCGCAACCGTTGTTGTTCCACCTTGTGCTGAAACCACAGTTGATGAGACTCCCCGCTGGATATCAGTCAGAATTGTTCTGATGTTTCCAGTTGCCTGTTTTGATTGCTGGGCAAGATTATGAATCTCATTTGCAACGACAGCAAACCCTTTTCCAACATCACCGGCTTTTGCAGCTTCAATTGAGGCATTCACTGCGAGCATGTTTGATTGTTCGGAAATTTCAGTGACAGTTGCAATAATTTCACCAATTGCCTGACTCTGTTCAGAAAGTTTCACAACATTCAATCCGATGATATCCATCTGGCGTTTGATATGATTCATACCATCCAGAATTTCTTTTACCGCTTTTTGTCCGTCTTTTGAGACTTCCCTTGCTTTTATAGATTTTTCAGAAACTACCGCAACCTTTTGATTAACCTGTTCTGTCTTTTTCCGAACGTTTTCGACGGCATCTGAAGTTTCATTCACTGTTGTTGCTGTTTGTGAACTTGCTGAAGAGAGCTGTGTTGTGACGGTCAGGATCTTACTTGATGCTGAAGAGAGAACTGTTATTCCTTCAGAGAGTTCCTCAGTAATCAGTTTCATAAGATGTGACAGTTCAATGCCAATGGTGTTGAGCGCATCGCGGTAAGCTACAAATTCTCCGGCAACAGGAATATTTTCATTAAACCGTGCAGTAAAATCTCCGGAAGCATAATATCCGGCAAGCCTCATTGCTTCGTTAA
>CAYRYR010000154.1:0-5008 GCA_964428385.1 uncultured Methanoregulaceae archaeon
CGCAGAGGACGCAGAGAGGGGAACCCAGGTTTCAGATACTCTGCAAACCAGCTACTCTCCGGAAGTTACATCAGTTTCTATTAGAAGAATGGTATTGAAGGTTTAAACAGTCTCTCTGTGTCCTCTGCGTGCCTCTGCGGTTAATCAATTAAATTATCAAACGAATGTCGTTTCAACTGGAAAGATTTATGTAAGGAGTGAAAACACGATTGCACTATCACTTGAAAAATCGACAGAGCCTGTAAATCTGTGTATAGGTCGATCACTATAAAAGGTCGGCAGTATTATTGTATTTATTCAAATATTCGTATCTCATTAAGTTCACAAAATATGATATGATATGCAAAAAGACAGGATGCTAAAACGAACATAATCCGGATTTTTTATGTACTCCTATATCGTTGACAGGATGGTAGATAATGCAGGATGGTGACCATATCGATGATGAGCCAGTGGATGAAGAATCATCAGTTTCAGATTTTGATACACAAGAAACAGAAAATGTAAGCCTACCGCTGAATTATGAGGAACAAGAACCTCTATTACTATCAAATAGGGTTTCTGATGAATTTGTTCAGAATGGCAACATTATCGAGCAGATGGGACAATTGCACAATGCTTCTACAGAGATGAGAGATGAACTTAAAAAAACACAGATATTCATCTCTAAGTGGTATAAAAAAAATAAATCTCTTCTTGAATCAATCCAAACTCCAATTAATGCTCTTGTTGAAGAAACACAATCAATCTCGACACAGTATACAGATATAAACGGGATTGTTCAGGATCTTTCTACGACTCTTCATCTCCATACAAGTAGTATCACGTCAGCACAGATTCGTATTGAAGAATTGGTCAGTATAAGTCACAAGGATTTGCAAAAAGTCAAACGAGAGTTAACCCTGATTTTTTATTTGCTGGGTATCGGCTTCATTCTTCTCTTTATTGTTGGCCTCATGAAATAATTCTGCTTTATTACGCTTATTTTTATCCGGCATATCGTTTTTAGAAATCAATCCCTTGGTCAGGTATACCCACAACCTTTGCACTGCGTAACCTTTCTAAATCAAATCATACGGGTACCATTCTTGATTTATCCTGTCAAAAAGAACTGATTCTCAACCTTTTTTACAACTGCCATCATTATCTATATGAAATCATTCACTTTACGACAGGTCTATCGTTTCCCTCTTATGATATAGGGACAATAGTATCACACGAGAACATTATAACAGGATTTTATCAGATGATGAATAACCAAACTATTGCTGATCTCCTTGTGTTAGTTAGACAGAAGAGACCACTTGTGCATCATATAACAAATTATGTCACCGTAAATGACTGTGCTAATATCACTCTCTGTATTGGTGCAGCTCCGGTTATGGCAGAAGCACCTGACGAGGTCGAAGAGATTGTCGCTGTTGCAGGAGCTCTCGTCCTCAATATCGGGACACTCTCTTCAGATCTTATTGAAAGTATGCTAATTGCGGGAAAAGCTGCCAATTCCTGTAACATACCCATCATTCTCGACCCGGTTGGTGCAGGAGCAACCACACTTCGGACCCGGAGTGTGAAGCATCTCATAGATGAACTGGATATATCTGTCTTAAAAGGGAATGCCGGGGAAATTGGGGTGATAACCGGGACAGGTGGGTGTGTGCGTGGAGTAGACTCAGCCGGACTGACCGGTGACCCAGTGATGGTAGCACGTGCATGTGCAGATATGACCGGTGGAGTTGTGGTGATGAGTGGTCCTACTGATATTATCACTGATGGAAAATGTGTCATCCTGGTGAAGAATGGTCATGACATGATGGGGCGTTTATCAGGAACTGGTTGTATGGCGTCATCACTGATTGGTGCCTTTGCAGCGGTATCAAACTCTATCCCGGAGGCATCTGTCGCAGCTCTGGCAACATTCGGACGGGCAGGAGAGCTGGCAGGATGTGATGCAAAAGGTCCTTATTCCTTCAGAACGGCGTTATTTGATTCACTGTATGGACTTACACCAGAAGATATTGTCATGCATGCACAGATAGAGACCCTGTAATTCTATATGGTATATGATCTGTACGTCATCACTGATGAGAAACTCTCCCAGGGAAGATTGCATTATGAGATAGCAGAACAGGCAATATTAGGGGGTGTTGATGTCATTCAGCTCCGTGACAAGGAGTGTTCCTGTGCTGACCTCATTGCTTCGGCATCAGCCATCCGGAATCTCACAAAAAAGAACAATACACTTTTTATTGTAAATGACAGGCTGGATGTCGCTCTCATTACCGGAGCAGATGGGGTTCACCTCGGTCAGGATGATATTTCTTTAGAACAGGCCCGCAGGATCACACCGAAAGAATTTATCATTGGTATCTCTGTTGGTTCAATAGAAGAAGCGGTCAGGGCTGAAATGGACGGGGCAGATTATATTGCACTCAGTCCAACGTTTACAACCCCCTCAAAAGAGAATGCAGGTCCCGGACACGGGCTTTGTATGCTGACCGCGATTCGGTCCCAAATATCCATTCCGCTTCTTGCTATCGGTGGTATCACATGTAGCAATGTAACAGAGGTAATCCTTGCCGGTGCAGATGGTGTGGCGGTAATATCAGCGGTTGTCAGTTCGAGGGACATCAAATCAGCCGTCAGAGAGATGAAGATAGCGATAACAGCTGCTAAAGTGATGTATACCAAAAAAGTGGGAAACGAGGGTCAGGCGCATGATGAGGAATAATGCAGTCCTGATATATAGTCAATAGCAAACCGGTTTAGAAAGATAGGGTGTGGGCCCCCGTTTTTGGGACTACAAACCCGGTTTTGAATATTTTAGAACGTATATGATGCACAACCATTGTATTATAGCCGCATCTTCAGGATGGTTGTAAATACCTGATTATTCATGCATGTTCAGAACCGCACCTTGATCTGCCTGTCCGACTGCAGCTGCATATCTGGCAAGTACTCCAGATAGTGCTCTTTTTTCAGGATTCCACGAATTTCTTCTGGCTTGTATCTCTTCTTCACTCACAAGCAGATCGATCCGTCGTGTATGCAGGTTGATGGTTATCTGATCCCCTTCACAAACAAGTCCTATTGGTCCCCCTACTGCAGCTTCGGGTGCGACATGCCCGATACATGGTCCACGTGTTCCTCCTGAGAATCTGCCGTCAGTCACAAGAGCAACCCGAGTGAATCCTCTACCCATCAGTGCTGATGTTGGTGAGAGCATTTCAGGCATTCCAGGTCCACCTGCTGGTCCTTCATATCTAATTACAACAACATCACCTTCTGTAATGTCATCAGAAAGGATGGCATTCATTGCCTTTCCTTCTCCGGAAAAGACACGGGCGGGTCCGGTGTGATGCCACATAGATTCATCGACAGCTGAGCACTTTACCACACATCCATCAGGTGCAAGACTGCCATATAGAATTCGAAGCCCCCCTGCATCATGGACCGGATCATCAACTGGTCTGATAACTTGAGAGTCGATGTACGTAACATTGTCAGCGATTGCATGGACACGCATACCTGATACGGTCATTTCATTCTCAATTTCCTGTCTGATGGAATGAAATACTGCAGGAATGCCTCCGGCACGATGGAGTGCCTGCATGGAATGTGGTCCTCCCGGCTGCATCGATGCAATATGGGGAACAACCTGCCCGATCTGATCAAATTCTTTGAGAGTGAAGGGAATTGTTGCCTCCTGTGCAATTGCCATCAGGTGAAGAACTGTATTTGTCGAACCGCCAAGGGCCATATCTACCCGTATTGCATTTCTTATACTTGCAGGATTGATGATATCGCGGGGGCATATATTCTCTTTAACAAGTTGTACCGAACGTGATCCGGTCTCATAGGCAAGTCTTACTTTCTCTGCATCAACTGCAGGAGTGGTTGCACATCCTAAAAGTGACATTCCCATCGCTTCGGTCATGCAGGCCATCGTGTTTGCTGTATACAGTCCCTGACAACTGCCACATCCTGGCATCGCTGCTTTTTCCAGTTTGACAAGATCTTTTTCTGTCATTGTCCCGGCTGCAACTTTTCCAACTCCTTCAAACACATCTGTGAGTGATATCTCGCAACCTTCCCTCCATCCCGGAAGCATATTTCCCCCGGTAAGGACAATTGTAGGGATATTTACCCGTGCAGCTGCCATCAGCATTCCTGGAACAATCTTATCACAGGTACAAAGACAGACAAGTCCATCAAACCGGTGAGCTTCTGCCATGAGCTCGACTGAGTCAGCAATTGTCTCTCGTGATGGAAGAGAATAGCGCATTCCGATATGTCCCATTGCTATACCATCACAGATGCCGATTGTATTAAACTCAAAAGGCGTTCCGCCTCCTGCTGCAATTCCTTCCCTGACCCTGTGTGCAAGCATCTGAAGATGAGTGTGGCCGGGTACAATCGTATTAAATGAATTTGCAATCCCAATGAAGGGACGGTCCATCTCAGTATCTGTCACTCCAAGAGACCGGAGCAGCGATCGATTTGGTGCACGGGTATATCCCCCTTTTGCCTCATCACTCCGCATAGTATCACTCACGTGTATCTTTGTCTTATAAAAGAATTTCCTTTCTGTTCAGACATATCCCTCATTGCAGACTGAAATAATTCCTGATGAGATAATTGTATGCTGATTCTGAAAAAATGCCTTTATTCAGGATTCAAAGAGAGATTTTGATTATTCTTTGTCCTTGGATTAATTCATATCCAAATATTCGATAATAGCCACTCTGGCGGTTGATATGGTAATAGATCTTCTGTGCCATGACATGATAATCACCCCCTACAGTCTGATTCCTGTAGTGTTTTCTCTATAGCCCAGGCGTTCAATTGTTTGGAGGAGTTCTGAAAACATTTTCTGTATTTAAAAATGTTGGATAGTTTACTCTTTGAATCCATCTGAACCGAACCATCTTCACTTACTGTATTCATTATAATTCTTATAGTATCAGCATAGCCAGATTACCTGATTTGTCTGTGAAAAGAAACACAA
>CAYRYR010000155.1:0-4975 GCA_964428385.1 uncultured Methanoregulaceae archaeon
ACCAGGCGGGACAAACGCGGCAATGGTTTCTGCATTCAGAGCAAATTTTAAGGCATTTTGTTTCTCTTTAGGAAGTGCATCCCGAATTTGTTTTAATATCTTTTTTGCGATATCATTTGGTTCATACATCCCAGGTTGCAGAAGCACTGCTAATGATGCCTTATTGATAATGGCATTCTTTGGGCCTCCTATTACCTGTGTTTCAGGGTGCTCAACAAGCCCGATTGCAACCTGAAGTGGAGTATTCATAAACCATCTCCTCTCTCCCCGTATGATAAACGATCCTCGTGAGACATATTCTCCCGATTCTGCAGTTTTTGAGACCTGCTCACGACTGACTGCATACACATCAGCAGTAAAATGTCCGGAACGCCATGCGCCAGAGTATGAAGCTGCGAATGTGGCTACTTCATCCCAGTGGGCTGTCTCTCCCTTGAGAAGTACGACACTGGCTCCGTGAACATCTGCATGCACAAAGTAGTCATTACCTTCCATGTACCGCTTGACCAGTTCTTCATTCTGTCCGGCATCTCTTCCTCCGATCATAAGCACATTATCTGAGGTGAAACACCAGCGAAACCGGTGGTACCAGCGTTTTTTAGGCCTGATGTAAGAAGGAGTCTTTCGTTTCTGAAACGGCTTTGCCTTCTCCATCGCCTCATATGCTCCCTTCATCTTCCGCTTATATTTCTTTGCAAGATCATAATATCTGCCACAATTCTCTTCAACACTTTCATTGACACGAATAATGACAGGCATACCGATATCAACCTCAACTGCTGCTTCAGCCGGGAGTACCCTAATTATCTTCTCTGCAGGACCTGCCTTTGAAGTACTCAGTATACTCTGGATCTCCTGCCATGATCTCTCTCTTGATGCTTCTTTAAGCGTGGTGATGATATTCTGGATAAAGAGGTAGTGCTCATATATCTTCTCACCTATCTCTTCATTTTTTGCTATCTTCTTCTTAAAGGAAAGAATTGCAGTTTCCTGTTGATTTTTTATCCGATCTTCCCTCGAAATATACGGTCTTTTTTGTTGCTCTTTCTTTTTTGTATGAGGAAAATAGGATCCAAGTGCTTCATTAAAGGTTGCAAACCCTGATTGAACGATTTCTTCACCCATGGGGAAGGGATGGGCCCCTGATTTGGTGATGACCGGATCACTGGCTGATGTGACTTTTTCAATAAGTGAATGAATCGCATGTAACACTTTTTGTGGGTCTGCAACTGATGCCGGCATCGTCTTCTCAAACCCGAGTTCCTGACAGAGATATTCTGCATATGTCCCTCCAAGGAAACAGGTAACAGCCAGAAACCGAACGATATCCAGATCTGATGCGGTAAGCATCGCAGTACATGACTCAATAGTGGCTTCGCTGATATCAGGTTCCGGGAAACGATATACTTCACCAGGGACGATTGTCCGCTCCCGAAATCGCATCTGACGTAAGGGCTGAATGATAGTATAGGCCTCATTAGTCAGGATGATATTGCCATCATCAAATATCTCTGATATCAGGTGATAGATACCATCAGCCTTCTTCACTGATAGTACCACGATTCGCTGAAGACCAATGTGGGTAATTCCAATAACTTTACCGCCATGCAGGTATTTTCTGAGAAGCATCGCAAAAGAAGGGGGAAACACAGGCGCATCCGGCATGGACGGGATCAGGTGAACACGTCGTCCCGGTTCAATCATCAGAGTGAATTTTTTCTTCTCCTGTGCATTCAGTCTGATTACCACCGAACGGTTCTCGAGCTGATAGATTTTATGCACCCAGAGGGGGAGCAGTTCTGCACATTCATGTATTGCAGCAACGAGATCAAGGCTGCTCATGCCCTTTATGGTAGCCATTGTGTATACTATCTGTCTCCTCTCCTAAAATGACTGGTGTCTGCTATAACATTGAGAGCCCTTGTAGTACCTGTATCTACATCAGGAACGAAACACCATTGCACTTTTTGTGGATGATGTGAAAAACAGACTACCGAACCCAAGATAGATAAATACATATGTATAATTACTAGAAAGCTGGTGCCATAATGTCTGATGAAAATAGCATTTCAGACTCTGTAGAGAGTATTGAAATAACGCAAAACACGAAAGAAGAAAAACGGATAGAAGAGTATACAAGGAGAGTTAAACGGACATTGGTTGCCTGTTTTGCTGGAGCTGGTGCAGGGATTGTAAGTTATCTTACACAAGGTATCTCAACAGGACAATACGCATCAGATTCGCACATCTATCTTGCGTTCTTTATAATGCTTGCGGCAATAGTACTACAAAAGCATATTTTCATGGTAATGAGGGTAGATATCACGACTCTTGGGAAAAAAGACTGGTTTTATCAGGGATTTATGACATTTGCCTTCTGGTTTGTTAGCTGGACATTTCTCTTGTCTGGCAGCAGCGTTATGTGATGTCATGAGGATAGCAATTGTTCATCAGGACCTCTGTAACTCACGAAAGTGTGGAAAGGAGTGTATTCTATTTTGTCCGCGTGTCAGGACCGGAGACGAGACAGTATCTCTGGATGAGAATAAAAAAGCGGTAATATCAGAAGAGATGTGTGTAGGTTGTGGTATCTGCGTCAAAAAATGTCCATTTAATGCGATTGATATCATACTTCTTCCAGAAGAACTAGAGTATCCCACGCACCGGTATGGGCCAAACAGTTTTGCTCTGTATGGTCTTCCGATTCCGGTAACCGGTAAAGTAACCGGAATCCTCGGGCCAAACGGGATTGGAAAGACTACATCAGTTCAGATATTATCCGGTCAGATAACGCCCAATCTGGGTATATTTGATGAAGTTGCCGGATGGAGTGCTATCCTAAAGAAATACACTGGTACAGAACTCTTTGACTACCTCCAGACGCTCTCGCAGGGAAAGGTGAAGGTATCGGTAAAACCGCAATACATAGATTTTATACCAAAGGTGTTTACCGGAACGGTCAGGGGGCTTCTTACGACCACTGATGAACGGGGTATGCTTCAGGACTATATTGCTGCGCTTTCCCTCTCTCCCATCCTTGACCAGGATATCACTACCTTATCTGGAGGGGAACTCCAGCGGGTTGCGCTTGCAGCAACGCTTTCACGGGATGCAGACTTCTATTTCCTTGATGAGATAACTCCGTTTCTGGATATTTATCAGCGTATTGCAGCTGCAGAGGTAATCAGAACATTAGCGCTCCAACGTCCCTGCATCATTGTGGAACATGATCTGGCGATTTTAGATATGCTGGCAGATACGGTTCACATAGCTTACGGTAAACCCGCTGTCTTTGGTGTTATTACCCGGCCGAAAGGGGTCCGGGTTGGTATCAACCAGTATCTTGAAGGCTTTTTACCTGAAGAAAACGTCAGATTCCGTGATTATCAGGTTACTTTTGAGAAACGTGCCCATGATGATAGTGCAAACCGGGAAGTTCTCTTTGAGTTACCATATATGAAAAAGGCATATGACCGTTTCTCGTTAGAGGTTACTGGTGGGGAAGTCCTTGCGGGAGAAGTGGTCGGCATTGTTGGTGCGAATGGTATTGGTAAGTCTACTCTTGCAAAACTCATTGCCGGTGTAGAGAAACCAGATTCAGGATCGATGGAGACATCTGTCAGGATTGCATACAAACCTCAGTATATAAAGGGTGATAGTTCTGATACAGTGGAGTTTTACCTGCGCCAGATAACGAGGGCTTTTGATTCAGCGTATTACCAGCATGAAATAGTAGAGCCGCTTTCACTTCCTCCCATCCTTCAGTCCCCGCTGAATACGCTATCAGGAGGAGAACTTCAACGGGTTGCAATTGCCGGATGTCTCTCGCAACAGGCAGATCTCTATATCCTCGATGAACCGAGTGCCCATCTGGATGTTGAACAGCGGATGAAGATGACACGAATCTTCCGGCATCATGTGGAAGGGAAACAGGCTGCGATTCTTGTTATTGATCATGATATTTATCTCATCGATATGATTAGTGAACGGCTGCTCGTCTTTGATGGAGAACCAGGTATTCGTGGGACCGCAACAGGTCCCTATCCGATGAGGGAAGGAATGAATGCATTTCTTTCACAATTAGGAGTTACCTTCCGACGGGATATCAGTGGCAGACCCAGAATCAATAAACCTGACTCGTATCTAGATCGGGAACAGAAGAGTGCAGGGGAATATTATTACCGGACAAAGGATGAGGAATAATTCTCATTTTTAACGTGAATTTTATGGCTTTCTCTGAAAAACAAGTGATACGATACCATCATGTTCAGGCAGGGTTACATTAAATGATATTCTGACTTTTTTATTGTCATTTTTAAATTACTTTAAGAATTCAGACTGCAGAAGACGCAGAGAGTGGAACCGGTTTCAGATATTCTGTGTACTTCAATTGGGACTCCGCATTTGACCTAAATCGGGGAATTATTTTCAAGATTTCATGAGATTAACTGCTATACAGTCCACATAGTATTTATTGGATGTAAAAATAACTTTACACAATTTCCTCACATGCGGAGTCCCAACTTCAACACTCTGCGGTCACATAGGTTCAATTATCAAACGAATGAATTCGAATATGAAGATTCCACATCACTTGAAAAATCGAGAGAGCCACTAAAGAGCACTCTTTTTATTTGAACCCGGGACCTATGTGTGCTATTTTTGACTGTTTGCCTGTCTTTTACTGTCTCTCTTTCGTTTTATCAGGTGCGATTCCCTTTCCCCACCATTGATGACCACATGCCTTGCAGTGCCACTCAGGATCATCAAATCCCTGACATGCCTCTTTAAGAAATATTCTCTTATCATCCAAATCAGGATCTGGCAGAGGTTCAGAGCACCCATAGACAATGGGAATGACCTCTGTTGAATGACAACTGGGACATCTTATTAATTCATTTTGTGACAATAATCTTCCCCCTGATAGGTGTGTATTGCGAATTATTATAGTGCATTACGAAATGCTGGCAGGTCT
>CAYRYR010000156.1:0-4937 GCA_964428385.1 uncultured Methanoregulaceae archaeon
TCTTTCTCGCCTGCATGAAAAGAAGGTTGAAAAGATACATAGAAATTTGTCGTCATTTCAGAATTTTTGTATATATCAAACTCAAGGAAACCATAGGGATTCGTCTTGATTACTGTAACTCCCTAATATGATATCGTCTTATTGATGTTCAATGATCGTAATCCTACAAAGAACAAATGAACGGACAAGTTCTGCTTTTTGTATTGCATCCTGAGCTTTTCCAGCTAGGAAAGTAGAAGTCATCTGCATAGCGTATTTCAATTGCGAAATCAGTCAATTCATCAATATTTTTCTCAATAAGTTCATTAAAAGATGGATCGATAAGAATACAGTCTCTGATGAGTCTGATTAAGGAATGAGTTTTAGGAATTTCAGTATCCGAAAAAACCAGAAAAGCTTTTAGATATTTTTCAGCAGTCTGCTGTGAATGGAAGCATATGGTATCAAGAGCTGGATCTTCGTGTTCTATTTCATGACAGGCGTTTTTTAAATCATTATCCGCTTTCAGACACCAGCGTTGCACTGTTTCAATGTGATTACTCATACAAGTAATCCTTCCCGTAAGGCATAGTATGAGATTCTACCCTTGTCAGTGCTTCCTGAAAAAACATCTTTTTCAGCTAATACAATAAAATCAGCATCGATGTTATAGTCAAAAATAAATAATTTCCTTATTCCTGATATTATTTTTCGTTTCAAAGAATGTGAAATTTTATCACGTATAATAATTAGAAAATCCCAATCACTGTCTGATTTTGCGGTTTCTTTGGCACGACTACCAAATAGATATACTGAGGTGACAACTATCTCTTGTCTTGCGAATTCATCACGAATTATTTTCGACAGGATATCGATTGGAGGTGAGTTATTCATTTTATTCAGTGATATGATCAACATGATATAAAGAACTCTTCTTGTGAGGCTGTTGCATAACTCAGTTTTCAATTTAATAATATGACAAAGGTCAATCAAAAGTCTTTTACCTAACAGTACGACCAAATCTAATCGCAACTAGCAGGGTGTCCGAGAATTATACTTGCCCAAAAACCTTAAAAAAATGGTGCAGAAATCATTGACTAAATATGAATTAAGCTTCAATATGATTGCTCGAGAAATGTATATTGTCATTCTCTGATAGTCTCAAAACCTTTTTAATAGTATTTTACTAAGCGTTGAAGGTATTCAGTATTAGCGTTTTAACTGTTCAATATCGGCGGTCAGGGTGTTTATGATCAAACGGTCAGACGATTCATTTGATACGTTATATGCAGAGGACGGAGAAAGAGGTAAAAATAAAGATAATAACAAAACTTCCTGGAAAATTTCGCCATTAATCATAATTGTGGGGATGTATCCCACCATTGGAAAAATGCTCTCATTTAATATCCGGTGTGAGGTATAGGAATACAATGCAAAGAATGAGAAATATGGGCTTTAATAAAGTGATGCAGAGTGAATTCCTCGTATTAAAAACGTGTAGAGTGACATGCTTAATAGATCCGGTAAATGATATTTCATGAAAGGTTAATAGACTTCTCCTGTGTTCCGATAGTAACCAGGATAACCCGGGTCCGGGATGAATCTGTGAATGAGAAGACTAATCGGTATTGAAATGTAATTTGTGAGGTACATAATCCGTGTAACCCACCATGCAGGGCATGTGTTTTTAAGATGGGATTAAAAGGATCTGTACAGAATAATTCCAGTTTAAATTTAAATTCGTCAATGAGATCAGGATGCTTTTTTTTCCATTTTTTGAATAACCACTAAACCGATCATCCCAGATTATATCAATCATTACAATCGGCCCATAATTCCTGAAAACCTCCCGTTTTTACGTTTCCTGACTCTGCGTTTTTCATAGCCTCCCGGGCTCTGGATGCGAGGTCTGCTCTCTTTCTATCCCGTAACCGGTTTTGGAGAATGTTTATGACATATTCCTGGTCTTCGATCCCGAGTTCCTCGATCTCATCAAGAATAACACTAATTGCAGGCATGCATTTCTTGTTTGGTTTGATTTACCTATAGGGTTTGTGCAAAAATAGTGTGCTCGATTACCATATAATCCAGATTATTACTATTCGACAATTACAATTAAGAGAGAAATTTTTCCTCTTTTATTAAAGGAAGCTCTCTCAATTTTTCAAGTGATATTGCCAATCCTGTTTTCCTCATTACATCATTCTTTCTGGCGGTGAAAAGACATTTGTTTGATAATTGAATTGATTTACCGCAGAGGACGCAGAAAAACCATTTCAACCTCAAATCCTTGATTGAACTGTTGTAATCACAGAACTTCATGGAGTATCTGAAACATGTTCCAACCTCTAATGTTTGAATCCTTAAGTGATAAAAAATATGAAAGTCAGAATGCCATGTAATTACATCCTGCCTGAATATGATGATATGGTATCACTTGGTTTTCAGACAGAGCCCGCTACATCGATTAAGGTAAACCATATAAGGTTTTTTGCCACTACCTAGTAGTTGAGGCCATCCAATTTGTAAGTATGTACTCTGGAGAAGGAAACCATACATTTAGATGACCTTATCCACTGGTATAATCAGACGCATTATGAAGGTTTCGGGTTATAAACGTACATAACTGAGGAAGATCAGATTCAATAACCAGCCAGATTCTGGAGATATTTACTTCAGTATACTGGTGTACCAGAATGTTTCTTAATCCTGCAATATCCTGCCACGGAATAGTTTGGTCACTCCTTTTTATCTCTTCTGATAATCGTTGAGTTGTTTCTGCAAGAATCTGAAGTTTTCGAATAACGGCATCCTGAGTCTTTTCATCCTCAGGAAAGACATCATACCCGTCATGAGTATAATCCCGGATCTTTTGGATATACTCATGGATCAGAATCAGATAATACTGATCGTCTTTCATAAGGGAATCGCCTCATAAAGGATTTTATCTCTAATATACCAATGCAGACAGGCTGGCTCTACCAGATCAATAGTAACATGAAGGAGTTCTTCTAATTCCCGGATTAATGCTGCCTGGTCAAGGAGGCTTCTATCATCATCTATATCTGCTAAAAGATCAAGATCACTTTCAGGCCTCTGGGAACCCCGGACATAGGATCCGAAAACCCGCAGGTTATGTGCACCATGATGATGAGCAATCGTAAGTATATTCTCCCGATACGCACGTATGAATGATAAATCAGGATATTCCATAGTAAACCCTCGTGTTGCACTGTATCAGCAGTACAATACCTATATCAGTTTCTTTAAAATTATACACATGTTGTCTGCATTTCTTTTTAGGTTTCTTCATCAGAACATGCTGCCACGGTGTATGAGAATATCTGGATCCTGCATAAAAGTATGTTTCGTCCAGCTCTTGTATGCCTGTTACCTGCTATTCTCTTTTTCATTCGGTTTTTTGGCACCATCAAAGTGCGTATTGCCAGCATATCTGATATCTGGGTTCCAACCTCTGAGGTTAGAATTCTTACCGTGATATAGACACTATCAGAATGTCATGTAATACATCCTGCCTGAACATGATGATATGGTATCACATGATTTATAGACAGAGCCTTTACTGGTGAAAGAATAGTTATTCGTGAGGTCAATATAGGTTTTAATTTATGACGTGGTTAATCAGATGATAAACAGGCAGGATGCCATAAATTTCTTCATAATCTACCCAACACACATATATGAGAATTGATACATGGAATTATAGAAAAATATGGTTTCTTAATCTCATAAAATTGAACAGGAAGTCCTTTCACTTCCAGCCCAGGAACGAATTGCTCTTATTGACCGGTTGATTGCCAGTCTGAACTTACCAACTGATCCAGATATAGATATATTTTGGGCAGACATTGCCGAAAATAGATTAGTCTCACTCACTAACGGATCGGTTGCCCTGAGATCCGGGAAAGATGTCTTCTCGAAGTTAGAAACCAGGCTATCTCAATGAACTATTTTTTTCACCCCGATGCAGAAAGAGAACTTCATCAGGCAGTCTCATACTATGAGGATATTCAGTCAGACCTATGGCAGGGAATTTGCCTTTGAGGTTCATGTTGCAATAATGCGAATTATCCAGTTCCCTGAGGCGTATGCCCGCTTCTCTATTAATACACGAAAATGCATTATCAACCGTTTCCCATATGGTATTCTCTATGCAATAAAAGAGCAACAAGGAGAAATATATATACTTGCCGTGATGAATCTTCACCAGAAACCTGATTTTTGGCAGGAGCGAAGATAACCATTCTTCCTATATGTTCATCAGCCAAAATATCCTCAACAATTGATATATACTTAAATTATAATGAGGTGATTGGCTCACACCATAGAAATACTACTGTAATATAACCGTAATATATCATTCTTTATACCGGAAACGTGATGGTATATGCCGCCCCGGCAGTCCGGTCCAGTTCAATCGTTCCGTTCAGCTGGCGAACCAGTCCCCTGATGAGTTCAAGCCCAAGCGTCTCATAATGAGTATTATCTATTCCTTGTGGCATTCCTATCCCATCATCACGAAATACAAGGATATAGGTGCCACCCTGACGTTGAAAATCGATAAAAATGGTCCCGGTTCTCCCTTCGGGAAATGCATGTTTCACTGCATTTGATACCAGTTCGTTGATGACAAGACTGCATGGCACAGCCTTGTCAATGGGAAGATACACCATCTCTTTATTGATAGAAAGGGAAATACGAGTTGAATAAACCTGATAGGATTCAAACAGGTGCCTGGTAAATTTTCTGATATAGTCATTATAATCAATCTTTTCAAAATCTTCTGACTGGTACATCCTTTCATGTACGAGAGCAATTGATTTTATCCGGTTCTGACTCTCAAGGAGGATCTCCTGTACCCGGGCATCCTTTGTCTTTCTCGCCTGCATAAAGAGAAGGCTTGAGACAACCTGCATGTTATTCTTCACCCGGTGATG
>CAYRYR010000157.1:0-4652 GCA_964428385.1 uncultured Methanoregulaceae archaeon
AATTACATCCTGCCTGACATGATGATATAGTATCACTTGTTTTTCAGACAGAGCCCTTTACAGAATCAGAATCTGCTCTGATAAAACTTTTTTTCATTGTTCGGAAAAAATACCAGTGTAGTATCAGGTGTATAACAATAAGTATGGTAAATAATAAACTGGACAAGTTATGGATGTTAACCCAGTTTTGATGTGAAAGACCTATCGCGTCACCACTATACAATATATTTCTCCCACCCTGAAATCCCCTGCTTCCTGTTGGCCAGTACAGAAATAGTATCAACCCGGATAAAGCCATGGGGAGAAAGGTTATCAGAGCGAGGATGTCAACAATTGCATTTTGTGTAATTTTTTTTATCATATCAGTACCTTACATGCAACCATAATCAATCTTATGATGCAGGATGTAATTGGATCTTTTATATACTGTAATAAATTGTTACTCTACTGGTATTTCACACTTGATTTGTGAAAATAGGGCCAGGCATAATTCTTTTCACCTGTGAAATAATACTAAGTGGTTATGTGCTTTTTTTAAAAACAGGTACATCAATGGATTCATGGTTGCAAATTTTCTCTATTTCTGTTCATTTATCTATACCCGGTACCAAAATCACTTTTTATATAGTCTTTAGGTGTAGCATTGCAGAATATATGGTACAGTTACTTACGTACATGAAAATTAAGTAAAATGAATTCCTAAAAAAGGGGCAATTTGTTGTCTCTTAAAAATATGTGTGTAAATAAATCAGAAGGATGGATATATGAGATATATTGAATTCTGTCTTTTTATTACCTCCTGATCTATCGTTTTTTATCTCATATTACGATGTAATTCTTATAATCATAGGAATGGGAGAAAAAGAGGGTTTTAGAAAGAGGTTCACTTCTTTCTTATCCTGACGTTATAACTGAATTCAGATATCAAAAGTTGATACGTGAGAGAGTTTCTCTGCTATCATTTCAAGCGCTTCAATACTCCTGGGTCCGGCTCGATCCACAAGATCACTCTCCACTTCGAAAACATTTCCATTTCTAACCGCTGATAATCCACTCAGACGGGGTTCAGTGATAAAATAATTATACAACGAATCGTTTATACCTGCCATCCCGTCACCGGAATTAACAAGGATAACTTCAGGATCTGTCGCTATAAACTCCTCTAATGAGACTGTACTCCATCCTGTAACTTCTAAAAAAGCCTGTGTTCCACCTGCTAGATGAATCAGGGTATTATGGAAGGTATCTGTGCCACTTATCATCAGAGGATCCTTCCATATCACATGAGTGACTTTGGGAGAAAAAGGAAAGGTTTTTGCATCTTGTTCTACTTGTTCCACCCGTTTCTTCATATTCATAATCAAAGCATCTGCTTTTTCACAATGCCCACTGGCCTCTCCAATTAGTTTGATATTGCCATATATATCTTCAAAAGAATCAGGATGAAGAACCAGATAATGAATGCCATATGAGGCAAGTTTCTCTAGTACACCTTCTCCGGTCTGATCTGATGCCAGCACAAGGTCCGGATCCAGGGAGATGACATGTTCAATGTCTACTGTGGAAAATCCACCAACTTTTGGCAGATTTGCAGTGTCAGATGGATAATCACAAAAATCGGTTACTCCGACGATTTGGGATGAGGCACCCACGGCAAATGCAATTTCTGTATTTGAAGGAGACAGAGAGATTATCCGCGTTGGTTGTTTTTGTATTGTGATAGTATTACCGAGATCATCTGTAATTACGACTGGAAAAAGTTGTGAATTGGCAGATACTCCACAGGTTATACTGAAAAAAATCAGGATAAGAGAGAGAATGAATTTGAGTGTATCACTTTGTAAATATGATAAGGGAGAAACAAAAAACTCTTCCATACTATAATATTTACCTATATACAAATAAAATTGTTTGGTACATAAGAGGTATTAATCTGTGAAATTTTCTCATCCTTTCATTATTGGTTTCCTCCTTCTGTTGAGTCTATTTAGTCTTTTTTTAGCCACTGGAATAGGTTCTTCCGGTCTTTTCTGGTTTATGAACGGAGCTATACAACATCAGGATCTTATACTCTTTGATATACGGCTTCCTCGTGTTCTGGTGGCTTTCTCAACAGGTTTGGGTTTGGCTGTTGCCGGTGCCAGTCTCCAGGGACTCCTGAGGAATCCAATGGCTGACCCATATATACTTGGAACATCTGCAGGTGCCGCATTGGGTGCTTCATGTGCCATTATTTTCCTTGGAGGATCGTTTCTCTTTGTATTAGCGTTTATCGGGGCTATTATTGCAACAATTATGATTTTTAGTATTGCAAAAACGAATTCTGGTATACAGATAGAAACTCTGCTATTAACAGGGATTGCTTTATCGATGTTTTTTTCAGCGATTCTCTCATTTATGATGTATATCGCAGGAACTAATCTTCACCAGATAATGTTCTGGCTCATGGGAGGATTCTGGATGGCTTCCTGGGCGGATATCTGGTCTATCGGCGCCATTATTTGCCTGAGTGTAGGTATCATGTTCTTTTCCCGTGATCTAAATATCATCTCACTTGGAGAAGACGAGGCTGCGGGTCTGGGTGTAGAGACAGAGCTGGTAAAACATGTTCTGCTCGGATTTACATCATTAATTGTTGCCTTTTCTGTTTCTATTGCAGGATCTATAGGATTTATCGGTCTTATCACACCGCATATTATGCGTCTTGTGGTCGGCCCGGATCACCGTATTCTCATTCCTGCTTCCGCTCTGGCAGGAGGACTTCTTCTTTTATGGGCTGATACCTGCACCCGGACACTGGCACATGATATGCCGGTTGGGATTATCACTGCATTTTTCGGTGCTCCCTTCTTTATTTATCTTATAAAGAGGAGGAGAACGTTTTGAACCGTTCAATCCTTGTTACAGAAGATATTAGTCTTGGATTCGGACAGGAAGAAATAATTCATCACATTTCGTTTACTATCCCTTCTGGCTCCTTTGTTGGAATACTGGGCCCCAATGGTTCTGGTAAAACTACCCTCATTCGGGGACTCTCACGAACAATACAACCACAAACCGGTATGATTCACCTTCTTGGAAAAGAACTTCAGACATATTCCACAAAACTTTTTGCTCAACATGTTGCTCTTGTTTCTCAGGATATTCCCCCGACATTTGATTTTTCTGTGTATGAGATTGTACTTATGGGACGCAATCCGTATATCAGACGATTTCATGCTGCAACCAATGATGACAGGTTAATTTGTATGAAGGCACTGCAGACGGTGGGAATCGGACATCTTGCTGACCGTCCTGTCTCTTGTATCAGCGGCGGAGAACGCCAGCGGGTTTTTATTGCCCGGGCTCTTGCCCAGGAACCCGATCTTCTCCTCCTTGATGAAGCAACTTCTCATCTTGATATCAGTCATGAGATCGATATTCTCTCTGTAATCAGAAAGAAAGTAACAACAGAGAAGATGACGGTCCTTGGGGTTTTTCATAATTTGAATAGTGCATCATTCTTCTGTGACACCGTTATTTTATTACACAATGGTAATATTGTTTCAGAGGGTAGTCCTGAAGAGGTTCTGAATGCCAGAAGAATACATGATGTCTTTGGTGCTGCAGTTCTTATTCAGTCTCACCCGGTCAGTGGCAAACCTGTTGTTATTCCGGTACAGCATAAAAAGGAACCATTTCATCATAAACTTTCAATTCACCTTATTTGTGGGGGCGGAACCGGAGCATTCCTGATAAGTGTCCTAATCGATGAGGGATATCCCGTCTGTTGCGGGATTCTCTGTCACGGAGATCAAGACCTGCGATGTGCCGGTTATTACCAGGTCCCAGCTCTGGTGGTGGAGCCTTTTCAGCCAATATCAAAAGATCTGATAGATACATTACGAAAGTCAATAACCAATGCAGATGTGGTAATAATCACAAAAATGCCTATAGGAATGGGAAACCTTGAAAACATTTCGATTCTCCTTGAAAACTATGACAAGCAAATATTCTTCTTTGATACAGATCCGGAACCATTCTCTTTTGCCGGGTATGATTTTACGTCCGGCAGAGCTGATGCGATTATCAAAACGTTGCTGACACAGGGTGCCGTTGTTTTACATTCTATTACAGATTTACTGTTTCATCTGGCAGAACTGGAGATGAATATGTATGGCAACGGGGGAGCTGACATTGTGTAATGGGTACCAGATATAAAAAGAAATCGGCTCTATCTAAAAAACAAGTGATACCATATCATCACGTTCAGGCAGGATGTAATTACATGACATTCTGACTTTCATATTTTTATATCATTTAAGGATTCAAACATCAGAGGTTGGAACATGTGCCAGATACGCTGTTTACCTCTGCGATTATATCAGTTCAATTGGAGGAATTTCAACCGCAGAGGACGCAGAGAACGTTTCAACTTCAATAATTATCTCTCCAATTGAACTAATCTAACCCAGGAGGGGGGTGAGATTCGTGGATTATCTGATACATGTTCCCCCCTCTGCGTCCTCTGCGGTTACATCATTTCACATCAAACGAATGTCGTTTCAACTGGAAAAATCGACAGAGCCAAAGAATCTGTTTTTAAGCAAGAAGCATTAAGACCTGAACTACGGAGTTGCGGTACACTACGCTTTCAAAACTCGGCGAGTCGC
>CAYRYR010000158.1:0-4630 GCA_964428385.1 uncultured Methanoregulaceae archaeon
ATTATATCCTGCCTAAACATGATGATATGGTATCACTTGGTTTTTAGACAGAACCGACAGCCGCCAAGAAAAACCGACAGAGCCAAATTAGATGTATTGTTCCCGACCAAAAGCACCAGCGGTCATACCACCCCGTACTCTTTTTTTAATCTCTTTCTTAAATCCGGTCAGTCTTTTTCGAAATTCTATCTCATCAGATATATAGTGAATGGCTTCCTGATAAATTCGAATCATATCAGATACATATAAAGGAGGGCGCCCCCGTGCATCAATAATATAGGAGGATATCCCGTTTTGGTATAATTGAGGCAGAAAATCAATAAGCGTGGTCTCGACTGCATTAAAAACCCGCGTCCTGTGTATCGGATCAACACTGACAACAAATGTCCGGTTCTTCTCATCACGTATTCCTATCATTGAATTTTCATTATCCAGATAGGATAGGGAATCTTTTTCGTTGATACAGGACGTCAGAAGATCCTGAGATATCAGAGCTTCGATATTTCCCTGTACTAGTATCCCAAGAGAACATGATAACTCCAGGTTTTTAATTCCGGATGCAAGCGACAGAACCTGATCCAGATTGAGTTCAGGAGATACTGTAACCATGGAAAAACACTCTTTCACAGCCTCTACAGCCAGATGATTACAAATGTTTAACCCGATATATCCGATACGATCTATTGTTGGCGCTTGTGATGCTATTACATCTGCCAGTCCGTGACCGTCCACCATAACACCATCTACACCAACTCCAACCAACAAAGGAAGCAGACGTAAAAAGTTCTGTACCTGGTTTTCCCGCAGTATCCTCGGAAGTTTTACAAATAATACAGTTTCTGACTGATTAGAAAGATTCTTCCATTCTGTAAAAAAAGAAAGATTCTCATCCTGAGTATATCGATTAGGGAACTCAAACACTACTGTATTGACCCTGGTCTCTATCGCCGCACGACATGAATCAACACGATCTGTGAGCACAATAATAGATGATCCTTTGACAGGACTGATTCCTTTTTGACCTGATTTACCTGATTCAGTATCTTTCATCAGATTGAGACATTGTTCAGCTCTCAAAATATCAGGCTTCTCAGGAATACATGATGCTATGAGAGTTTCTTCTGCTTTTTTAATAATATCTCTTCTTATCTGATTGAGGAGACGTATTGGAGCAAAAAGACCACCATTATACTGCAGAATCAGGGAACATACATAAAAGGGGGTGTTCCCGGTCTTTACAAGATGTTCCTGTATTACATCTTTACTAAGGGGTTTTTTTTCTGCTCTCACCAGTGTAATATCCGGATCAAAAATGAATGAACAGGGAGGAGAGATGTGAGATGTAATTGTTCCCTCTACATTAATAGTTCCATTCTCTCTAATCTTTACCAACAGGTCAAGGGGCATCTGTCTTTTCTGTATCTCCGGGTTTTTTCCATACGCATCAGCAGTTGTTGTAACTGATCTTCTGCTTGTAAGATACACCGGATCCCCTGCATAACACAGGTTTTGAAACGGGAGGAAAAACTGACCCTGAATATATTCTGGATCTGATCGCAGTACAAGACCCTGCTCATCGTCTTCATGAATGCATACTAACCCATCACCTGCTCGTAAGAGGTGTTCACCTGTAGAACGGATATAAGCACCTTTTTTATCTACACATCTGCAGACCTTCCCGATATATAGACCTCTGTCCCCAGGTCTGTCCCTTCCCATAACAGCAGATGGATCATTCAAAAGAAGATATCCAGTAGTAAAACCACGTGAATATGAGAGAGACAATGCATCCAGATCGTCTTTATCAGGACAAAATTTATCCTGCAGAACAGCATCGATTGCTTTTCTATAGATTGATACAACAGTTGCCACATATCGGGGTGAACGCATCCGCCCTTCAATCTTAAGAGAGATAACCGGCAATGAACAGATAGTATCCATGACAGTATAGGAACAGAGATCCTTTGTTGAAAGGAGATACCGGCCCTCGGTTTTTACTGGTAATAGCGATTCAAATCTCCCATACCTATCTGATAAACCCGTCATCAACTGGTATGGTTTCCGGCAGGGTTGTGCACACATACCACGGTTTCCGCTTCTCCCTCCGATAACAGAAGAGAGGAGACACTGACCTGACCATCCATAACAGAGTGCACCATGAATGAAAATCTCTAACCCGACATGTAAGTCAGTTATAGCATCTGCTATTGTTTTAATTTCATTTTTACTTAATTCTCTGGCAAGAACAATCCGTGAACATCCCATTAGTACAGCCCATCGAGCTCCTGATACTGAATGCAGTGTCATCTGGGTTGAAGCATGAACCGGCAACCTGGGAACCAGTCTCTGCGCAGCCAGTAAAAGACCTGCATCCTGTATAAGAATGGCATCAACACCAGTCTGATACAAAAAGACGAGATACTCAAAGACGTTTTTGAGTTCATCTTCATAAATCAATGTATTTACCGTAACATATACCCTGACATCATGGAGATGTGCATAGGTTACTGCCTCAGGTAATGATATCCTGTCAAAATTAGGAGCCAGGTGACGTGCTCCAAACTGCTCGCCGCCAAGATATACAGCATCAGCACCTGCTGCTATGGCAGAAACCAGGCAATCCCAGGAACCTGCAGGAGCAAGGAGTTCAGGGATAGAACGTACCGGTGCATTCTCCTGAATCATGGTTCATACTGATTTGTTGTATGCATATATGGGAGCTTCTGATGCAGGAATTCATTATCTCAGTAATACCTGTATGAGTGCAGGCATTATATGACGACAGGAGTGAATTCTGGCATCTGCCAGATAGAAAAAATACCTGTTAAAGGATCTCCTACTCTATCCATAGATAAACCATCACATTCCAGGTGATAAGTGCATTGGTTAACATATGTCTGTGATATGATATGACTGAATGTTCTCATCATAATCAAATCTGGCATTATTCTATTGCCTTGTCCCTTTTTTCTGATTAATAGGCGAACCAGGATCTGTATTCATACATACCTACAGATCACCAATTAAAGTTGATAAATACAATAAATGCAGTATACATTTTAGATAGTAAAAATGAGGCAGTATACAGGATTTTTAATAGGTAAAAACCGGATAAAAGATTATTTGTTTTTTATCGCAAGTATCGCATTTGAATGTGTAATCTGGTCAGAAATCCCATTTCCAGATACAAAAAGAGTCACATCATATGTGCCTGCCGTAGTATACAAATGCAATGGATCTTTCTTATCTGACATGATCCCATCACCAAAGTTCCAGTTCCAGGTATCTATTGTTCCGGTTGAGGTATCAGTATATTGAACTTCACAAGGGATTATTCCTAGTGTACGATTTGTTACAAATGAAGCCTTGATACTATCCGGTAACCGGGTGATTTGATGTCCTGTCAATTCACTTGAATTCTTTATAATATCAGTTTTTTCAGGAACCTCTATTTGTTCTTTCTTTTCATACACAATAATTTCATCTTCAAATCTCCGGGATGACTGTTTTTCACCTCCTGATACCATCAGGTACACATCATATACTCCTACATCAGTATAGGTATGGTTTGGATTCTGTTCCTTTGAATAGACTCCATCACCAAAATCCCAGTACCATGAATTAATTGATCCTGATGAGGTGTCATAAAAAGATATGAATAATGGAGCATAGCCTTCTCTGGTGCTGACGTTCCAGTCAGCCTTTATTTCAGATACTGATGGTTCAACTATATGAGTACCCATTTTCGGATAATTTTCTGTAAGAAAGAGAGAATGATTCAACGGAGTTGTGGTCATGTCTGCATTGTGAGATGGATCCTGCTGATAATCTGTTATAACCTTTAAAACTGGTAAATTCTCTTCTGATTCAAGAGCGGATCGTTCTATTCCATCCCCGACAGATTGATTGGTAACCGGCATCTGAGTTTTTACAGGTAAAACAGAAGTATCCGGGATACTAGTGGACATATCATTATATCCAACCAATACAGGATTTTTTTCTTCCGATTGAGCCATGGTATCATATGTAGAAAGTAAGGATGGCTCAACCATCACCTTAATGGTTTTTTCAACTTCAGAAGTACTAATAAACCCGTATACGGTATGAATTACGCGATACACACCAGGGGTCTCATAGGTATGAACCGGGTGTTGTTTCGAAGAAGTCGTTCCATCACCAAATGCCCAGTTCCAGGAAGTGATGTCGCCGGTGGATGTATCTGCAAATGCTACCATCAAAGGAGCATTTCCTTCTATTCTGTCGGGTGTGAAAGAGGCGACTGGAGGATGAACAGATTCTATGACCGTAAGGGTATCTGATGCAGTGTCAAATCCGTCCGGTCCGGTTACCGTTAGTGTCAGGGAATACACACCAGGGGTCTCATAGGTATGAACCGGGTGTTGTTTCGAAGAAGTCGTTCCATCACCAAATGCCCAGTTCCAGGAAGTGATGTCGCCGGTGGATGTATCTGCAAATGCTACCATCAAAGGAGCATTTCCTTCTATTCTGTCGGGTGTGAAAGAGGCGACTGGAGGATGAACAGGTTCTATGACCGTAAGAGTATCTGATATCGTATCAAATCCGTCCGGTCCGGTTACTGTCAGTGTCAGGGAATATACACCAGGGGTCT
>CAYRYR010000159.1:0-4518 GCA_964428385.1 uncultured Methanoregulaceae archaeon
AAAAAAACGCCGGATTTAATTGCTATTCAGATGCCCATACACTTTTTTTCCAAAAATTTTAGAAGAGAAAAAAATCGTTGTGATGGACAACCCTATTCAAAGGGAAGACGTATTTTCAACAAAGTACTCAAAACTGATAAGCATGTTTTTTAGTAATTATAAACTTTCAGGAAAATTTACCTTAACCTATGTAGTGCGATTATTTCTTATACTTTGGAATAACCATCGTTTCACTTGATTATCCCCGAAGTTTTGCATCTTATTTTACTATTTATGTATAATTTATGAATAAATGTGGAATTACCTGATAATTATAGGTTCCTGAGTTGACCCTGATTTTCAGAAAATCACATAACATATAAATAGGAACATCACACAAAAAGTAGTATGGACAGCGATAGATTAATGGCTGGAATAATTGCATTAATTGCAATTATCTTTGGGTTGATTGCGATTGCGATGCCTGAAGTCGTCTTTGAATGGCTGGTATTTATCCTTGGTATTATTCTTGTAGTAATAGGGATCCTCACAGCAGGAATCGCTCTTTCAGAAGAACCTGGAATGAATAAATCACTCCTTCTTGCTTCTGGTCTTATAAGTATAGTCATTGGTCTTCTGGCACTTCTTACACCATTTGTAGCTATCATCGCGATTGGATACCTGATTGCAATCTGGCTCCTTGTCAATGGTATTGCGACAATTGCATATGCTACATCAGTATCCTATGCAAAACACCGGATCCTGACCGGAATCTGGGGAGTTGTCAGTCTTCTTATTGGTATTTTCCTCTTTGTCAGTCCCGGAGTCGGAACCGCTTTCCTGACGCTTATTCTGGGTATTTTCTTTATCGTTTATGGTCTCGTCTCTCTTGTGATGGTAGCATTATACTGGAAACAGTAATTTTCTTTTTTTTCCTGAAACTGCAGAGATATATTCATTGAGTCTATGTTCTGCATTTTTTTGGTATAATTATTGCATGTGTAATTTCATCTGCCTAGCGATATGATATTGTCAACGAGGACTCTCTGTCAAGAAGACGCCGATGAAGCGTAGATTCAGACTGAATCGATGAAAATGCTCAAAAAAACAAAATTCACATTCCAGATGCATTTTCATAGGAAATTATTCTGTTATGTACGATATACTGTTTCAGAAACAAAAGATAATGGTTTTCAGAACGTACGTATCATTTCTCCTACCTGAGTAAGGCACATTTGGTATGAATATTGAATGCATATGGAGTATTTCTATCGTGATGAAGGATTTCATATCATATTCTGGGCAGATGAAATCAGTTTCTCATCTGACAATCCGGTGGTTCTGGATTAGATGAGTGTAAAATGCGGTTTCTGTTCACTCATTACCCTGAAACATTTACTAAAAAGACTGTGGAGTGGTGATCTACAGAATGGTCTAAAAATCATGAGAACGATAGTATCAAAATGACCGGGACATATATTCAACAGGGAAAAAAAGGGAAAATCATAAGGTAAACCCTTTAGCCTGTGATTTTAGCCGGTCCACCATGACTGAGATATTCTGTGATAAGAGTGCTATTTCAGATGTAGAGATGCTTGAAGAATCCATTCTTGCAGAGACATCCTCCATCCGCTCAAGGTTTTCTTCACTCTCTTTACTCATCACTTCAATACCCTGCATAACCCTGTTCATCATCTGTTCTTCTGATGTGGTTGCAGTGGTAATCCGGACCATGTTTTCTCTAATTTCGGTAACTACCGATGTGATATCGGTCAACGCCTCGATGGTCTGTTTAACGCTTCTGATACCTTCCTGAATCTGATTATATGAGGTGCTGATTGATTCCACTGTTAACGAGGTGCTTGCCTGAATTGTCCGGATAAGATCTTCTATCTGGTTAGTAGCCATTTTAGACTGGCCTGCAAGATTCTTTACTTCATGAGCAACAACTGCAAATCCACGTCCATGTTCACCGGCACGTGCAGCCTCGATAGCGGCATTGAGTGCAAGAAGGTTAGTCTGATTTGAAATATCAGATATTAGCCTGACAATCTTGTCGATCTCAACCATCTGATCGTTCAACGTAGTTATCTGTTCCATACTTGCAGCACCTATCTTTCCTACTGACTCCATTTTATCATTGGCAATTCCACCGAGTTTTTTTGCATCTTCTCCCTGTTCAGAAGCCCGTTGTGCATACTGCATCACTTCAGTTACAATAATCGAAATCTCATCGGTAGATTGAGATAACAACTGAATGTCCTGTGAAATCCTGTTCGTTTCGTCCATTTGATCCCTGGCTCCATTTGTAGAATCCTGGACTCTGGCAGCAACTCCTTTTATTGATTCATTGATAGTATCAGTCATGGTTAATGTTTTCTCAGCGGTCTCAGTCAATCGTTCAATGCTTAATTCGATTTCTTTTATAAGAGTTGAGATTGCATCAAGCGCAATGTTATAATCATTTTTTATCTGGGCCAGGGGATCTCTTTTTTCATAGGATACACGGTATCCTAAATCACCCTGAGCCATCCTTGTCATTGCGTGTTCAATATCTCCTGCACTTTTAGCAAGAGACTCTGATAATGATCTGGAATTTTCTAAAAGTCGTGCGACTTCGTCTTCTTTCTCTTTTCGTCCGGTAATATCATTATAGACAATCAAAAAATTTTCAAGTTCTCCAGATCGAGTAAAAATGGGGATTCCATATTGCTCCAACATTCTGATTCCTATTGGAAATTCTATGGTCAGTTCACCAAATGTTGGTCTTAGATCTGCTAAAAGCTCTTTTAAGCCTTTACCTGAATAGTTAAGGACCTTAATATCACAAGGACTCATCCGAAGCAGTTCTTCGCTTGTATATCCCGTTAGTTGAGTATATGCATCATTTGTAACGAGAATTTTCTGATGTTCATCGATCAGGAGAACTGGCATCGGGATCTGCTGAACTATCATGTTGTTCAGATGTTCAAGCTCTGCGATCTCATGCATTTTCTTTGCGAGTTCCTGTTCACCCTCTTTACGCTCCAGATACGTTTTAAGCATCTCTGCAAGTGATCTGATAAGATTTCGTTCTTCTATCAGGAAGGGTCCTTCCTGCTCAGGTGGTGTTTCTTTTAAATATACTACCTCAACTTTTCCAATACTCCCACTCTTTGTCTGAAAGGTTGCTAATTGGTTCCAGGGAGAACTATCATAATTGTGTGTTGAATACACAGCTGTATTATAGGAGATCCTGGCTGCAGTAATTTCAGGATATTGCCATCCTGGAGGAATCAGGTCACAAACCTGGGAGAGAACTTCTGATACTTCTTTAGCGTCATCCTGGATGAGTGAAGCAGTAGAATAAAAGAGCTTCTGTTCTTTTACCCGTTCTCCGAGATCATGCATTTTATCTGCGAGTTCCTGTTCATTTTCTTTACGTTCCAGATACGTTTTAAGCATCTCTGCGAGTGATTTGATAAGATTTCGTTCTTCTATCAGGAAGGGTCCTTCCTGCTCAGGTGGTGTCTCTTTTAAATATACCACTTCAACCTTTCCAATACTCCCACCCTTTGTCTGAAATGTTGCTATTTGGCTCCAGGGAGAATTATAATAATTGTGTGTTGTATACACTGCTGTATTATAGGAGATCCTGGCTGCAGTAATTTCAGGATATTGCCATCCCGGGGGAATCAGATCACAAACCTGAAAGAGAACATCTGAAACTTCTTTAGCGTCATCCTGGATGAGTGAAGCAGTAGAATAAAAGAGCTTCTGTTCTTTTACCCGTTCTCCGAGATCATGCATTTTATCTGCGAGTTCCTGTTCATTCTCTTTTCGGTCAAGATAAGTTTTGAGCATTTCAGATAGTGAGGTAATAAGTTTTCTCTCTTCGAGAAGGAATGGTCCTTCAAACTCATGCGGTTTTTCATCGAGATAACAAACTTCGATCTGGCCTTTATTTCCTTTCTTGGTAATAAATGTGGCAGTCTGTTTCCAAATTGTATCACGATATCCAGGAAAAGTCTGGATGATGTCACAATATTGTATACGAGCTACTGTACTCTCCGGGTATTGCCATCCCGGCGGAATAAGAAGGGTAACTTCTCCTAAAACCTCAGATATTGGCTTTGTATCATCCTGAATGAGGGATGCTGTTGAGTAGAACAATCGTTGCTCTTTCACCCGCTCTCCAAGATCATGCATCTTTTTTGCAAGTTCCAGCTCGTTTTCTTTCCTGTCAATATAAATTTTAAGCATCTCTGCAAGCGATTTAATAAGATTTCTCTCTTCGAGAAGGAATGATCCTTCATACTCCTGAGGCATTTCCTGAAGATAAACAACGGTGATGGTTCCCACGTTTCCTGATTTTGTTCTGAAATGAGCAGTTTGTTTCCACTCTGTATCCTGGTAATTATCAGTCTCGACAACTATCTTATCATACGTTATCCTAGCCACAGTTATTTCGGGGTACTGCCATCCCGGGGGAATTAACCTGGTAAGTTCTTTCAGAACTTCTTGTATTCATTTTGTGAGGCATTGCAGATGAACCTACCT
>CAYRYR010000160.1:0-4515 GCA_964428385.1 uncultured Methanoregulaceae archaeon
GTCGATGCAGTGCTTGCTGTTACAAAAGGAGTCGATCTGTACGATGCAAAACCGGTTCTGATAACAGACCCGGCAGATCTTGTAAATACCGCAGGATCCCTCCACTGTGGAACACTTCTGCTTCCAAAGATCTTTAAAAATTACCTGAATGGTGCACGTGACATGAAGATCAGTGTCACGGTAAAGGGCTGTGACGCAATGGCCTTTTATGAACTTGCAAAACGCAATCAGGTAAACCTTGATAACATCGTGATGATCGGGGTGAACTGTGGAGGCTCTGTAAGTCCAATCGCCGCACGAAAAATGATTCTGGAGAAGTTTGAGGTTGATCCTGATATCATTGAAAAGGAAGAAATAGATAAAGGCCAGTTCATCATCGAGTACGATGGTCAGCATAAAGGCATTAAAATTGATGACCTTGAAGAAGAGGGATATGGCCGTCGATCCAACTGTCGCCGCTGTAAAATGAAAGTGCCCCGTCAGGCAGACCTTGCCTGCGGGAACTGGGGAGTTATCGGTGATAAAGCAGGAAAGGCAACTTTTGTAGAAGTATGTAGCGAAAAAGGGGCTCAACTTCTTGACGCTGCAATTAAAGGTGGTGCTCTTGAGACTGCTGTCGCGAATCCAAAAGGTATTGAAATCCGCGGCAAAGTTGAAGGTGCGATGCTCAAACTTGGTGAATCCTGGAGAAAGCGTGACTTTGAAGGACTTGGAACCGGGCGTGACAGAATCAAAACCATTATGGAGGAGACATCACGTTGTATCAAGTGTTATGGGTGTATTGAAGTTTGTCCCATCTGTTACTGTGTTGAATGTTCAACCAAGAAAGACTGGCTGGTACAAAATGGTCAGGTCCCACCAAACTTCATGTTCCATATGATACGATATGCACATATTGCAGATTCATGTATCAACTGTGGTCAGTGTCAGGAACATTGTGCAATGGATATACCAAATGCCCTCTTTATGCATGCACAACAGGTAGAGATAGAAAAGATGTTTGGCTATGTTCCTGGTCAGGATATGACTCCGCCTATTCATTCAATGGTTGAAGAGATGGAAGAGAGAGGCAGGCTCGAAAAAACTGGCAGTGACCAGATATTTGAGAATATCTTTGCCGAGTAAGCATTCATTTTATACCCATTTTTTTTACCATACAATCAGAATTCATCTGGATACTAAGAAAAAGGATTGCTCTTCTTCTCCCCTTTGACTCATACACCTTGTGGTTTTTTTGCAGAATACATACCATCTTTCACTACCTATCAGGTAGGTCAAGAGGCTCCGTTATACTGATTAGTGAAATTTGTTAGTATTACAGACCCCTGGAAAATCTCATGAGCTGTTTTGCTGGTGCTTCTTCACCTAACCAAAGGATACCAGAATCGTGTGATTCAGGTAAAGGTACCTCTTGTGCAGTCCAGATATATTCCCGTTTTTGACCATCTACGTTGATTGACTGTAGTATCAGATGCCCGGTCTGCGGACCACACAGAATCTGGTCATGAAATGATGCAAGATGATTTTCATCAGTATGAGAGGATATTGCTTCATACCAGTTTTTATTTATAATTTTTTCAGGCAGGAGATGAAAGAGGGTCAGAGCCTGATGATTAAGTTGAATAACATTGCCAATCCTGTTTACTAAAACCGCAGGAATTGAAATGAGAGGAATGAGATCAATTACAAGGTGTGTATGTGTTGCTATGTGTCTGGTAAGATCGGTAACGATGAGGCTGTGTTCATGATTCATTACGGTAATTTTTTCATTCAGAGATTCAATGGTAGTTCGAACTGTTTCTGATTCTCTATCAGCCGCTATCCGTGCAGTATAATTGGTATGGTTCATACGAACCATCTGTAATACAGGGATTATTGCATCAGCAAAAAGAGCGGGTTGCACAAGTGGTGCGGTAGTAAAAGGAAGCAATACTGCAATAAACGCAGGGTTTCTGGTTTTACATAGTATAGGGAGAATAAGGCACTTCTGTACAATAAGTTCTTCTGCCAGTCTCTGACAGAGTTCTGGCTGGTACGCATACAAGAATGCGGTAGAGATGCCGGTACTAGCTGGTACAACATTTTGTAAGAAGATCGAGGCTATTTTTTTATCAGAAATAGTATAGGATACGCCAACAGGATAGATACCCAACACCTCCTGTAGGGTTGCTTTTTGTATATAGGTTGCAGAAACCAACAGACAGTTCCAGGTGGTGGCGTTTTTTGCGATGTTACAGATGATGACAGACCCGGGGAAGGCCTCCTGCAAAATCGTGGCAATAGCATGCCAGATCTCATCTTCACACATCTCTTGTTGCATTAAGGAAAACAACCGGTTGGTGATTATACCAATAAGATGAACTGATTCTGTTTCAATCTGTTCATCCTCCTGCCTTGGAATAACCATGATATGGTATTTTGCATCCTGACAGGAGATACCGGGTACAACAAGGGAAAGGATAAATTCATCCCGCTGTGGTATACGACAGATAAACGGGGTACCAGGTGCATATTCTCCTGATTTTTTATCAGAAGGAGTGAGGGATGATCCGAGAGACCTGGTAACGGTAAGAGGAATTGGCAGCAGAACATTTGGGTTTTTTCTATCCGCAATATTAAGTATGTGTGCAGCTGATCTACAAAGGCCTACAATCTCTTCAGGCTCTCCTTTACTCGTTATACTGCAGATTACTGCAGGGATATTAAAGGAAGAGAGAATTTCAGCAATCCACTCCGGACAGGACCGGGTACCCAGTACATCACGATTGATGCCGCATAGGATGTAAAACAAGGCTCCCTTCTCTCCTTTCTCAAGTGATACCGGAATGCAGGTTGTACGAAACCTGATTGTCTCCCTTTCAGTCTGAAACCTGATGTTCTGGACCTGGTAGGATCCTGCGAGTGTCTCGGTTAGTATCTTCTTTTCTGGAAGTCCAGGCAGAGATAATCCCATCGTTTCCGGGTCTTTAATACCGGTAATATGTCTGAATATGGTACAATACGCATCATTGTAAAACCTTAACTGACAGGTACTGTTGATGATAATGACCGGGTCAGGAAGATGTTCTGCGAGTCTGAAGAGGGTAGCAGTATCTGCTATGGTATAATATTTTGCAGGGCCTATTGATCGCATCTCGACAAGACCGGCATGATACAGTCTGTCAAGATATTTTGCAACGGTATTACGACTAAATCCGGTCATCCTGGCAAGGTCTGACATCGTCATTCCTCCAGGACTGGATTGTAAATATTCTACGATTTTTGATGTTTTTAAGGATGAGTTCGTCGGATGTTTATATTGCATAGACAATTACTCTTATTGCAGGCCTCCTACCTATAATAGATAGAGTTTTGTTATAATATTCGCATGTACATAGAGCCCATCCAACCAACATTTTACCTCTAAATATCTAATGACATAATTTATTAGTGATCGAATTAATCCTGTTTAATGGCTTTATTTGATTGGATAGACTCATATATAATTTTCAGATATAAAACCCGTCTTTTAATTCCCCAAATGATACTATATGCCTGTCATTTCTGAAACATACACTCATTTTGAGTACTATTGGCATGTAATTTCTTTTTATTACACAATAGTCATGTCTTTCTGTCTCCTGGTTATTATCATCAGACTACTCACAGGGATATGAATCACTTACATACCCCTGTGTCATTACTATTATAGTGATAATTTTCCTTCCTAATAAAGATTAAGGTAGAACCAGGAATTTTTTAGAATCATATGAAGGATGTTACATTCAGCATCTTCATGGTACCACAGAGATTTAATTATCTGAATGCGTATTTACGGGTTAAAAATCCCCATAGTGAATAAAATGGAAAATGTGCTGAATGATTGATAGGAGTCATACCCTGTTATTGAAGGACGGTTGTTATCTGTGGCACACAGGATGAATGTGCAGCAGGGATGACTTAGAGGTGTGATGATCATGGAATTCAGGCAAAAATAATGTAAAAATCTAAAAAGTAAAGTATTTTTTACACTATATTATTTAGAATAGTGTCCATTATAATATATAAAATATTGCTTAAATTTAAAACCACTTATGAATTACTAATCCTCACCAAATATTATTTTTTTTAAAGGATAAATGCATTTTAAACAAATTTCTATAAAGAGAATATACACTCTTCTTTAAACTATTCTGACTGAAAATGATAGTATTTTAGAGACCGGTTCAAGTATGACAGAGGATAATATGTATGCGTTGTTTGTTTTTTTGGGAGGGGGAAAATCATATTTTTGTACCAGGACATATACAATATTCCACAATTTTTTTGTTATTTCTTAAAAAGAAGTGCATTTAGTTTGGAAATATTTTTGAACAATTCTGATCAAAATTAAAATAATGCAAATAGAATCCCAGAAAGAACGAAATATTTAAATAAGAGTGAAAAATACATAAAAATATCAAACAAAAAGACTAACTATCTTGCTTGTAGGGTAATAGCATCCTTTTATTTACGATGAGGGGAATAAATGAAACG
>CAYRYR010000161.1:0-1174 GCA_964428385.1 uncultured Methanoregulaceae archaeon
GGAAGGCTTCCGGTGAGAAACATACTGATATTTCCTAATCCGATACAGAGAAGATGAAATGCCCACAACTGAAATCCAGGATGCATCTTGTGATACTTCCGGTACAGGAGCATCATGCCCCAGAGGAAGATCTGAATGAAGGTGACCGTGAGAAGAAATGTACGGAGATCAAAAAAATCTGCAACGGTCATGTGTACTCTCTGATAAATTATAAATATAAAAAGATTATGGTTGAAATACGATATGTAGGTGTATCCTGATATCATCAGGGAAATACTTCTAATAAATTGCAACCTAACGAAAAAAATCTGAATGAATTCTCTAGAATACATTCATGCGACTTGTACAAATACTGTTTGAGACCTCTCGTACAGACCATTAGAAATAGCGGAGTTGAGAGATATATGATAAGGAAGAACCGTAATTTTCTTATTTTTTCTTAATTACCATCTTCCAGATATGATATTGGGACCGGACCGGTAATATGGGTTATATCAGGGGGTTTTATCCCTTCATCTTTAAAAGCCTCCCACGCCCGCCTGATAACATCCGTCCGAAATACAAACTCGTGCCTGAGATCATTGACATATGCTTTTGCTATCAGTTTCCGATACAGGGGATGATTCTCAATAAGGATGGTATACGGTCTTGTACCTGATACATAGACATACCGGGAGGTTATAACCGCCTCGGTAAGGAGAGTGGTTGCTTTTTTTAGATCTGAATCATAGGAAAGATAAAATTCTATCACAACCATCATCTCGGCCGATCCGGCATTTGCACTTGAGACTGATCTGCTTATCACCGCGTAATTGGGAATAGCAACCCTGCTGTCCCCGGGAGTTACAATAATCGTCTGGATAAGCCCGATATCAACGACTTCTCCATAATCATTATCTATTTGAATTTTATCTCCAATCTGGTATGGTTTTTCTATAATGATAATAAACCCTGCTACAATATCTGCAAAGAAATCCTTTAACCCAAATCCAATCCCCGCACCCAAAAGTCCTGAAATAATTGCTAATTCACCGATTCCCAGGTTGAGCAGGGGTGATATGATAAGAAGTACCGTTAGTAGGTAGATTATTACCTTGAGCACCGGGATAATCATGGATAGAATATGTCGTTTTGTCCCGAGCTGTTCAGAGAGGACTTTCAGACCAAAATCCAG
>CAYRYR010000161.1:1274-4488 GCA_964428385.1 uncultured Methanoregulaceae archaeon
GAATATGTCGTTTTGTCCCGAGCTGTTCAGAGAGGACTTTCAGACCAAAATCCAGCATCCAAACGATAATATAGGCAGCAATAAGCAGGAAAACACTTTGGATAATCCAGACCGGGTTTAAAATTATCTGCAGGAGAGAGAGGGGTTGTGATATGTCGGTTGTAATAGACGTGATATTTGTCAGATTAGATGGTAGGATTGGAGTGTTTGACATAATTACCATACCTTACGCATCCGTTTCATCTCAGAGGTGATCCCTGCAAGTGCCAGTGGCTCGATAAAAATCCGGTCCTTTTCAAGATACAGAAGGTTATTTTCGATCAGGTAGCCGAGGATAAGGTCTCCTTTGATATCCGGTGGCAGAATAGATACCAAATCGGTAACAAGGGGATTTTCAAGTGAGATTGCCTGAGAGACTACATAGGCAGTATCAGGATCTGACATGGCTGGTATTATGGGCGGGGATAAAGAACTCATTCTGATTTCCCATGTTGTTTGCACTTTTTTCCAGATTTTTAATGCAATGCCAGGATTTCCATCTGATATCTGGGCAAGCCTGAGAAAGATGAGCTCATCGGGATCTACTTCGTTGCTTTTTCCCCGAAGAATTGCCCACAGCAGAGCAAACCTGATTCCAATATAATCCAGGGAGTATGTTACGTTGAGGAAGGGGATTTCAATTTTTTTGTTTCTTTTCTCTGCAATCAGGCGTCGTGGAACCGGTGCATTGATAATATACGAAGTTGGACTGGTCTGTTGTGAGAGGATGAATTCCTTAAGAACATCGTTGCTTTTATGAGTAAGAGTGATTTGTATGGGAAATAATCGTTCAATTCCTGCAACTGCACAGAGATATCTCCAGCTGTGGATATTCCATGTCGTCACCCAGATCTTTTCTTTTCGTAATACTATTTCGATAAACCTGTGCAACAGATGGAACCCGTGGATGGTACGACGGGCCAGATACTGACAGTTTTCAAGGATAACAATCTCGGTATCAGGTGTTTGTAATTTCAGGGGAAGATCAGTGATAAATGAATCAAGGGTGATTCTCATGATCCGTTTCGGATAGGTGCATTCAATAACCGAGACGATGTCTTGTCTCCCGGCTTCATATTCTGATAAAATTGCAATATTTTGATATTTTCCAGATAAACCTTTGGATATTGCATTGATTAGGGTATCAGTCTCATCTTTCCATACCATGCTTAAGGGAGGAGGGCAGATAAATAAAGGTTCCTGTTCCATTTCTCTGTAAGGAGATGTACCATGATCTGTAATTAGTCTATCTTCCAGACTGGTTTTTCCAGGTCACAGGAGACAGAAAAAAACAGAGGTTGTCAGGATAATACAAAAAAGACCATTTTATACCCGCTCTTCTCCCATGCTTTACGCATGGCATGATTCTTCATCAGGTACATCAACAATACGTTTTTCCACCGTGTTTAGTGGACAGGAGAAGTTGATACACATGGAGCAGTAAAAGACTTTCATGATGACGAGGAAGCTCCAGCATTCCCCAAGTGTCATGATTACCATTCCCATGGCCCCTGTTTTGCTTATCAGATCATACGGACCGGTAAAGACCAAAAAAAGGGTGACAATTGCTCCCAAAACCGGTATTATCCCGTAAAAAAGTGCGATAAGCATCTTCATCAGGTTCTTCTCTATCCCATTCATAGGGCCTGGGTTGTACTGGTAAATCTTTGGAGCACCCTTATTCCCCAGACATTTTAACGATTTTTCATCACCGGCATAATAGGGACAGTGGCTGCAGAGGAATTTTATCTCGTAGCCAAAGATGATTATTACCAGCAGGATATACAAAACGATGGGCCACCACTGACCGGTAATGAAGTTCAGCATCACAAGAAGGATTAGTGTCCCAAGAAATGCCGGAAATCCAATTGCATAAAAACCATTGAGCACCTTATGGCTCCATCTACAGTGGATCTTATCAGGAAGCATGCAGGAAGTGCAGGTGCTTTCTCCTTTAACCGTACACGGTTTATCTTTTTCATCAACCATGGAAAAAAAGGTCTATATAGCAGATAAATTTTTTGATTCCGATTATGATGCCATTCTATATTTTACCATTCTGCCCTGATCTATAGCATAGGTACAATTTCTCTTGTCTGATTTGATATTCATGAGAAGTTTATTCCAGAGGTATCAAATCGAAAAATTCACTTACATTGACGGCATACAGTTTTTTTGTAATTGCGATTTACATTAGTATGTCAGACTTTGACCACCCCTACAAACGCCTTTTTTCTCATCCGGAGATGATGATCGACTTTATTCGTGGATTTCTCAACTCTGAGCTCATAGAAATCTGTGACCTGACTACTCTGAAACGATGTAACGGGAGTTATGTGACTGATGATCTGAGAGAACGGGAGGATGATCTCATTTGGAGCTTGCGCTGGGGAGATCGGACACTGGTGCTCTATCTGCTTATAGAATTCCAGTCTCACCCGGATCCTACTATGCCGGTCAGAATCATGTCATATATGGCACTACTCTGGCAGGATCTCATCCGGGCCGGAGTAGTTGTCCCTACCGGGCCATTTCCCGGTATTATTCCGATTGTGCTCTATAATGGTGAGATTCCATGGATGGTACCCCATGATATCGGGGATAGTATCCAGATGCCAGCACCAGTTATCCAATTCAGACCATCAGTGCCATATCTGCTGATAGATGAAATGAGGCTTTCCGTCCATCATCTTATTGAGGTACGCAACCTTGCAGCAGGTCTTTTTGGTCTGGAACAATCGTCAGGGAGTAAAGAGTTAATCGAACTCGGAGAAAAATTGAATAAATGGATGGAAATTGAACCAACTCTGGAACCAATGCGCAGGGATTTTTCATTATTCTTTGAGAATAGTTTAAAAAGGAATGATGATATACCTATACCAAATCCATTTCGTGGAGGAACTATGTTAGCAGAGAGAGTAAATCGATGGATTGCTGAGTACAAAGCTGAAGGTAAAGCTGAAGGTAAAGCTGAGGGAAAAGCTGAAGGTAAAGCTGAGGGTAGAGCTGAGGGAAAAACTGAAGGAATGGCTTCAATTCTCCGGCGAATGAAAAAGAAGGGGATGTCAATCGCGGAGATAGCGCAAATTACCGGTCTTTCCGAAGATGAGATACAACATATGATATAACCGCACCGTGGGTTAACTGCAGCAAAGTCCCCAAATATCCTTCTATC
>CAYRYR010000162.1:0-4487 GCA_964428385.1 uncultured Methanoregulaceae archaeon
GACTTACAATGCACAACTTACGGTAACCGGTCCCTGTGGCACGAGCACAATTACACACCCAATAACCGTACAACAACAATGTTATACCTTATCCGGAACCGTCACGGTGATAGGCGGAACCCTGAATCCATCAAATCTCAGAATAATGGCAATACGACATAATGGGCCTACATTTTATGCAATTCCCCAGACAAATGGAGCATATATCATTGATGTGACAAATCCTGGAACATATACTATTAGTATCGAGAATTGTCCCGGTTCGTCCTGTTCCGGGTATTTAGTCAGTCCATTATCTTATGAGAGAAAATTGACTGGCGGTGATTGCTTTGCAACCGGAATTAATTTTCAAGTGTCCTGCACACCACCAACAGCATCATTCACTGTAAATCCGGAAACGGGTTATGCACCACTAACAGCCGTGTTTACCGATACCTCATCTGGGGATCATTCTAGTGTGGCATGGGACTTTGGCGATGGAACTACCGGAACCGGTTCCCCAGTAACTCACGAGTACGAAAATCCCGACACCTATACGGCAACTATGACAGTATCAGGTTCCTGTGGAAGTGACATCGCGACGAAAACAATTATTGCGATCCGCTATCCCGGGTTTACCGTTGAATCCTGGATTAGATGGACCAGTACTCCAAACCCGGGAAGTGATTCTACCCGCCAATGGGCTACTATTGTTGTTGACGGAAATACTGACAATAACCGGCGGTATCACCTGCAACATGATCAGACAAATGCCCATTTTGAATTTGTCGTGGCCACAGTAGCAGGTGGAGGGAGTGGAACTTGGATATTTTCAACCACAAGTCCGGTAATAAATACCTGGTATTATGTTACAGGAGTATATAATCAGGTTACTGGTATCATGGCCATATATGTAAATGGAGTGCAGCAGGCATCCACGAACATCGGCACGTCAGGCCTTCGAGCATCTCCAGGCCCGTACCAGGTCGGGGGTCCTTCGGGAATTAACTGGGGCGGATCTTCGGGTCAGCGGATATTTGACGGCGATACAAGCGGCCTTGCCACATATGAGTATGTACTCACCACGGCAGAGATACAGGCACATTATGCAGCAGGGCATTCGTGAATGGTGTAGATGAATCATTTTTTCGTGATAGGTACTGATTATCACATACCAGAGAGGAATGCATTCGTGAAACAGAAATTCCTGGAATTGGTGATCTGTAACACAACTCCTCTTTTATATCTTCACCGTGCGGTATTCTCTACTTCTAGAAGAGAGATCGGGAAATTATCGGGATCATGATGCCGGAAGATTAATTTCTCTGTGGGAATGATATTCACCAGTATGGCTGAATCGACCAGTGAAATACATGATGTTATCTTTCTTCTCCAGAAAATAGAAAGTATCATTGATACCCGACTTATCGGAGAGGTTGAACCCCTTGAAGATGAAATAGCCCTGATTCAGGAGTACCAAACCCGTAAGTGTGAAGAAACCCTACAACTCCATGAAATATAGGATTTTTCTTGAAAACCGGGCTTTTCACGACCTTAATGAGGTACCAGAACCTGGACAAACCCAGATAAGAGAAAGGCTTAATCGGTTAAAAGATGGATTTCAGCCAGATTTGGACATTCGCAAGTTAAAGGGATATAAAAATACGTACAGGTTGAGAGTAAGAGACTGGTGAATTATTTTTGAACTTCTTCCTGATTATAAGATCATGGTTATCGGCATAAGGCCACGAAGAACCGCTTACCGGTAATACCTGTTTACTCTTTATGGGATAATTCAGGCAATAGTGGTTGTTGCACAATGAAATGAGTTTTACGCAAGAGGACCATTTTTATTCCAATATGCCGTTCATTTTTGATATTATGTCTTTATAGTCCTATTGTTTCAGAGATATGTGTGTGATACAACAGCCTCTATTATCGTTTGATAGATGCGAACAGTGAGAGGTACTTCCAATATGTAGTCGTTATTTGGTTTATCACTATTATCTGACCAGTGTGAATAACCAGGTCACCATCACCTTTCACTTTGGATTGACAGGGTGCAAAAAATCCAGGAACATCAGGACCTCAGGCCTTCGTGCATCTCCGGGTATGTACCAGGTAGGGAGTAATTCCGGGATAACCTGGGATGGATCTTCGGGCCAGCGGAGATTTGATGGTGATACAAGCGGCCTTGCCACATATGAGTATCTACTCACCACGGCGGTAATTGAGGTACATTACGTGGCAGGGTATCTGTGAAATATTTCCCAATTATACAAATAGTTACAGGAGAAAAGAGAATATTATGTTTATCACTTCATCTCTTGATAAATCCACAATATTAACCATTTTGCACGAAATAACCCCGGATTTACAGAAACGATACCGGGTCAGGCGTATGGGCCTGTTCGGTTCATATGCAATGGAAAAAGCAGGTGAATCAAGTGATATTGATATTCTCGTGGATTTTGAACCTGGAGCAGATATCTGGGATCTTTCCGGATTAAAAATTGAACTAGAATCCATATTTTTAAAGCCTGTTGATGTTACCACCGTAAATAGTCTGCACCCTGAAATGAAAGATACAATCCTGTCTGAAATCGCATATTCATGAGAACAATTTCACACTGGATTTTGGATATCATCGAAGCAATCGAAAAAATAGAGGAATTTACGGTAGGATATTCGTATGAGAAATTTTGTGCTGATGAAAAGACAATCAGTGCAGTCCGCGATCAACTCATGATCATTGGGGAAGCAGCGAATAACATTCCCCAACATATACAGGATAAATATCCGAAAATCCCTTGGAATGGGATGATTGGGTCTAGAAATATTCTTATTCATCAATACTTTAGAACTGATCCAGAACTCTTATTTGCAAATGTAGTGAGGGCAAAAAGAGAGGTTAAGCAGGTGGTAATGCAGATTTATGAAGATATAACCGGCAATAATGATACACTTTAAAATCCTTTCTCTCTTTCATTCATGGTAAAAATCTCTTGTAATTAGTTTAGGTGTATAAAAAAAATAACCTGAATCGTGATAATGCATATCAATATGCTGTAGCTCATAGCCATCGTCTCTCAATTATCAGTTATGATATGATTTTGATAAGATGTCCAAAGGAATAATAGAACCCCAACAGGTTAAAAATGGCAACTCAAGGTAACCGGAGTCATGTTGCTATCGGCAAATGGGGTCCGGCAGTCATCCATGAACGTAGATACCTCAGGCCTTCGTTTATCCACTGGATACTTTGGGTCGGGAGTTTGATGGGTAACATGGAATGGTGATGCAAACCAGCGGAAGTTTTACAGTGATAAGAGCGGGCTTACCACCTATGGGTATATGCTCACTCAAGTAGAAATACAATCCATTACGAGGTGTAAGATTCGTGATTACCTATTTTTCAGATGTTATGATGTACAGATTGGTTTTTCTATTCACATGTGAAAATATGAATAATCGACATCGGAAATAGGGGATGCTATGTTGATATTAGTGGTTCCTGGACATTTTCCGTCAAATTTTTGGGTTAACAAAACTACACATAGGTACAAAAAGACGTACTCTCAAACTCACAGCATATTTATCAGAGAAAAATCATAGGGGAATCACGGACCAGCGACAGGAAGTTGAGTTGCGAGATTGCGTAAAAGCTGCCCGATCTGTTCCGGGTATTTCTAATGGGACATGTGGCGGAGTCCAGACACTCCGCGGTGTGAAGCTCCCATGACAATGTAAAACACTCCAGAATTCCATCTGGATAATCTGCCAGAGAAAGGATGTCATGGCAAAGGAAACTGAACTGTAGGTAGAAGGGTCGTAAACCTCACCAAGCGAAACAGGATGATACGCTTGTCACTCAAATGGTATTGATATTCGGTTATATTGGCTTCTGTTACGATATAACGAACAGACTCATGATATCCGGCCTACAGACAGCGCCTAACGTATCAACAATTATCTTACACTCAGAACCCGGTAAACCTGGATGGGTTCCTTCTATTGCAGAAGGTAGGAATCTGGTCCATATACCCAGCAGGCAGAGGAATCGGTAAAAAGCCAAGCTCAAGTGTAATGCTTGTAGATAGGGACCTTTGTCCCCCTGACCCGAAAGGGTGCTGACTTACCGTAGGTGTACCAAAGCGAAACCAAATGCATAATTATGAATGGGAGATTTCCAGAGATGAAAAACACAGTCCTCCCAGACAACGAACTCACTGCCCAATGGGATGCCATAGACTGGCCCCGGGTAGAGAACAGCGTTAATAATCTGCAAACACGAATCGCAAGAACAGCTAAAGAAAAAAATTGGAGTGACGTTTCTTCTTTACCTGTCACCCATTTAGGGTAGAGGTAGGCTCGAGCCGGATGATGCGAAAGTATCACGTCCTGTTTTCCGAGAAGAGCGGGAAGGGGTAACCCTTCCCCCTTATTCAGCGGTTATTTAGAAGGTGTGCAAGCTAATTGCACAGATAGATTAAGGTAAACTTTCTAGA
>CAYRYR010000163.1:0-4484 GCA_964428385.1 uncultured Methanoregulaceae archaeon
TATTACAACAGGTGAAACAATGGGAGGTAGTTCTTTATGCTACTTAAAAATTGTGCTTAGATCTAAAAGGAATCTAAAATCTAGTTTTTTTTCAACCGAGTACCACACCTCGTTTCTGATAACCAGTAAAAGGACGAAACACCCATCTTATGGTATGCAGAATAAAGTTCCGTCATCTGAACTTGGTGATCGCATGCACAGATTTCGGATGCAGATGGATAAAGATCATCCGGAATGGGAACATGCGGTTGTATTCAGTAAAATCAACCTCTATTACTTCACCGGCACCATGCAGGACGGGCTGTTGTTCATTCCCCGTGATAACGATGCTGTCTTCTGGGTTCGCCGAAGTTATGAACGGGCAATAGATGAATCCCTTTTTCCTGATATCAGGCAAATGGGAAGTTTTCGGGATGCTGCTGCTGTGCATGCCCATCTGTCTGATACAATATACCTGGAGACTGAAGTAGTACCGGTTGCACTGCTTGGCCGTTTTCAGAAATATTTTCCCTGTTTTGATGTTTTATCACTTGACAAACAGATAGCAACCATCAGATCACTGAAAAGTTCGTATGAGATCTCACTCACAGAGCAGTCAGGAAGAATTCACCAGCACGTACTTGAAGAATCTGTTCCGGATATGCTCATAGAGGGGATGAGTGAGGCTGCATTTGTCACTCAGCTCTACTCAGTCATGATTGAAGAGGGACATCATGGTGTTTCACGGTTTGGTATGTTTGACACTGAGATGATTGTCGGACAGATAGGATTTGGAGAGAGTTCCATTTATCCAACCTGTTTCAACGGACCCGGAGGGTGTTACGGAATGAGCTCTGCAGTTCCTATCATTGGAAGTCGTGAAAGACGACTAAAAAAGGGAGACCTTGTCTTTGTTGATGTCGGATGCGGGGTCGATGGGTACCATACTGACAAGACCATGACATACATGTATGGAAGATCACTACCAGATGATGTCATTGCCATACATCACCAGTGTGTGGATATCCAGAATGAGATAGCTTCACTCCTTAAACCAGGAATCGCACCCTCGGAAATCTATGATACTATTATGCAGGATCTCGATCCGGCATTTCTGCATAATTTTATGGGATTTGGAACCAGACAGGTGAAATTCCTTGGTCATGGAGTCGGACTTCAGATCGATGAAATTCCGATAATAGCCCGTGGATTTGATGAACCATTACAGGAAGGTATGGTTATGGCACTTGAACCCAAAAAAGGCATTTTTGGTGTCGGGATGGTGGGGATTGAGAATACCTTTCTTATCACTCCATCTGGTGGCCGGTGTATTACCGGTGACGGTCCCGGGATGATACCGGTCTGGTAACATCCTGCATCATCGAAAACCAGGAAAACCATATCATTGCAGATACATATACAAAACTATTCAGATTTTCGTTATTTTTCAGGATCCTGCCAGGTACTAGCAGAAATTTTTCGTGCCTTGATCATCTGAAATTCGCTTTTAAACTTGTATTTGGGAGATAAAGTACGAATTAAAGAGTAAATATACACAGATGAGCATGAGATTGATAACTTTATCTAGTAGTATGATAAGGCTATACCAAAAGCAACTGGTATCTCTTACCTGCCCATTACTATGCAGAGGAAATGAATTCAGGCTCGAGACAGGTAAATAAGCAGCATTGTCTTGAAATGACATTTTATACAATATACAATGACGGTACCACATCGCAAAACAGGAGTGAAAACATTACAACAAAATGGGTCTATTCCTTTAACGAAGGGGATGGCAAAAATAAGAAACTGCTTGGTGGCAAAGGTGCCAATTTATGCGAAATGACTCAGATTGGACTTCATGTTCCACCTGGATTTGTTATCAGCACCGAGGCATGCCTTGCCTTTTTAGATGGACCTCTTCACACACTCCCGGATGGAGTGATGAATCAGGTGAAGGCTGAACTGACTACATTAGAAGAAAAAACCGGAAAAACACTTGGTGGACGGGATAATCCACTATTGGTATCAGTCCGCTCTGGATCAGCTCTTTCCATGCCGGGTATGATGGATACTATCCTCAACCTGGGTCTCAACAAAGAGACTCTCCAGGGGTTGATCGAGAAGACAGGAAATGAACGGTTCGCATATGATTCCTATCGGCGTTTTATTCAGCTCTTCGGCAAGATAGCCCTTGGTATTCCTGAGGAAATGTTTGACACTGAATTCATGATTATTAAGCAGAAGACAGGGGTTATTCAGGATGTGGACCTCTCTTTAAAGAATCTTGCTGATATATCTGAACGATTTTTAAATGTCGTACAAAAAAGCACGGGAACACCATTTCCCTCTGACCCGTACGAACAACTCGAGATTGCGATTCAAGCAGTATTTCAATCCTGGATGGGTAAGAGGGCAGTAGACTACCGCCGGGAATTTGGCATTACTCCGGATATGGCCAATGGAACCGCAGTAAATATTGTTGCCATGGTTTTTGGTAATATGGGTGATGATTCTGCCACAGGGGTTGGTTTTACGCGGGATCCCGGTACCGGTGAGAACGTCATGTTTGGCGAATACCTTGTGAATGCCCAGGGGGAGGATGTAGTCGCAGGTATACGGACACCACAACCGGTTGCCGCTATGAAGGAGGAGATGCCGGAGCTCTACCATGAGCTTCTCACGCTTCGTTCCAGACTAGAGGAACATTACCGGGAAGTGCAGGATTTTGAGTTTACCCTCGAAAAAAGAACACTATACTGTCTTCAGACACGAAATGCAAAGATGAATGCTGCTGCTCTTGTACGGACATCAGTAGAAATGGTAGAATCAGGATTTATTGACAAAAAAACTGCTCTCCTCCGGATTCAACCTGAAATGCTTGATCAACTCTTATTCCCCTACCTGGATCCCAAAAATACCACGCAACCGATAGCCAGAGGATTACCTGCCTCACCAGGTGCAGCTTGTGGTATCGCCATTTTTGATGCCGATCGGGCGGAAAAACTGGGGCGAAGCGGGGAGAAGGTGATTCTGGTCAGGGAGGAGACAAAACCTGAGGATATCCATGGCTTCTTTGCTTCACAGGGGATCCTTACCAGCCGGGGAGGCAAGACCTCTCATGCCGCCGTGGTCGCCAGGGGTATGGGAAAACCTTGTGTAGCAGGTGCCGAAGGAATTGTAGTAGATACCCACAAAAATCGTGCTACTATTGGAGATCTGGAATTTGGAGAAGGAACACTGATTACTATTGATGGTACTTCAGGATCTGTCTTTCTTGGAGAGATGCCAATGATAGAGGCAACGTTCTCTCCTGAACTCGCTCTGCTCCTCTCCTGGGCTGATGAGATGGCACGACTTAAAGTCATGGCAAATGCAGACACACCACGGGATGCAGAGATGGCCCTTACCTATGGTGCCATGGGTATTGGCCTGTGCCGGACCGAACGCATGTTCAATGACAGTGACCGCCTGCCTATTATGGTAGAGATGATTGTTGCCGAGGATGTGAAAGACCGTTCAATTGCTCTTTCCCGACTGCTCCCTATTCAACGGGAGGACTTTAAACGTATATTCAGGGTTATGGCTCCGCGGCCGGTCACCATCCGTCTGCTGGATCCTCCGATTCATGAGTTTTTGCCAACAGAACAGAAATTAACGGATGAGCTTGGTAATCTGCGTAACCTGCGAGAGATCCTGAACGGGATGCAGACACTTTCAGAGGCGGTTGATTTTATGTACAGGACCAGACCAGTGCACCCTGAGGTCCAGAAACCGACAGATCCTGATCTTGTTGATGAAGTCATCACCAATAAGGAAACAATGCTCAAAAAAGTCCGTAGCTTACATGAGATAAATCCGATGCTCGGACACCGGGGAGTTCGCCTTGGTCTCACCTTCCCTGAGATCTATGACATGCAGATACGGGCAATTCTCGAAGCTGCTGCCGAGTGTCTACTCGAAGGCATAACAGTGCATCCTGAGATAATGGTTCCGCAGGTCTGTACTGCCCAGGAACTAAAACGGGTGAAAGAATGGGTAGAAAAGATCCGAACAGAAGTGGAAGCTGCATATCGTGTAACTCTCCCCTTTAAGTTTGGTTCCATGCTCGAAGTGGTTCGCGCCTGTATGCGAGCCGAGAGCCTGGCTGAAGAGGCTGAATTTTTCTCTTTTGGTACCAATGATCTGACCCAGGCTACGTTTTCCTTCTCCCGTGAAGATGCCGAGAACAAATTCCTGCCCCTGTATAATATGAATCACATCCTGCAGGACAATCCCTTTGAGGTTCTGGATATAAAGGGACTGGGACTCCTTATGGAACATGCCGTAAAGTGGGGACGGCAGACCCGGCCTGATATGGCAGTCGGCATTTGTGGTGAGCACGGGGGTCATCCAGCCTCCATTCGTTTCTGTCACCAAATAGGTCTCACTTACGTCTCCTGTTCCGGTCCCCGGATACCCATCGCCCGGTTGGCAGCAGCTCATGCGGCAATTCTTGAAGGGGA
>CAYRYR010000164.1:0-4376 GCA_964428385.1 uncultured Methanoregulaceae archaeon
AGCCTCAGGCGAGATTTGAACTCGCGACCTCGTCCTTACCAAGGACGCGCTCTACCGGCTGAGCCACTGAGGCATCGTGCTCTATTACGTGTAACTGCAACCCATAAAAGAATTGCGGAGTTGCCATCCCTGGCACCGGTACCAGAGAGAAGACAACAAGTCACTTCGCAAGATGGATCACCTGCTGCGGAAACGGAATCTCAATCCCTTCATTCTTAAAAACCTGGTCGATTCTGGTGTTTACATAATCCTCGACATCCCATGCCATACGGTAATCATCACTCCATACAAGAAGTATAAAATTCAGACTAGAGGCAGCAAACTCTAAAAAATACACAGATGGCGCAGGATCTGCAATAATAATTCCTTCAGATATCCCTTCCGTTGCAATGTGCATCAGCAGCTCCTTTACCTTGAGAACATCAGTTCCATATGCAACCCCAATTGGTATCCGAACCTTAATCCTGATATCAGGTTCAGAGAAATTAATCAGGATATTTTCAGTCAGGATCTTATTTGGGATCGTAATAATCTGGTAATCCAATGTCTTGATACGACTGCTACGAGGTCCGATACTGACTACATCGCCCAGATATCCCTCAATCTGAATCCTATCTCCTATCCTGAAAGGTTGATCCGCGGCAATCATAAACCCGCCAAAAAAATTGGCCAGAAGATCCTGGGCAGCAAGACCAAGTACGATAGATGCCAGACCCGCTCCGGCAAGGATTGGAGTAATATTGATATTCAGGATATTAAGGATTAAAAGAAATCCAATTGACCAGACAATGTACCTGATAGACAACGAGAAAAAATGAACCAGTTTGTTATCACACCGGTTTTCATACTCTTTTGCCTTTTGTTTTTCATAGAGATTGATAATATCCTTTAAAAAAGAGGCAACAATCCAGGATCCGATAATGATGTATACTGCATTTAGATATGAGCTTCTGAGAACCCACTGGTACTCCTGTGGGATAGCAAATAATCCGGCTGATATATACAGGGTCACGATAATGATTGTTACAATAAGGGGAGCGCCAATTGCTTCAAGGATGATATCGTCAATCTGGTGGATGGTCTGTTCTGCACGATACTTGAGCCTCCGGTATAATGCGTACAGGATGGCAGCAATAGTTAATCCAACGCATAGCACTATTATTGCCTGTATCGTCTGAGGATCCATAGTCAGTTTTTTGTCTTTGGAGTGTTTATAAGCTATGAATTCTATGGCTACTCATAATGAAATCGCAGAAAAACTGGACGAAATCGTGGAAGAAATTGGTAGACCTGTCACCTTTATGCATGTCTGCGGAACGCATGAGGCAGCCATAGCAAAGACCGGACTGCGAAGTCTGCTCCCAAAAAATCTTAAAATTGTCATGGGTCCAGGTTGTCCGGTCTGTATAACCCCTCAGGGAGAGATCGATGCGGCAATGGATCTTGCAGAGCAGGGATGTATTATTGCAACATATGGTGATCTTCTGCGTGTCCCTGGTTCAAAAGGCTCTCTTGAGGATTCTGACGGTGATATCAGGGTTGTACAGGGGGTTGCCAAGGCAGTGGAGATTGCAGAAAAGACCGACAAAGAAGTTGTTTTTATCTCTGTCGGTTTTGAGACGACCGCTCCAACGGTTGCCGCTGTTATTCTGGCTGAACCCCCGGAAAATTTCTCTATCCTTTCCTGTCACCGTCTTATACCTCCGGCAATGGCCTGGCTTCTCTCTCAGGGAGAGGCAAATCTGGACGGTTTTTTATTGCCGGGCCATGTTCTTGTAATAGCCGGTCTTTCAGACTACCGGCAGTTCCCTATTCCCCAGGCGGTAGCAGGATTTGAGGCTGATGATATCCTTCTTGGACTATTGATGCTTTCAACGCAGGTCAGGGACGGGGTAGCCCGCGTCGACAATGCCTACCCGCGGGCAGTTTTTGAAGAGGGCAACCCGAAAGCAAAAGAACTGATGATGAAAGTCTTTGAACCTTGTGATGTTGAATGGCGTGGATTTCCGGTTATTCCCCAGTCCGGCCTTCGGCTTCGTGAACCATATGCGAAGTACGATGCCCAGAAAAAATTCGGGATAGAGTTTGCCCATGTCACGAAACATTCAGCCTGTATCTGTGACCGCGTTCTTCGGGGAATTGCAGAGCCAACAGACTGTAAACTCTTCAATACTGTCTGCACCCCTCGGACACCGGTAGGACCCTGCATGGTCAGTCATGAAGGCGCCTGTAAGATCTGGCATCAATATCACATCAGGCCTGATAAACTCTGACCTTGTTATATATGACGCACAATAAAACGTTCTGAACTATTTGAAGTGAAACGGAAGACATTAATGGACACATTCGTCATTTGCACTATATAGTGTAAGTCAAACTTCTACAAATTCATTCCATTTACTATATATCATTCAGAAACTTATAGTGTAAGGCGCCCCGGTAGGGTAGAGGATATCCTGGAAGCCTCCGGAGCTTTCGACCCGGGTTCAAGTCCCGGTCGGGGCATAGCAACTAAAGTTCACTTCCGTTCTAAAATTTTTTAGTATAACAGCGCTATGTTTTCTCATGTTTTTGGGTTAACCACCCTCGGAATTTGCCTTTTATGGTATCAAGAAGGATTATCCTGATTGTTTGCTCCAGAAAGTCTCGAATCCGGACAAATAACAAAACAAAATTCAGATTTGTAAAGAGAATATGTAGCTGATTCTCAAGTCTCCTGAATGTTGTTAAAAAGAGCTCAATCGCTTACATGCATGCAGTGCTGCATAGATTAAACAAAGGAATTTCTCTTTGAGGGAATTCATTTTCTTCTAATACCATCCGATTATTTCAGAATGCTCAAGACTTTTTATTGCTGGTTGATAAAAGGAAATGTCTTTCTGCTGGAAAAAAGATTGAAAAGATAATACTCCCTGGAAAGTATCCCCTAAGATTGTCAATGTTCTCTTTACTGTATCTGAAATTACTTTGATACTGGATTCCTGCAGGATCAGCAGAAAATGAACATTTTTTCAACATATAAAAGAGAATTTTATGCCGATGAAACCGGTCGGATTGTCTGGAATTATCTCATATTTGACAGGATTAATGTTGTCATCAATGCCTGTTTCAGCTAGGAAAAGATTGATACATCAGACCAGGAGGTTATCTACAGTAACCTCTTTTTTGATTGAATGGAGTTTGTCAAAAATGTCGATGAAACGGGATTAGTGAAGAGAACCTTAACCTTCAATTGAGATTTCTGATTCTTTTATTGTAAATTCTCTAACGAGATCTCTAAATGACTTATTCATTCCTCATTTTTGTATCAGATGAGTAATGAGACACATGCCTGAATAGATCCCAAAAAAAGTATTAGGTATAGGTGCTCTTTGCAAGGTTGTATAAGGCAGTTCCCCGGTTCTTCCATGCATCTGAATATTCCGGGTCAATATTCAAAGCCTGTTCATATGCTGTAATAGCGTCTTCAAACTGACCAAGCTCATCTAAGCCAACTCCTTTACTATACCATACATACGCATATTCCGGGTTTTGTTTTACTATCATATCGTATGCTGGATCAAATTTCATTGCGAGTTCAAATTCAAGTAATGCCTGATCAAAATTACCAAGGTTGTATTGGATACGTCCTTTATTGTAATACACTTCCGCATATTCCGGGTTAAATTCCAATGCCTGGTCAAATTCCTGCATTGCCTCGTCATACATGCCACGGTTGTAATAGACAAGTCCTTTGTCGTTTCTTGCTTTTGCATATTCCTGGTTAAGTTTCAATGTCTGGCCAAATTCCTCTATGGCTTCATTATACTTATCTAGCGCATACAGGGTTTGCACTTTGTTCTTCCATGCCTCGATTAATTCCGGGTTCAGTTTCAGTGCTTTGTTAAATGCTGTTAATGCTTCGTCATACAAGCCAAGGCTATCTAACGTAAATCCTTTTTCATACCACGCATTGGCATATTCAGGGTTTATTTCAATAGCAGTATCAAAAGCATCATTGGCTTCTTCATACTTCTCAAGGCTGTATAAGGTACGCCCTTTGTTATACCATGCTTCCGCATATTCCGGGTTCAGTACCAAAGCCTGGTCAAATGCATCATTGGCCTCGTCAAATCTCTCAAGGTCATATAAGGTAAGCCCTCTGGTGTTCCATGGTTTGGCATATTCCTGGTTAATTGCCAATACCATATCAGAAGTGGTATTTGTTACGCCATACGTGTCAGTGTTACTCTGGGCAATGCCTTTGTCATTCCATCCGGCAGCAGATTCAGCATTGACCGGTGAAAAAGCCACAAAAAAAATTGTTATAAGTAACACTAAGATGAGAAGAGATAATCTTTTCATATGAAGTGTTATCCTGGCGTATAATATATCTG
>CAYRYR010000165.1:0-4339 GCA_964428385.1 uncultured Methanoregulaceae archaeon
CATATTCAATGTAGATTCTTTTAGGAAATAATTATATGTAAGCGATTGTTCATTCGGAGCAGTATTTTCTTTGTAGAGTAACACTGATAATAAAATCCATATTATGTATTGTCGCTTCTTATCCCTTCTCTTATTACCTGTTCTTCTTTAATGGATCATGATAGTTCTACCGGAGGTACGGAGATGTATTTTATATGCCTGTATGTGCATATCGTTGTATCTGGCGCATTCACACTGATATCAGGTTATCCTTGCAGAATTTTTATCTCAAAAAATTTTATCACCTGAATCTTCGGATTAAGTCAGAACAATTGGTATGTTAGTTTCATTAAAAGACTATACCGTTTTAGGCTTTGCAGTATCTCTTGAAAATAATGAGATGTGCTGATATATCGTCTGAATACGATAATGCAGTTCTTTTGCATGTTGCATATAAAAAGCAGGTATGAAACTGTGAATATAATCTCTGTCTGTGCATAGGAAAGAAGTATAATATTCTCATTCTCATAAAGCAAAAATAATTAAGTAACAATTTTTATTGTATTTTCTTATAAGAACCAGGAATAAAGAAAGCTAGTAATGACCCTGACCTGCCGGTTTTTTCATACTGATTTGTTCTCTATCTGACTCATCCCATGCGATAAGCTTTCTTTTTGTGAACTCAGACGATTTTCCAGTTCCAGAATCTCATTTGCAAATTCATCATTGCTTATATATGACGCTTCAGAACTCGCAAGGCGTTTTTTATAGGTTTGAATCAGGGTTTCCCAGATCTGAATTCTGATGCGAAGAATGTGATCAGCACGAACAGCCTCAACATTCTCGTTTGCATTTACAGCGAGTGAAATAGCATGATCAATTTCCTGCAGTTTCTCACAATACCATTTGACGTACGTTATAAGTTTCTCTATGGTTAATGGTTTCATAATATATCCGTCAAATAGATATCCATATTCCCTGACGTCTTCAGGGGAAAGAGCCTTTGCGGTGAGCATCACTACGAGGATGGTATGTGAAGGATCCCTTTTTCGTAGTTGTAACAGGACATTCCATCCGTCCATGGGCTCCATCATGATGTCAAGAATGATGATATCAGGTGTCGTATTATCCAGAATTGTAAGGCATTCAGATCCTGACGTTGCAGTCAGTGTTTCATACCCTGCTTCGGTAAGTCCTTTTGCAAATAGTTGAGTTAGTATTGCAATATCATCAACATAGAGGATGGAAGTCATGAATGTCCTATGGTTCAGGATTTTAAAACATCGGGGCCGAGAGCGTGTATCTTTTCAGAGAGTCTGGAATCGGTATATAGTAATCCTGATATAGGTATTCTATTGACGTCCTATAAATATGTGTTGCATATGGTTTCTCTTCTGTATTGCATCTCTATGGCTGATTGCTGATACAATTCCCAACTTTTTTAGTATCTCTTCACGAATATGATAGATTTTCTATTTTTCTTGTATTTTAAAATTGAGATCTGAAAAATATTCTAACCTATTATGATTATTGAATATCCTGCTATTTTTTTATGCCTCCTGTAAAGAGAAAGTCAGAAGAGACCAATGTATCCCAATAATTACTCTCATCTCACCGGGGAAACCGAAAAAGACAAAGGAGGGAAACATCGTGAAACATACACTATGAGTACCAGTGATGTACCTTTCATGCTACAATCTGGTTTATTATACTAGTGAATTGCCCGATTTTCTTGTTTCCTTTCCAGAGGTTGGAGTCATCCTTGACATGTCACTCCAAAAAGAAATGAATACCATATCATCCTCAGGAGAAAAAAATAGTCGTGTATAGTATGCAGCCCAAAAATGGTGCGTATAAAAAACGAAACAAAAGGGTGTAACGTTCTGGATAATTTACAAAACACCCTCCATTTATACAAAGGAATAAATTGCTAGCAGTACCCCGGGTTCATTTGATATATCAGAATAGAGAATGATACCTATGGTAAATTATTTGTTGTGCGTTATCAGTATCGCATTTCTTTGTATAGCAGTATCCGGAGTAGTGAATGAACTACCGCCAGAAGAGCAACCCGGTTCTCTCCTCTCTTTTGCTGTATCACAGATGGAAGATCCGATAAATATCTCGCAGGTTTCAGCAGTATCAGGATATCAGACACCATTATTGTCATCAGACGTGCATCTCACTACCGGAATATCCAGCACTGGTTCTTACTGGAATCATACAATAGAATTTAAGAATAGTTGTTCGTATCCGGTCTGGGTCAATGTGATAGCCGGTCCTCATGGCACATTTCAAGAAGGCACTGATGCCGGCAAGGATTGTGCCCCGACTGACTGTGGGGCAGGAAATGTCTGTTGTCCCTCAACGAGATGTCAGGAAGCAAAATGCGGAACTACTATCTGTAATAAGGAGGGATTACCCCTCCCTGCAGGTGGAGGATTCAAACTTGAGGATAAAACGAATTCAATTGGGAATGCGAATACCATTACGGTTACGGTTCCTGACGGAGTACTTGGTGACCTGACTGCCTGGGGCCGGACCTGGTGTACAGGGACTGATGACTCCCTGGTATGTGATACGGCTGGCTGTAATATGATTGATGGAAAGACCGGGAAACTTCTTTGTGGGGGATTTGGATCTAATTTTCCTGCAACGAAAGCTGAAATAACATTTCAGGACAGACCTGAGTCTGACGGGAGTTATCAGCCTGACTATTATGATGTAAGCCTTGTAGACGGGTATAATCTGCCTGTTCAAATTACCCATACGGGGGTTAATGAGACAGCACCTCCCGGGATGCCCGCTGATTACTGGTGCACTGCTGCCGGTGGTACTGCAGACTTAAACTCGATACTTGTCACGTCTCCTGTCGCACCAAAGTCACTGGCATTTAACAATTCTACTTCAACGGTTGTCGGGGTCTACAGTGCCTGCAAATACTCAGTAGCACAGCAGCAGGAGAAGTATAAAGCATATGGATATCAGAACCCTGAGTACTGCTGCTGCTGTGAGTCACCTTATGATCAACCATTGGCATGCAGTGCGAATGTTAAAAACTGGCCTTCTGATGTTCAGTCCTATGACTTTTTCAAGAAATATTATCCATATGCATATGGGTTTGCCTATAATGATGGATTGAGCACATTCCACTGTAAACCACAGGATAAGACAACAGCAAGCAGTTATCTCATTGAATTCTGCGGTTCATGCAATTCTGCATCATCAGAGTATAGTGCAACATATTCTATCACCAAGGGAACACCAGTGCAGTTTACACATGATGAATCTGGTGTCACCCTTACAATAACCCCCTCAGATAATGGAACAAACCATGTCGTACATCTTGAGGTCTATCCTGAAACTGAGCCTCCTGAAGCATACAAATCAGATATACCAACGCTCGGTCAGTATTATTATATTCACTCAACCATTCCTTCATCAATAATAGATACCACTGGTATCACCATCTCATATACAGATTCACTTGTACCCGTAGGGTTTGATGAAGATGCACTGAGAATTTTCAGATATGATGAAATAGCCGGTAGATGGACTGCCCTTCCCGGTAGTGTTGATACTATTACGAATATAGTATCAGGAATATCAGAGGAGTTGGGTCATTTCACTATTGGTGTTCTTACCGATGGTACTACCGGTGAAATCCCGATATCACAAGGATGGAACTTTGTCTCAACTCCGGGCCGGCTGGCTCCTGGAAATAATACGGCTATAATCTTTGATGGTGTCGATACTGGCGGCCATTCACTGCTTTCGTTCGAACCAGGTACTGGATGGAGACCATTACAGGGATCAGATCCCATTCTGCCTCTGGAGGGTTTATGGATATTTTCGAACCAAACTACAACGGTCCCCCTCATCTTTGACCCTGATCCCATTTCGACCCCGCCATCAAGGCTTCTCTCTGCAGGATGGACCTGTATTGGTCATTCATGTACACTCCCGGCAACTACCCGTGATACTTTGTTATCTGTTCAGGACTCGTGGGCTTACTGTATCGGGTTTAATGCCTCTGTCCAACAGTATGATATCCCGATAATCAATGGTGGCTCAGGTCTTTTTACTGATCAGAGAGAGATGATGCCACATCAGGGCTACTGGTTATATATGAATACAACCGGCATATTAGCGGGAATATCTGCAGGGAACACCTGAATCTTTTTTTCTGCGTGTTGATATTCATCAGGACATCTGACATCTGTGAATACAAGAGACGTAAACATGCTGCCATTGTACTATTCTTATCGTGTGTATCATTTGAAAAATCGACAGAGCCGGTTTTTTTGTAAACCTGAAACCAGGTATATAATACGATTGCAAAACTGCCTGCAACCACAAA
>CAYRYR010000166.1:0-4282 GCA_964428385.1 uncultured Methanoregulaceae archaeon
GCGAATTAAAAGAGACCAGAAAAAACCTTACGATACATGAAGAACGGTTCAGAATGGCCATGGAAGCAACAGAGGACGGCCTGTATGACTGGGATTTAATTCGCAATCATATCTATTACAGCCCGGGATATCTACGGATGCTCGGATTTAAGGAAGGGGAAATACCTTCATCTTTTGAAGGATACACCAGTCGTATTCATCCTGATGAACGTGACCATGTAATTTCAGAGATAGAAGAGTATCTCCATCAGAAAAAAACAGGGAAATTTGTCACTGACTTTAGAATAGAAAAAAAGGACGGGACATACATCTGGATCCAGTCCAGGGGTGAGATTACAACATGGCAAGGGGGAGAACCTGCACGAATGGTTGGCACTCATATTGATACGACTGAGAGCAGACAATACCACCAGGCTATCATTGAGATAAATAAAAAACTCAATATACTCTCATCGATAACACGGCATGACATCTTAAACCAGATTACCGTTCTTCACGGGTATTTTGATCTTATCAGAGAAAGTGTGCTGGATGATCCACAATGTCTCACCTATCTCGATAAGTTACATGGAGCATTTGATAAGATTGAGCGGCAGATCCTCTTTACCCGTGATTATCAGAATATGGGAGTGGAAGAGCCACGCTGGCAGCGGGTAGAGAAGAAGGTACAGGAAGCAATAAAAGCCCTTGGAAAAACAGATGTATCTTTTATAACCGAGACCGGAGATCTTTTTATTTATGCTGACAGTATGCTTGTGCGGGTACTGTATAATCTGTATGAAAATGCTATCAGGCACGGAAATGGCGTTACAACCATACAAACCAGATTTGAGAAACGTGGCCATGATGGAGTACTCATTATCCAGGATGATGGAATCGGGATTCCTGATACTGATAAGGAACGAATCTTTGAGAAAGGCGTTGGATCCAACACAGGATTAGGACTCTTCCTGGTAATTAATATCCTTGCAATAACGGGAATTAAAATTAAAGAGACCGGAGTATACACAAAAGGGGCCAGGTTTGAGATACTGATTCCATCAGGAAAATACCGTCTGTCAGATCCGGGTTTTTAGGGATACCATACGTTACAGTCATCCCAAAGACTGCATCATTTTTAAGGACCTCTTATATCAGGTGAGTAAAACGGGAGTGGTATCATCCCGCATCTCATCAGGAGAGATGTGAAACTATAGTTCCTATCTCATCGAAATTTTGTTGATACTGGCCAAGGTTTCCGGAAGCAAGCGCCACCTGGGCCTGGTCATACCAGTACGCTATCTGCATCAGTGTTTCATAGGCATCAGGAGTCAGAGATGAGGATGTCGTATTACCGGTGATCTGACCAGATTCAGATGCCCTCATACTACCAGCCTGCCTGCCAAATATATCATCCAATGCTTCTGAAAGTGTATTCTTCATCGTCACCTGATCACTGTATACCACAATCACGCGTTGTAATTGTGGTAGCGTCCCTTTTTCTGTTGCTTCAAGATACAATGGCTCTACATAAAGCAGGGAGTGTTCAATCGGGATGATAAGGGTATTGCCACGGACGACTGATGATCCTGATTGTGACCAGAGAGTTATCAGCTGTGATATATCAGGATCCTGATCAATCCGTGCTTCAACCTGCATCGGCCCGTAGGTAAGTTCCTGTTTTGAGAACTGATATACAACAAGAGAACCATAATAGGGTGAATCGCATCGTGCGGCCATCCATCCGATCAGATTTTCTTTATTTCTCGGGGTAAAAGGCAGCATCATGATGAATTCTTCACTGACTTCCCCGGGAAGCCGCATTATGATGTAGTAGGGTGTAATCTGCTGGCGTGAACCACGATAAATTTCATCAGGAATGACCCATGCATCTTCCCGGTTATAAAATACACGGGGATCCTGCATATGATAAGTAGCATAGATATATGCCTGAATCGAGAAGAGTCCCTGTGGATATCTGATGTGAGATTTCAGATCGGTTGGCATCTCTTCAAACGGTCTGAAGAGTTCAGGGAATATCCTGCTGTATGTACTGATAATTGGGTCAGAGGGTTCTATCACATAGTATGATACATCACCATCGTACGCATCTATAACCACTTTGACGCTATTTCTAATGTAATTGAGCTGCCCGCCAGCCGGGGAACTGACTGCCTCTGAATAAGGGTACATCGATGATGTTGTGTAGGCATCAATAACCCATACAAGCCTGCCGTCAGAAATAACCAGATAGGGATCAGGATCATAGGAAAGAAATGGTGCGATAGTAAAAGCCCGATCCCTGATGTTCCGGTGGAGGAGAATCCGGCTATCAGATGTTACTGATCCTGATACCAGCAGTTCAACTGAGGAGAACTGGAGAGCATATATGAGTCGTTGAAGACCAGAGAGTATGACTCCTCCAGTTCCATCATATGCCCGGTAGATATTTGTATCCCCTGCAGGATAATCAAATTCTTCCGTCTTTGTGTTTGTTAAGACATAATCTCCGGTTCCTTCTCCAAAGTAGATCTCAGGACGATCAATGGTCAGGTATGGTGATACCGGCGGGATATCTTTGAGATAAAAGACAGGCAGACCACCTGGTGTGACCTTATCGACCGGGTTCATCACAGCCCCGTATCCATGTGTATAAACAAGATGCTGGTTAACCCAGGTCTGGGCCTGTGAAGGCAGACTTTTAGTATCCATCTCCCGGGCTGATACGAGAACTTCTTTATACATATCATCAAGGGTATAGCGATCTACATCAACATCAAAGAAGTGATAATACGTCCTGAAGAGCTGGAGCTGTTCATAGGTTGCTTTGAGCGGGCGCCAGTCCCAGAGTCTGATATTGCCTATTGTTGCATTATTTCGGGCGATATCTGCACTGGTCAGATTATATGATACAAGAAATTCCCCTGCAGCTGTCTTTTCTAGTCCATATCCATGAAGAGTGCTATTGATATTATATCCAAGATAAGGCTCTTCGAGATTGTATTCATTGGGCTCAACAATGAGTGTCTGGACAACTCCTCCTGCAATCACCATTATAATGGAGAGCAGAACAAAGAGACCGATTCCATAGATGATAATCTTTGGGCGGCGAAGCTTCTCATTGACTAAAAATCCGATTCCGATAAGAACGGTCACGATAGAGAGGATGGTAAGGAGAGGTAGTGTTACGGTTACATCAGTATATCCTGCACCATACACTGCACCTCCCTTTGAGAATAGCAAATTATACCGCGAAAGCCAGATAGATGCACCAATGGTGATAAAGATGAGAAATAATAATCCATTAAGTTGTGCAAGAAACGGACGGAAAAACCCGGATAAGGTGGGAAATTCAGGAAGAATTGCATCCGGACTGATAATGATTCCCTGTAGTCCAAACCGGATCTCACTCTTCTGAAACAGATACGAGATGACAGAGATTACAGTGGTAAAAATAAACAAAATCAACAGATATCTGACCAGAAGTGTATAAAAAGGCAGTGAAAAGAGATAAAAACTAATATTAAGCCCAAAAAGCGGATCTGATGCTGCAAAATGCGTCTGATGAATGAATGAAAGTATGGTCTCCCATGACGCTGCCATACCGGTTCCAACCATCAGACTGGCAAATGCACAGACAAGGACAAACAACAAGAGATCGGTTCTTTTCACCCGTTTTGTTGTTGATCCACTCCGTGCAGCGAGATTTGCATTGGCATAGGAGAAGACAAAAAATAGTATTCCGGTTACAAGACCAAGGATGGCCGAGGTAATAATGACCGTTGAAAATACCGATACATATCCGATTTCGTCAAACCAGAAGAGATCACTAAAGAAGTGTATGACCGCTTCATATGAGATAATCACAAGAAGGACAAGTGCAACTAGAATGTGAGAGAGTTTTAGTTCTGACATACGTGACCAAACATCCGATGCTCATTGGGTATATAATCATCGGTTGTATGATCTCTATGAGATTAGAAAGACAGTGTAAAAGTACTGTTTCTCATTCCAAAGAATCAGAAGAGACATCAATTCAGGGAGACTCCGGTACATATGCATCATATTGCCCATCGTATTGCAGATATGATAGTACATATGCCAGGAAAAATTTCAGGCCTCCTGGCTCTGTCTGAAAAACAAGTGATACCATGTCGTCACGTTTAGGCAAGATGTAATTACATAGCATTCTGACTTTCATATCTGACTTTCATATTGACAAGTGCTATATTATTTTAGAATTCAAACCGCAGAGGACGCAGAGAGGGGAACCAGGTGTCAGATACTCTGTGAACCTCACTCC
>CAYRYR010000167.1:0-4204 GCA_964428385.1 uncultured Methanoregulaceae archaeon
CTGGGATATATCACTACCAGAGAGGCCTGCTCGTATCATCATTCCGTACCACAAGCGATATCCTACAGATAGTGGTTGAATGGTAGTAAAACTGTCATGAATCCCACATTGTTACTTTAATGTGGAATAAAATACCACTGGAGTATATAAATCCACAAAAGAATCCTACCCTTCTTATGTGGTATCATAACCCGATGGACCGGGAAAGAAGAGAAAGAGAAGATCCGTGGTACCATGACATATATCTTTACTATTTTTGGTAACAAGGGAGGGGGTGATAGGATGATATGGTTACCCTGGCTTTTTCTCTCTGTATAAGATTCTGGATATCTCGTCACAGTCCCATATTATCAGAATGGATAGAGGATTTTTGCAACCTAAATAAGCGTAGTGATGATGGGAACAGATGGTCAGGCCCATCTGAAACAGAAGCATCTCTGTTTTTCATAAGAATTGTTATCCTGGTCTAAAAAAACTGGTCTTTTTGGTTCATCTGACTGTAGATAAGAACAATAAAATAGGATTGGTTGAATATAAAAACTCGCGGATTATATTATGTTTTCATTATCATCCGGCATCAAGCCATCAAATCGAATCCTCATTATTGCAATAGTTGTGGGTGTGATTGCCGGTGTCGGGTCCTTTCTTTTTTACCAGGGCTTAAAGTATGGGACGGCATTTTTTATGGGATATTTTTTACAGTATGCATATCCCAAAGAAGGGCAGACCATTGCTGAGATAAGTCAGTGGTCAGAACCCCATTCACTTCTGCTCCTGCTTCCCATCCTCTGTTTCGGGAGTCTTCTGACAGGAATTCTGGTAACCCGGTATGCACCGGAGGCAGAAGGTCACGGCACAGATGCAGCGATAAAGGCATTTCATGGCGATGGCAGGATACGGAAAAGAATTCCGATTTTAAAAGCAATTACCGCAATTCTTACCATATCAACCGGGGGGAGTGCGGGAAGAGAAGGGCCGGCAGCTCAGATCTCGGCTGGTTTTGGAGCCCTTATTGCAGATATCCTTCACCTCAGCTCCCGCGAAAGAAGAATTGCACTCACAACCGGGATCGGTGCAGGGATAGGGACAATATTTAAAGCACCGTTTGGAGGAGCAGTCCTAGCAGCAGAAATTCTCTATACCCGGGACTTTGAATCAGACGCAATTATTCCTGCATTTATTGCATCGGTTATCGGGTATTCGATATTCGGGTTTTTCGAAGGATACTCACCTATCTTTGCGCTTGGTTCACTTTGGTGGACTATTCAGCAGATTCCCCTGTTTTTTCTGCTCGGGATACTATGTGCAGCGTTTGGGCATCTCTATATTTTTACCTTTTATCGGACACGTGATATATTCACTGATATATTTAATCGGTATCATTTCCCACTCTATCTTAAACCGGTTTCTGGTGCTCTCATCCTCGGGCTATTGGTCATTATTCTCTCACTCATATCCCCGGAAGGAGAGATGCTTGGTCTCGCGGGTATGGGGACCGGCTATGGTTTCATCCAGCTCATGATGTATTCTATGGTTCCACTTGTCGTACTAGTGCTACTCCCATTTGTCAAGATTCTTACGACATCATTAACTCTCAGTTCAGGAGGGAGCGGTGGTGTTTTTGCTCCCGGACTTACTATCGGTGCTGCAGTTGGCGGGGCACTCGGCATGATTATGCATATTCTCAGTCCGAATTATGTCCCGTTGGAATCAGTACCTGTTTTTGTTGTTGTCGGTATGATCTCCCTCTTTGGAGCTGTTGCAAATGCCCCTATTGCGGTCCTGATAATGGTGGTTGAGATGGTCGGAAGTATCACAATACTGATACCTGCTATGGCTGCAGTTGCTATCTCAAATCTGTTAACCGGGGAGAAGACCATTTTTCAGGAACAGGTACCGACAAAAGCGCAATCCGGTGCCCATCGTGGGGAATATGACCGGGAAACACTTGAAAGGATTCTGGTTCGTGATGCAATGATTCCACAGGAGGCAATCATGACACTCTCCCCGTCTGATAATCTTACTAAAGTCTATGATCTCATCGCAACAACTGAACATACCGGGTTTCCTGTCATCAGGAATAATCGACTTGTTGGGATTGTCACGAACCGGGATGTTCATAGTATCAAAACAGTTGAAGGATTATGCACGGTCGTGCAGGATGCCATGACTTCATCTCCTTATGTTATATACCCGACAGATACCCTTGAGAATGCCCTTGCTATCATGGTCAGCCATAACTTCAATCATCTTCCTGTTGTAGAAGAAAAATCCAAGGATAAACTGGTTGGATTTCTTACGAGGACTGATATCTTAAAAGCGTATGCCCTAATCTGTAATCTGGCAACCTGTCAGATATCAAAAGATGAATCCCGCTAATTTCGGGGTTTCGTATCCCGGTACCGGAAGATTCCCTGATAAAATCCCATATGTTTGCAATCAGAAATACATATGCAGTGCTGGCAACCCCAATTAAAGGATAACCCGGGTGAAAAAAGGGTCTAATTGGCATCCTGATTTTGGACACCTGGTGTTTATCCTATTCAACTAGTACACCATAGATACCGCCGGCTATCCACCAGGTCTCATCAACCGGTTTCAGATACATCAATTTTGGTATCTCTGCATCACCACCATAACGGGTATTGGAAAACATTCCATGGACAAATCCGCCTCCCGATTTTACGAGTTCAATAGCCTCTTTTGTGGTTGCAGTTTCATACGAATCCTGAAAGTCAAGGATGTTTGTACCGATGGCATCTTTCATAAATGGATCTGCGATGAGTGTTCCATCCATTGTACCTGCCCAGAGCCAGATGTTATCGGTCGTAAAGATGCCATTAGGATCATTGATGGCGGTAAGTGCCACGTCTTTACCATTCTCTTCTGCATACATGACAGCACGGTTAACAAGGTCTACGAGATCCTGTACAGATCCCTCGCGTATCATGAGATCGGTGAGATCTCCATCCCTGTACTGCAGATAGTCCGGGTTAATTGTTCCCGCCCCGATAAACCAGGTCTCATCAATGGGTATGAAATAGTCAAGTTTAGGGATGTACAGACTCTGGTTCCCTGCAAAGATACGATAGATATCATGAGAGAAACCACCTCCAAGTTCTGCTATCAATTGTCCGGCCTTAACGGTTCTGACATTATCAATATCACGGTAATAATTCATATTCAAACCCTGAATCCATGGCTGGTAGGGATGGGCAAGGTTTGTTGTATTCATATCATATGCAATGATATACATCCCACCCTGCATGAAAGATCCGTTTTTATCTGCAAACGCAGAGATTGCAGCTTCTTTTCCATGTTCATGAGCAAATACAGCTGCTGATTCAACAAAAGCTTTGAGTTCTTCAGCATTCGGATTCGAACCGGTGAGTTCTGCCGGCGGTACCGGAAGTGTGCGTGGACTATAGATTCCAGCCCCGATACACCATGTCTCATCAACCGGGGTGCAATAGGTATTTTTCTGTCTGATTGTCATTCCGTCTGCCGGGTCAGGGTAGTAGTAGGTGACAATTCCCCCGCCTTTGGTTGCCGTTTCAACAATTTCTGCAATTATCTGGTTGTTGTAGATGTCTGTATCCGTTACCCGGTTCACCCCGACAAGGGATGGCTCATAAGGGAGAGCAAGGGTGGTTCCATTATAGTCGTATGCAAAGATATAGAGATCGTTTTTTGTATATTGTCCGTTTTTATCGTTAAATGTCACAAGAGCTGCTTCTTTTCCGACAGAACGTGCAAAATCTCCGGCTTTATTAACGTAAGTTACCAGATTGGGTAACTTTATCGTACTGGTATTCTGAATACCTGCAGGAGATGTAATTGTTATCTGGTCATCAGCAACTGATGAAACAATACATCCGGCTGAAATGATGAACAACATCACCAGAAGATATCGGTACAATCGCATACTGGTACTATGAGGTTCTGATATGATAATCCTCCTGATTCATAATGCAGATGATAATTCAGATCGTGGACAGAAGGAAACCAGACAAAACCGGTACTACTAAATATTAATTGATGAAAAAATGGCTCTGTCGATTTTTCAAGTGATAGTGCAATCACGTTTTCACTCCTTACATAAATCTTTCCAGTTGAAACACATTCGTTTGATAATTTAATTGATTAACTGCAGAGGACGCAGAGAGACTGTTTAAACCTCAATACCATTCTTCTAATTGAAACT
>CAYRYR010000168.1:0-1604 GCA_964428385.1 uncultured Methanoregulaceae archaeon
TTTTCCCATCATATATGCTGTCTGCATCAGATATGGATAATCAGTCACTCTTGGTTTTCTTCCGGCATCAAGATCCGGTGCAATGAGACGATGTCGCATAATAAATCCGAGAAGTTGTAACATGTACTCAAATGTGTTCATGGCTCCGGTAAAGAGTGTAGAATCTGGCTGGTTCTGAGTATAGATTACTGATACCGGGATCTTTTTGGGAAGGTGAGTACCAAGATCGATTGAAAGGTATGGGAATAGCCGGTCAAGCCATAGTTTGGTCTGTCCGGTCACGCTACCAAAGTAGATGGGGGTTGCGACAATGAGTCCGTCAGTATGGTCAATCGCATCATAAAAATTCTGCATGTCATCGTTTCGGGTGCAACGGATAGAATCTTCCTGTTTACAGGCATAACAGGCCTGACAACCAACGAAGGTCATTTCATTTAGGAAGAAGAATTCAGATGAGATATTTCTGCTGGAAAGACCCCTTTCTGCTTCTTTGGCGAGAGTATGGGTATCCCCGTCTTTTCTGGGACTGCCAATGATGATGGGAACATAGGTCATATCTGCACCTGCTATAGTATTTTTGAGAGTTGCGTTCCCCCAACCCCGATTGCATCGGTCGGGAATTCTTTGATAAGAACAATAAATGAGGCTTCAGGAATATTTGTGATTTCTGCTGCTGTTTTCGTAAGTGCACGAATCAGTTCTGATTTCACCCCGGCATTAGCTGGTCCCAGTTCGACAGATATCACCGGCATCAGATATCCGTCCTGGAGGGATAACGGTGGGCACCATCCTGCTCTTCTGTTGTCAAAGATATCAATATCATTTTTCTGTTGATATTCTCTACGAATTCAAATATTCTCATGATTTCTCAACACTATACTATAAGTAGTGACTATATTAATAATGCATCGATACAAAACATATAGTCTGTTACAATTAGTATACTATGAATCAGAAAGATACTTTTTATCACTGTCCTGTAGAAGCGGCCCTGGTTGTTATTGGTGGAAAATGGAAAGCTCTCATCATCTGGCAGCTGAAGACTGAGACATTGCGGTTTACCGAGATTATGGAGCGACTTCCCACAGTAACCCCAAGAATGCTAACAAAACAGCTTCGTGAACTTGAAGAAGATGCGGTCATTTTCAGAAAGGTGTATGCACAAGTCCCTCCCCGCGTTGAATATTCATTGACCAGCCTTGGTCTCTCGGTGGTGCCGGTGCTTGAGGATCTCTGTACCTGGGGTACACAATATCTGACAAAACACGGATGTCCTCTACCAAAGAAACAATGCAATGTAGGAAACCCGGATCCGCAATGATAGGAATATCCTGGAAAATAAACAATATCATCTCTGTTATTCAATAATCATTCCACCCTTCTTCTGACACAATCAAAGGGTTACGGTCATAATTTTATGCGATAATTGTCCTGCGTTGATGGATTATCATTTATCTTCATATTGCTACCATGGATGATGACCTTTCTACCCGCTGACAGAATCTCCAGTGCTACACCAATTGTTATACAGGTTCTCGTAAAAAGCACAAAACTATATGTTTCCTGCAGGATCTGTGTGTGGCAATCCTGTCTTAAAGTCAATC
>CAYRYR010000168.1:1704-3992 GCA_964428385.1 uncultured Methanoregulaceae archaeon
ATAATTCATCATCCATCCAGCTCAATTCTATCATCCATGTCTGGATCAGATCAAAAAAAGATCATCCTCTTTGTTTCATCACTTGCTTCATTTCTTGTCCCGTATACCGTTTCATCCCTGAATGTGGCACTTCCGGCAATTGGTTCACAATTTTCACTTGATGCGGTGACTCTTGGCTGGATCACCACCGCGTACATCTTCACGGCATCGGTACTCATCCTTCCGCTTGGCGGGCTTGCTGATATCTACGGGAGAAAACGGGTATTTCTTCTAGGAAATATTCTCTTTGCAATAGGCTCTCTCATGGCAGCCTTCTCCCTTTCCGGATCTGATCTCATTATCTCACGTATTATCCAGGGACTCGGGGGATCCATGGTCTTTGCAACATCTGTTGCCATTGTTACCGTGGTATTTCCTCCAGGAGAACGGGGTCGGGCGATTGGTATCATCACCGCTACCGTATACGCCGGTCTCTCACTTGGCCCGGTTCTGGGAGGATTTCTAACCCAGCATCTTGGCTGGCCTGCCATCTTCCTCCTCAATGTACCTCTTGCCCTCGTTGTCATTCTGCTGACTCTGGCAGGAATTCCCGGGGAATGGAAGTCTGAATCGGGGTGCCGGTATGACAGGCGGGGAGCAGTTCTCTACAGCCTGATGCTCATTGCCGGCATCTATGGGCTGACAATTCTCCCGGGTCTTTTTGGGGTGTTCTGGATGGCCGCCGGTCTCATTCTTGCCTGGTTCTTTGTCAGATGGGAAAAGCAGCAGTCGATGCCGCTGATAAATATCTCCCTATTCTCTCAAAATCACACGTTTTTCTTCTCTAACCTGGCTGCGATGATCAATTATGCGGTTGTCTTTGCTATTGGTTTTTTAGTCAGCCTCTCGTTCCAGTATAACCGGGGAATTGATCCCACAACAACCGGGTTAATCCTCCTTTCTCAGCCTCTCATTCAGACAATTGTTTCTCCGTTTGCAGGCCAATTATCAGACATTATCCAACCCCGGATTATTGCAACCGTGGGAATGGCCTGTACAACCGGAGGACTCGTAATTCTTCTCCTTACTATTTCATCTGCCACGATGCCATATATCATCGTCGGCCTGTGTGTGCTTGGTCTTGGATACGGTCTCTTCTCGTCCCCGAACACGAATGCCATCATGAGTTCTGTCCCTGTGAAATTTCTGGGTATGGCTTCCGGGATGGTCTCAACCATGCGTTCTATTGGTCAGCTCATCAGCATGGCCATTGCCATGATCGTCTTTGCTCTTATCATGGGTACGGTTCAGATAACTCCTGCGGTATACGGAGGGCTTGAACAGAGTGTTACGGTAATTCTTTGGATATTTGTTATTCTTGGCGTTCTTGGTACTGGTGCTTCATATGCCAGGGGAGCGCTGGTTCGTTCTGATACCGAGGAATCCTCCTGATTTCTCTTTTCATTTCTCTTTGTATCCGGTAGGATATCCCCATGGTTGTTAAGATCGGTATAATGTTTTTTCAAAAAGAGATAGCATTTTATGATGGGCGTCTGGTTTTCAGAAGTGTCTTTTTTACACAGATATGCTCAATGCTCTCATGAATGGGAGAGACCGTTTGATTCTATTCCGTTTCCGGAAATATTCCCTGATAATCACCCTTATGTTCTGCTACTTCCTGGTAAAAGGAGGTCCCTTTTCACTTAGGTCAGAACTTTGGGTCAGACTAGTTTGATATAGTGAGAGTTACAGGATATTCCTTGGGAGCAGTTTTAAAAAAAGTCGTCCAGAGTAATTCCAGATTAATATACCCTTTACTTCCTGCAGAATGGGCAGAACTGGTTTTTACAATCCGGGCATAGAAACCGGTTGCTGCATATCGCTGCCAGGATCATGCAGATCCAGAAAAAGACAAAGAGGCCGGGATACGCAATGAGAAATACCTGGGGAGGAAGGATGATGATGGCAAAGAGAATTATCGTGAGCAGGAGATCAAAGGTGGTATATGGTCCCTTTTTTTCCGGCCATATACGGGCGATAAACCCGGGCAGGACATGAACACATGATGTTTTTATGGGACATTTCGTGCAGAAAACGTTTGTTACCAGAATTGCGCAGATTCCGGAAATTATCAGATACAGGATTCCGAAAAAGAAGGAATTCATAGATATTCCGACTGTTCCGGTAAGAACCACACATATTCCCAGGAAAAGTCCGACAATGCCGCAGGCTATATGATTCATGTACCTATATTTGAGAATGTATTATAAAAACTGGTTCTAGCCCGTTCTTTTTAAAAAATCAAATCC
>CAYRYR010000169.1:0-3927 GCA_964428385.1 uncultured Methanoregulaceae archaeon
GCATTTGCGGGATTTTCCGCTTTTTAGCAATCCGATTAACCGCTTCTTGTCGCACTTGACTGGGATACATTACCAGAGGGTCTGAAAGAGTCCAATCGTCAACAAGCAGACCATACCTACAGGAAACTGAAAGCAATTGGGTATGAGATACGGATTCCGACAGGAAAAAAAACGAAGATTATCTCATTTACCGATAAGAAGATTGAATGCCTGGCAGAAATGGAACACGAAAGATGGAATGCTGAACGGCTACATGACGGGTGGAAATACGGGAATGTAAAAGATATATCCAAGAAGATTAGTCCGTCCCTTGTGCCATGGGATAAATTGACTGAGGAGGTTAAAAGATATGACCGGGATGCGGTTCAGAAGATACCCAAGAACCTAGTGGAAATTGGACTGGAGATTGTAAAAGTTGCAAAAAATTGAGGAAACTATTCACATTATTTTTCCATTACCAATCACTTTTTAGAATTTAGGATGCCATCAAACTCTGAATACATTTATCCCACATTTTTCTGCTATTGTAGCCTGACTTTTGTCACACGTGATGAGATCTCTTTGACCTGCTATGGCTTGAGCAATGAATAGCATATCATAGAACGGATGATCATGTTTCATCGCAAGATGGAGGGCATCATTGCCATATTGCTCATTTGATTCGATCGTGATAATAGTATGTTTACAGATATCAACGACTTTATTGTACAATTCACCCGCTTTCTCTTCAGTTATCAAACTCATTCGATGGTACTTCCAAAGTACATTCCCAACTTCAGCGAGAAGCATGGAAACCGAATGGGGATCTTTGTCCGGGTGAAGCCATTGTTTAATATACTGATATCCATCTTCTTTAAGGAGAAATTTTAAAAATGCAGAACTATCAATGACTGTCACGATCTTCCCTCACTAATCTGGCGGCAGTTCCTGCGGGTGCTTCAGGGAGTTCTTCTATGAGGGAGTTCAACTCCTCTAAGATCTCTATTTTTCGTTCTTCATCTATCTTACTCTCAATGAATTGTCTCATTTCATGATTCCAATCAACTTTTCCTTTAAAGTAATCAATATCTGACTTTAACTTGTCAGAGATCCTTAAACTTATTGTAGGGCACATGATCATGGTATTGTATGACAAAATTAATTAATTTTGTCATACTTCACTGATACAACTATTCCATTTGCTAAGGTTAGTCCTATTTGGATGCGATGTATAAAAATTCCGGTTGATAGGTACCTGGTTAAACCCGAACGGATAGAATACCTCACCTCTTGATTCTACGCACGGATCGATTGCCCGATTATTGCTAACTTTCATGTGCCCTCATTTCGGAAATTTGATTTACCCAATTATTAATCACACGAGTTCTGCAACACCCATTATAGTTATTTTTTTCTAAAAACTCTTTGAAGATTCTGAAACGACCCATTCTTTTGATTAATATTGATATTTTCAACTTTGGGGAGGTTTAAAGAGATTGACGGATTTAATATCACCCAAAGATTTTCCCATAGCGAATAATTTGCATTATCTTCAAGAGCGTGAGATAAACCAGTCAACCATGACCAAAATTAGAAAGGTAATGCAAGAATGAACTAATATCTCCATTTTTCTCTAAAAAAGATTTTAATTCATCTTTTTTATTTTCATTGCCCTTAAAAATGAGAAGTGCTAATTTTCCAAACATTTCAGATAAATAGACAAATGAATAAAAGGTATCACGATATTCAGCAAATCCATGAGGATCATTTTCCTGTAGATATTGTGCTGTTTTGGGCCATGGCCTTTGAATTGAATATGATTTTTTAATACAGGAGCGGGCATGCTCAGCAAAGGCATCGGCAAGTGCATATCCAATTTCGAACCGTTTATTATCAGATAGAGTGAGGAGGGATGGCGGTTCCACGGCATCCAAATGTAAACCGTGATATGTACCATGTGAATACGGAACTCCATATGATCCTGCCAAAATATGACAAAAAATTTCAGTTGATTTAATGTAATCTACGATTTCATTCCACATATCGGCTGATTTCAAATGGTATAAGTTGGACTCGATATATATCCACTCTCCAATACCCACTGGGAATCGTTTATAGTTATAATAGGGAAATACCATGTTGTTTAACTCACAATTCTACGACAACACCCGCATCCAGGGCTTTGCGGTACTTAAACAGACAAATGCTGGAGATAAGCCATGTCAATTTGCCCCACTTAAAAAGACCCTGCTTGAAGGAGAGGTCAGCGGACCGGTGGCGGATCTTTTCCTGACCCAGATCTTTGTATTCCAGCGTGAAGAGATTGAAAAAGAAGGTTCAATAGAAGCGATATACTGCTTCCCTCTTCCTGGTGATGCTGCGGTAACAGAAATTTTGGTAACCTTTGGTGAAGTGGAGATCAGAACTGCCCTGCTCCCCCGGAAGCAAGCAGAGGATGAGTATAAGGAAGTCAGGGATACCCATCGTCAGGCGGTCCTTCTTACCCGGGAGTCTCCAGACGTATTCACCCTATCAGTAAGCGGGATAAAAGCTGGCGAAGAAGTGCGGATAAGGACCCGGTTTGTCATTGCCGGAACTCCGAACCAGACCGGGTTTTCATACAGGATTCCTCTGACTACTGCACCCCGGTATGTACGTGAAACTGAGATTCACACCCGTCATGCGCTCAAGGGAATCCGCTTCTCACGATTCAGGATCCCCTGCACCGGTTTAGCATTAAACTCAGATCTCTCGGTGCAGGATCACTCGAAAGTCCGACTCATGCGATTTCATTAAGAGATGGACAATATCTGCTCACTTCCGAAGAGGTGATCCCAAACAAGGACTTTGAACTGATCTATCGCCCGGAGCCACAGATGGATAAGATCTCATGTCAGGTCTTTTCATCTGGGGGGGATGATCCCTGCCTCCTCGCTCTGGTAACGCCGCCCATAGAGCAGATACCACGGATTCCACTTGATGTCATCGTCCTTGTGAATCACTCCGGCTCTATGAATGGCGGGGAAAAAGTGGCAGCTGATCAGGCAGTAGAGTTGTTTCTCTCCCGGCTCTCGCCTGATGATCGGTTCAATCTCTGTCTTTTTGAGTCTGACCAGTACTGGTTTGCAGAAAACCCGGTTCCCACACAACTGAAGAATTGGAATGACGCCATTGAATTTCTCAAATATGATCGGTCCGGGGGTACTCAACTTGGGGTCGCTATCGAGCAGGCCCTGTTTCAGGATCGATCACCGTGCCCGGTCTCCCGGTATCTACTCATTATCACCGATGCACAAGTATCTGACTTTAGACGAATAATCTCCCTCATCGACGAGGAATCTGAACGAAGTGACAACCGTCGGTGTAGTGTCATATGTATCGATAGCAGTCCAAATGCTCTCCTTGTCAGAAGAATTGCTGATAAAACCGGCGGCGTCTGTCTGTATCTGACCAATACATTAGGGGACGGTAACATCGCTGATGCTATTGGTGATATCCTCTCTTCGTGGGAACATATTGTTGCAGAAGGAGTCTCCCTGTCTATCAATAGCAGCAAGATAATAACCAGGGGACGGAGCTATTCCTCGCAAGAAGGGTTCTCTCTGATTGAAATTCCTCCGGTCGGAGTTTCCCGCTCCTCGTGGATCATGCTCAAGGCTTTCCATGGATCTGATCCCCTTACCTGTTCGCTCCACCTTCCTGACGGTACTGAGATCCCATCAGAAACCTATGAATCACCAGTCATTAGGTCACTTATCGGGGCATGAATCATCCAGGAACTTGAGTTTCTCATGCATTCCCATCCAGCTGAAGATACAGTGCACAAAAAACTGAGCGAACTGGGAATCATAGATCTCCCTGATGGTGGAAACATTCAGGCGAATGTATATGCTGACCTGAACAGCGTTGCGTGATCGCTACTGATTTTTATCATCCTTATCAAATATT
>CAYRYR010000170.1:0-3793 GCA_964428385.1 uncultured Methanoregulaceae archaeon
ATGTAATTTTCCTGTCAATACTACCTTCCACCATTGCTGGTGTAGATCCATGCATCGCCAGTAAAATCTGATTCTGAGCATTCTTTGATAACGTTCTTTTGTTCTTTTTTACAAAGGTCCAGAATTCATCGCATTCAATCGAAGTTAATTTGAGTTCTCTAGCAAGTATGTCATTCATTTGAGTGGCATGTTCTGCAATATCTGTCAGGAGGTTTCCAATAGTATCACGATGGTGACCGGTAATCCGCTCAATACTCCGAATGCCGTCCTTTTCAACAAAATGTTTGCAAATTGTGATTATTTCCGTTTCTGATAGGTGTTTTCGAAAGAGTGGAGTACCTTTTGTTTCCATGAAAAAAGTATTACAATGAAGGCAATAATAGCGTTGATGAGAAGTTTTTGCATCTTTCCCTCGCTTAATTATGTCTTTTCCTTCTTCCAAAAGATAGTACTGACAATGAGGATTTTGACAGACTACATCTATGCGTCCACGAGGCCTAGCCATTTAGATCAAAAGATATATTGTAATGCTATTAGATATAAAGTATGTTATTCTAGGACATCGCAGGATTATCGCACAATAGTAGCAAGGAATCCAGGATTAATGCAAAATCCTCTCATGAATAAACCAGTTCCCGTAAGTATTCGGCACTGACAACAGATCTCAGTCTGCCATCTTTGTGGTGAGGCCGATACTCATCGATTATTTGCGGGGTTTCTTTCTCAATACCTTTTGTCAAATCCTGGATAATAGTTACATAGGCACCTCTGTCAAGCCAGCCTTCCATGGCATATCGGTTGCAATAATCTGAAGCCACGCCAATCATGGTCACTTCAATACATGAAGAATCGCAATCAGGACAAAGTACTTCAAGATAATCATCACGTCTGGCTATTTCTGTTGGATTATACGGATTATCTACAATATGAAATAGATTATCATACGCAGTTTTTCTTTGTGGATCATTAAAAGGTATATCATGTAGCCTGTTATCTCCCCACATGGTAAACTGGTTTTTCGTTAAAAAACGTGTATTTTGCAGACCTGAAACATCAACAGCTAATTCCCAGTCATATGTGCCATATTCACAATGAATAGGGAACATTTTGCTCTCTTCAGTCAGGCTATATTCTTCTGCAAAATGGGTGTCCAGTATTATCAATATAACATCAAAAACACCATCTCTCACGTGGCTTAAAAAATAATTAGTCGGGACAATAATATCCCTGGCACCGGTAATGTACAAATTGCCATCTTCCTGAATAAAGCCATTCTGCATATCACCCACAGTTAAAATTTTTATTTTTTTCATAGGTTTAAGACCCCTTTTTGTATTGAGCACTTTGTGCCATGCAATAGTATGCGTATTACCTATTAGTTCCATTTTGACTGGCAATTGAAATTTCTCATCGTCCTATACCGCTCAATTCAGACTAGTTTTAATCTGCAACACCAGGCTTCTTATTTCGCATTTGGCAATATGTTTCATCTTGTCCCAATACATTACAAGCCTGTAAAACGTCTTCTTATAATCGAAGTGAACGGAGGTTTTTCCAAGGCGTGCAAGCTGATCGCATGTTATAGATTAAGGCAAACTCTCTGGGAAGTTTTTCTATTAACAATCAGCCCATCGACTCTCAATTCACATGTCATCATAATATGTCCGTTCCCAGATCCTGAATATCTCGCAACCATTGCATGAGCAGCTCGACTTTGTAATGTCGTATAGTAACCTACTTAGTTTTTCGCATAGATATACCGGAGCAGGTGAATGTGCCTGCCTTCTTTGCCATGTTCCTCGGGATCCTCTATCATACCGGTTTTCTGTACCTCCAACCCACAAAACTCCGAGACCAGGTCATCGGTCGAATAGTAGTGGACTTCACGTCCGGGTTTACTCTCAAAGGTATTCTCCTCAACCATCCTGCCGGTGCCGTAACTCGGCTCCAGGTCAGAGAATACTGCAAAGAACAGTACCCCTCCAACCTTTAGTTGCTCCCGGCATCGTTGCAGGAATGCCGTCCGGTCATCCTGTAAGAAGAGGTGAAGGACATTGAAGCAATAGATGCCATCATATATCGAATCATCAAAGGGCATATCAAGGACCGAACCGTGGTGATACCGAATAGCAAAAGAGCTGTTACTGGCAAGAGCAAGGGCTGTGTCTGAGATCTCTATACCGGTGACGTCAAAACCTGCCCTGGCAAATGCCTCGGCATTACGGCCGTAGCCTGACCCTGGTATGAGAACTTTACGTATTCCTGCTTTTTTAAAGAGCGTGATCGCACACTCCGCAGTCCGGCTTGGGGTATCGCCCCATATCCTTCCTTCCTCATAGAAACGCTCCTCCCAGAATGTATTCATAGTATTAACCCCGGTATCGTATCAGACAATTTTCACTATTATTCAGTAAAGAGCTTCCTCTATTCACTGGCTCTGATTTGTAGTACCATAAAAGGACTTTTCCCTGTCTTATGTAAGTGCCAGGTATACCCTCAAATAGAGAAAATCTCAATATTATTCGGTTCTTCGAGTTATTATCACATCGTTTGATTACGGTACCGAATGAACAGGAAAATGTACAGTTTACGAGGGTGCTCCCGGTACATTTCGTAAGGGGAACATCGGAAGATCTTGTCAATCACCATGAATTTTAGCAAGTCATCTGACCGGGAAGTTTCCTGCAACCACCGTTTTCACATCTCAAAAAATTCTGTCGAACCCTGACACAAAGATCTCAGTATATAGTACCTGAAAAGAATTGATGATGGTTTTACTATTTCACCGTACCGGTTATTTTCCTCTAATGGAATAACTGATAACTCCCTTTTTACAGGTATCAGCACAGCTCGCACAGAGGATGCAGTCCGCGTTCTCCATGGTATCATTCCTGACCATATCATGCACATCAAGGCCCATGGGACATGCCCGTGAACAATCATTGCAGTCAATGCAGAGGTTTGCATCTGCATTCAGCATAAGAGCAGGCCAGCCAACGATATTCCTCAACTTGCGGCCCGCGACCATGATACCTGCTATCGGGCAGAGGATATGACAGAACCCGCGTCTGCCCGTAAGAAACGCAACGGCAAAGATAATCGCAAAGATGATAACGACCATCATCAGGACATCAAGCGAGGAGACCGAGATCCCGTTTACCGTGCCATAGAAAGGATCGACAGCGAGGATTCCCCCGGCACCAAGAAAGGAGAAACCTATCATAGCAAGCCAGAGAACAGATACACCGTACTTGATCCAGTTGCGCCAGCCCTCCTTTACGGTCTTTTTCATGACCGGCGAGCAGATCTCCTGCCATGCACCCATCGGGCACAGCCATCCGCACCAGAGCCGTCCAACAAAAAGAGAGAGGAAGAAGAGCAGAATAAAAAGCAACATACTGCCTGTTACAATACCCTCTTCTGCTCCCATCATAATAACAATGGGTGAGACGTAGAAGATCGTTACCGGGATGAGAAGAAAGGAGATAATGAGTAGTGCTCTTCGTATCTTCTGCCGTGATGAACTCGTGGATGGTTTAGATTCTGTCATGTATTTTCATATGTTAGCCTCTGAAATATTTACCGCATTTGATATGCTGCAGGTGAGATGGATAAGGATTCATTCACCCATATCTTCGTATGCCTTCACAGGTAATGCGCAGTCATAATCATCATAAAGGAATAGGATATATATTGGCCATATAACTGAATTTATCACAATGAACAGATTATAGAGGCGTATGGTCAGTTATTAGTATCATTGATTAAGAGGCTTTGAGGCTGTCTGATAATA
>CAYRYR010000171.1:0-3793 GCA_964428385.1 uncultured Methanoregulaceae archaeon
GACTCTCTAAAAGGATTTCCTGTACTTTTTCATCCTTTATCTTTCTCGCCTGCATAAAGAGAAGGCTTGAGACAACCTGCATATTATTCTTAACCCGGTGATGGATCTCCTTTAAAAGCATCTCTTTATCGGCAAGCGACTTCTCAATTGCGTCTTCCATCTCCTTTCTTTGAGTAATGTCCTGAAAAATCCAGACCCTCCCGACAATATCATCTCTGATTCTCTGAGGTTTTGAGTACCATTCAAAAGTCCTGTTATCTTCTAAGGTAATTACACCAGAGGTTTCCTGATCCAGGGTAGCATATACCTCATGCACCGTTGCCGCAAACTCCTCAGGATTTTTCACCTCTCTGAAGAGAGCATTCATGACCAGTTTGTCATCCTGCGAATTGATGAGAGAATCCGAAAGATGCCACATCTCTGCAAATTGTGTATTGTGGGTAGTAATTTTTCGTGCTGTGTTCACCACCAGTAATCCGTTACCTGTTGATTCGATGGTAGCATGAAGAAGTGACAGGGTCTCCTGGATAACCTCTTGAGCATTTCTTCTCTCCTGAATTTCTGCTTCTAGTTCCTGATTTGCAGCAGTGAGTTGATTTGTCCGTTCTTTTACTTTCTCTTCGAGATTGTGATGGGCTTTGTAAAGTTCCAGTTCAGCCTGCTTGCGGTCAGTGATGTTCGTCATCAGTACCAACACAACAGATTTCTTTCGGTACATGATTGGCACTGCCTTAAGAATTGCAGTGATAACCTCTCCACAACCGGTCTTGATATCAACTTCATAGGGGGCTAACCTGGCACCTGACAATCGTGCTCTCATCTTCTTTTCAATATCACTATGCTGGTAGTCGGCGACAAATGAAAGGATTGGTTTTCCGATGACTTGAGAAGATTCAGAACCCAATATGGTTAGCGCAGTTTTGTTGGCGAACAGGACAATTCCATTACTGTCATAGATAGCGATAATATCCGGCAGATTTTCAACAAGGCTGCGGTTGAACTCTTCACTTTCCCGAAGGTCATCTTCTGCCTTTTTGCGTATCTCTTCTTCTTTCACGATCCCCCGGGCCCGGCTGATATAATAGGTGAAAAACAACAATGAAATCGCCAGAATTGCTGATATAATAATTATATTATTTCGGGAACCCTGTATCGTTCCCAGAATTTCATTTTCCGGGGTGGCAATAATGATTGACCAGTGCGTGGTTTCAATGGTTACCGGCAGATAAACGGCCTCGAATTTCCGGGATGGCACGTGCAAAACTGGATCTGCGTTAATCGTATACGTGCTGGCACCCTGTAATCCCTTCATCGCTTCCAGTACCATAGCCGTGACCGTCGGTGAATTGATATAGACTTCAAAGACGGATGTATCAATCTGTTCCGGATACGGTGAATAAAGGACAACACCATTTTGGCTGACAGCCCAGGCATATCCCGAATCAAGAACCCTGATAGTGCCCAGGTTTTTCTTTGCAAGAGTATCAAAAGGTATAAGGAGTGCAATACTGCCCTTAAAGGTGCCATCTATAAAGACCGGCATATGAAAAGCAATGGTTCGAAATCCCTGCACAGAAGTGAATACATCACTTATTACAACAGAATGAGTGTTAATCAACTGGCGAACATGGGACTGAGATGAAATATTAGTCCCTATGGATGTCTCAACCGGGTAGGTATAGATGATAATGCCATCTTCATCGACACGGGTAATAGAGGATATCTCACCTGCATGGCAGGTATAAAATTCCCGCATCTGTTCCCTACCTTCTGAGTCGAGACGAATAATATGACGATTTTGTGCAAGAAACGAGAGTGAGCTGTTGTACGTCGTAAAAAAACGTTCAATTCCTGCTGCCGCCTGATTTGCAAGCACGATTTGCTCATTATTATGCTCTGTAATGGTTTTTAACTCAATATCAGTATAGACAGAATACAGCAGAAATCCGCATACAACCAACAACACAAGAAAAACGGCATATTGCCGAATATACTGCATTCATATCACCTGTACTTCAGTCATATACTCACCTGTTTCTTATACATTATCGGGAAGGTGGACATAAACACGTTCCTTTTATGCAGCGGAATCTTGATTTAATAGATCAGCAAGGAAACCGGAAGATTTTTGCAATCGAGTGCCAGGATTCTGTACCTCCGGTGACCCTTCCTGACACCTGGCACCTGTGCAAAGGCTGAAGAATTGCTCTATATCTTTCTCCCCGATTCCGATCATGGAAACCTTCGTTCTAATCCTTCTTTTTGCTCTATGATTATATCAACTCTTTCCCCATCGGTGAACGAGATAACGTTGCTGACAAGGTTTGTAATTGCCAGATTTTTTTCGTTTTTTTACAGATGATAAATGATCTGCGGAGTCCCGGTTCAGGTCAGGTTCGTACTCCTGTGGCACAGAAAAAAAATAGTTCCCAATCTCCCATGGATTACTTTGGCAAGGTGAAATGGTGTGTATCAGCTTTCTACCTAATATGATCGACAGAGGAGTAGTACACACCACACAGATAGTGCCCGGCAGAACGTCTCCTTATAATCGTAGTGAAACAGAGGTTATTCTGAGGTGTGCAAGGCACTATAATGATCTCAATGTTTCCCGGCTCTCACTCATTTTATATTCCCCTATCTCTATAACCCCTGTCCGGGATAATTCGAATAGAAGGAACTCGTGAAAAATCAGAATCAAAAGTAGCAATGCCTTCGATTCTTTGTTCCTGGCAGGTACTGATGATAATTGCATCACCAGTAAGGAGGTGATACTTTCTTGTGTTTTCAAATATTCTTTCGATGTTTATCGTATCAGGAACTATAGTTAGTTGTATGAACAAGTCTTGTGTCCTTTCAAGAAATTTTTCTGCAAAAGAGTACCCCGATGTTACAATCAGTTCTTTTATCTGTTGTTGCTTTGGATATCCCTTTCATTTTGCCATGAGACGACATCCGACAAAAATCGTTTCATCTATCACAGTTGGAGAGATTACCCCTGGCTCCTCCAGTTCAGATAAAATTTCCTGTGCAATTATCGTATTTAGATGTTTTATCAGAAGAGGTATAAGAAACGAGGTATCTAAAAAGATGCCCATCTCTCTTCCCTGAGCTCTTCAACTTCTTCATCTGATATGACATGAGAGAGTTCTATCGGTTGGATCTGAATCTTTCTTCGGATAGTAATAGTAATATGTTCTCCAGGAATAAGGTCCAGACTTTGGAGGGGGCGAATATAATCACCTTCATAGATACATTCAATTTTTATTGTCATATAGTTCTCTTGTTAATTTCTATTTTATTATAGATAATATTCTGAAGTATTTATCAATATATGATCAAATAGAACTGATTTCTCTAAACGAGCCCGACAGATAGGTGTGAAATTTCAAAATAAATTTGTCTGACTCTATCGATTATCAAGTGATATAGAACAGTCATGTTATAACCACCTGATTATTTTCGTTCTCTTTTTCCGTCCTCTGCGGTTGGAATTTCTCTGATTGAACTGATATAATCACAGAACTTCACAAAGTATTTGACACAGGGTCCCCCCTCTGCGGTTAGAATTCTTACCGTGATATAGAAACTATCAGGATATCATGTAAAAACATCCTGCCTGAAGATGATGATATGGTATCACCTGGTTTTCAGACAGAGCCCAAAATATCCTCAACAATTGATATATACTTTAAATTGTAATACGGTGATTGGCCCTCACACCATAGAAATACTTCCGTAATATAATTGTAAATATCATACTTTATACCGGAAACGTAATGGTATATGCCGC
>CAYRYR010000172.1:0-3767 GCA_964428385.1 uncultured Methanoregulaceae archaeon
TAACCTGCTGCCGGATGTTCGTATGCATTGCGATATATCTGATTTGCAGAAGAATATTACACATGTTCAATTGAGTACCACTGACCTTCAGAAACGGTGTTTTTATCTTTGTCTCCAGGAAGCGCAGATTATAGTTCAGAATATTATCTTCTGATAGGACCTGCATTCAGGAGGCCGGTATGTAAAGGTGCACAACAAAGGCTGCCAGACTCTCTGCGGTATTACCTTATAGTACCAGCAATCCATATAATCATCAGTACAGCAGGAACATAATGGAGAAATAAGAATGGATGATGAACTTGCTGCTATCAGAGAGAGGAGACTTCGTGAACTTGAAAGAAAAATTACTGAGGAGAGAAGTGTGACAAAAGGGGTACGTGTTCTGACTAAGGAGAACTTTGCTGATATCGTCGCCAGTGAAAAATACCTGGTTGTTGATTTCTGGGCTCCCTGGTGCGGACCCTGCCGGATGGTTGCTCCGGTTATTGAAGAACTTGCAGCTGCATATTCCGGACGAGTTACCTTTGCGAAATGCAATACTGATGAAAACCAGCAGATAGCAGCACAATTTGGTATTAATGCCATACCAACACTCTTCTTCTGCATGGACGGACAACTGGTCCACCGGGTAGCTGGTGCCCTGCCACGCCCTCAGCTGGAACAACAGATGAAGATGACATTTCAATTCTGACCTTTTTTCGTTGATACCATAATGAGACCATCTGTATTTCATTGTCTTCATCCTTCTCTTCAGGAAGTCATCCAGACACGACTGGCATGGCGATCGTTTCGGGATATCCAGGAGGAAACTTATCATGCATACAGTATGGGAAAAGACCTCCTCATCATGGCACCGACCGCTTCGGGCAAGAGTGAAGCTGCTTTTCTTCCGGTGATTGACACCTGTCTGAAAAAAGGTGGCAACGGTGTCTTTTGTATCTATATCGCACCGCAAAAAGCACTTATTAATGACATGGAGGATAGGTTACAGAAGATATGCTCATCTTTGCATCTTACAATCATGAAATGGCACGGGGACATACCAGCACAGCATCGTACCTTCTCAGATGACCCCCCACAGTTTCTCTTAACGACACCTGAGTCACTTGAAGTGATGATGCATAAACCAGAACTTCTGTCCTGTTTTAGATCAGTACAGGCCATCATCATCGATGAAATTCATACATTCGTTCCTGTTGAACGGGGAACACATCTTCGTTGCCTGTTAGATCGGCTGGATATGCTTAATGGTCATGCAGTTGTGAGAATCGGCCTCTCGGCAACGATAGGAAATCCAGATACCGTTGCATTATGGCTCTCACCCCAAGAGAGGGAAGTGGAGATTGTGTCAGTTCCCACTCCCCCGGCACCAAAACAGATTATCTTCTCTCTCTGTGATGAGAGCGTTATTCCTTCCCGTATAGCATATCTGGCAGCAGGAAAACAGGTACTCGTCTTTGTTGAAAGCAGAACCCGTGCAGAACAGATGACATCTGCATTAAAAAACTATCTTCCGTGTGTCTACATCCATCATGCATCACTTGCAGCAGACACCAGACATGAAGCGGAACAGATGCTCGTTTCAGGCACACCGGTCTGTCTGGTTTGTACAAGCACCATGGAGCTGGGTATTGACATCGGCCCGCTTGAGATGGTTATTCAGGTTGGATCCCCCCGCCAGGTATCCTCATGTATCCAGCGTCTTGGAAGGACCGGAAGACGGGGTACAACTCCTACAATGGCATTTATTGTAAAGAATTCATACGAGCTTGCACAGACAGTGGCTGTCATTACTTGTGCAGAAAACCATGAGCTCGAAGATATTGTACCGCTTACTGCTCCTTACCAGGTTCTGGTTCAGCAGATACTTCTGTTTCTTCTGCATACCAGCCGTGCTCCACTTCATCGTATCATCTGGTTTATACAGAACCTCTCGGTATTTCATAACATTCCGGATGAAGAGATAGAAGATATCATATCATATCTGATTAAAGAAGGATTTGTAACAAAAGACGGCGATCTTCTCATGACAGGTTCCCAATTTGAAACAAGTCAGGATAACTATTCAAGAGGAAGCCTGTACTCAACCATAGCAAGGGGATCACTCTATACTGCCTATGATACAAGTGGAGAAGAGATAGGATCTGTTGATCCATTACTCATCAGAGCTGCTCATAAGACACGTGCCATTTTGCTTGGCGGTACAGTATGGAAGATAATCAGCACCGATTTTGAGCGAATGACAGTACAACTCATCCCGGCAGAAGATGCAATGGGAGAAGGAGCACTCAGTTTCTGGAGTGGGACAACTTTCTTCTCGTCCTCACTCATTGCAAAAGGGATACAAAGGATTATAGAAAAGGGGGGTAGTCATCTTGTACAGGACGGAGGTATGGCTGGTATCTTACAGGACTTCTGCAGAGGATTTCCTGACGGGATAGCAGAAGATACAATAGTCATCAGCCATGATAAAAAATCGGCATATATCTATTCATTCCTGGGTTACCGGTGGAACCAGATAATCGCAGCATGCATTCAGAACCTCGCCGGACCAGATATGTCTGTGACATACAGAGATCTCTACCTGGTCATAAGGGGACCACTGGCACACCAGGCGGGAGACATTGCAACAATTTTCCTGTCGATATCCTCCATGAAGCCAGAAGAAATACTCTCCTGCATTCCTTTCCTGACAGAAGCATACCATCCATGGTATGAGCTTATTCCACCTCGGTATCAATCAAGGATGTGGATAGAAGACAGATTTGCTATACCAGAGATGCTTTCTGAAATCAGGAAAAAAAAGATATTGATTGTAAATCACCAAACCAACAATTCAGAGTGATGACTCAATACGCCTGACAATCCCTTCAATATCAACCAGAATAACGAGCTCAGATCCTTCCTTTTCTCCATCTTTACCACTTTTACGAATTATTCCAAGCCTCGTTCTGGCACCACTCCCTTCACCCTCATCCCGATTTACGTTATCTTCAGAATAGGTCGAGACAGACTGGACATCATCAACAAGAACACCAATGACTTTACGCGAAATGGCTGAGTCTAAAATGATAACTCGTGACTTGTGATCTTCTGTCGCATCAGCGGTGATATTCATCAGATTCTTTAAGTCTACAATGGTTGTTATCACACCTCGAAGATCGATAATTCCCCTGATATATTGCGGTGCATCGGGAAGGGGTGTAATATCAGGCTGGTTGATTACCTCTTTTGTATCAAAAAGGTTAATTGCAAAAAGTTTTGTCCCGAGGATAAACTCGACTACCTGAAGATCTCCGGATTTCCGCGTCCTATTTGCCCCAATGATGGGAGTTTGACTCTTTATTGATGTTTCCATTAATATCCCAGCGTCCTGAATGAATGTTCCCATATCAGTGTCTCTCCGGTTTGGTTGTCTGTAACATTTGTCTACCTCATTATTGAATCCTTCTCACCTCTCTTTGTTCCTGGAGAAAAAATATAAACGAAAAGATATTATCTCTGCCTGAAGGTTCTGTCGATTTTTCAAGTGATATTGCCAGTCATGTTTTCACCCTTTACATAGATTTTTCCAGTTGAAACGACATTCGGGCGATGATTGAAATGATGTAACCACAGGGGGAAAGTGAGGTTTAGAATATCTGACACTTTTGTTCCCCTCTCTGCGTTCCTCTGCGTCCTCTGCGGTTTGGAATTCTAAAGTAATATCTATAAGTCGAATAACAAGGAGGGATTGCTCCCTCCCCGTCTTCCAAGAACTGTACGTG
>CAYRYR010000173.1:0-3547 GCA_964428385.1 uncultured Methanoregulaceae archaeon
CACCCTTTCAGGAGAGCAGTTCACCAGGAACCGGAGACGATGGTATTGGTGACGCTGATTCTGTCGGAGAATTAATTGTTGATACCGGTATTGAAGGGTCTGTTGACGCTGATTCTTTCGAAGAACTAATTGTTGATACCGGTATTGAAGGGTCTGTTGATGCTGATTCTGTCGAAGAACTAATTGTTGATACTGGCATTGAAGGGTCTGTTGATGCTGATTCTGTCGAAGAACTAATTGTTGATACCGGTATTGAAGGGTCTGCTGACGCAGGGGGATCGGACCCTGTCTATATCACAACTATCATCCCGGTCCTGGTATTAACAGATCCAGAGGACGATTCCGGCATATCCGATGGTTCTGATGAGTATTTACCGGAAGGAACCCGTACACTTGCTATTGTGAGTGTATCGGCTCCACCCCCCGGTTCAACGGCACTCGTTGCGGGATATACTGGTGCAGATTATACCTTTACCGGTGATTATAGCGGCGGTACCATTAGGGTAACACAATCAGGAACGTATCATCTCACCTCTGATCTTACCTCGAATGCTGCAGCAGGGGATGTTGCAATCCACAATTTTGCAATACAAATATCGGCATCCAATGTAATCCTCGACGGGGATTTGCATGGCATTACCGGTACCGGTGCCGACTATGTAGATGGAATCTCTATTACCGGTGATGGAGTAACCGTACAGAATATCGATTCTGTATCGGAATTTGATGGAACAGAAAGTTCCGGCATCTGGTCGGGAGGTGTTACCACCACTATCACCGGAACCACGGTTACGGATAATACCTATGGAATCTGGTCAGAAGGCAGATATGCCATGATTACCGGCAATATAGCGGTATGGAATGGTGTGGGTATATATTCGGGAGGTGATGACGCTACCATCACAGACAACTCCGTCTTTTTGAATCTGGACGGTATCGCATCAGAAGGAGACGGAGCCACCATCACCGACAACACCGCATATGATAATCTCAATGATGGTATCTATTCGGGAGGTGATGATGCTACCATCACCGACAACACAGCAGAGTGGAATACGGAAGGCATCTATTCAGAAGGAGACCGAGCCATCATCGCCGGCAACACTGTAAGGAACAATTATGAGGGTATTTATTCAGATGGTGTTTCGGCTCTCATTACCGGCAACACCGCAACTGAAAATGATGCTGGCATCTGGACAGAAGGAGACGGAGCCATCATCACCGATAACATTGTACAAGATAATAATTATGGCATTGATTCATATGGTGCCTCGGTCTTCATTACTGACAATACTGTATCTGATAATTATGACGGCATCTATTCAGAAGGTGACGGAGTCACCATTACCGGTAATACCGTGACCGGGAGTGACGGAGGACTGGGTTCTTTTGGCGATGGAGCCACCATCACCGGCAATACTGTGACCGGGAATGCAGCCGGTATCGGAATAAGAGACAATGTCATTGGTACCTCTATCACCGGCAATTATATCGCTGGTAATACGGATATGGGAATCGAAATTCTCGATGAAGTCGGGGTTGGCGCTGGTAATTCTATCTACAATAACTACCTTGCAAACGCAGTGAATGTCGGAGGTGCCGGCGATCCCGGCAATTTCCTCTGGAACAACCCGGCAGGCCTGACACCCGGAACAAACGTGATGGGCGGCCCGAATATTGCAGGTAATTATTGGAGTAACCCCTCTGGAACCGGTTGGTCTGATGCACGGTATGACCCGGATGGGTACAGTAAAACAGAGGACTACGAGGTCGTTACGGGATCCGGGGTCTTTGATACTGCTCCCCTTGTCAGGTACCCACACCCGGGTCCAAATAGAAATGGAGATGCCCTTGTCGCACCGGCCGATAGCATCATCCCGCCGGATCTCATCCATATTGTGATTGTCTCCATCACGCTTTCCCCAGGTGCCGTTCCGGGAAGTCCCATTACCCTTACTCTTATGCTTGAACAGGTTGGATCGGTTCTTTTGCCAGACGGAGCTCTTTTTGTATTTGTCCCGGCAAACGAGGCGGCTGCAGCCGTCGGTGAGTTTACGGCAACTGTTTCGAACGGTTCATTTGACGAGGTAACGCTTCCCTTTGAGATACCCTCTGAACCGGGTGTCTACGAGTACTCGTTCCAGCCATACATGGTCCAGACCGATCCCCTTACTGGTGAAGAAGTCCGGGTTCCTGCAGGTAAACCGGTGACGTTTACCGTCACCGTCGGGGATAATGGAAGTGTGGAAATCAGGTACGAGTAGGCATTTTTGGTGAAAAAAGTATCAAACCCGGGAATAGCCGCGGTAACAAAATGTTTACGAAACATAGTATTTTTTGCATGAAAATCCCGATATCAGTAAAAAAGGACGCTGAATTGTCGATTTTCATAGGTCCGGTTGGAGGCCCTGCCTCATGGGGTTTTCTATTTGGGTTTACAGGTCTGGATCCCTCATATTAATTAGTTATTTATTACAGTTTCTCAATCAACTACATCAGAGATAATACAAATTGAGATTCCAGAAAAGGCTTTTAATCTTTTATCATTCGTCAGAAAAGAAGAACAACAATGAATACGAGCCGTTGCAAGATGAATAGCATCTGGGAGATGTATTGCATCTGATTCAGCTCGAATCCTGGCTGCTTCAACCAGAGTTTGACGATCAATAGGAACGACAGTCAGTGACAATGAAGATTGTATGGTTTCTTCATAAATTTGTTGAATGTCTTGATTATTATTCATCATCGGTTTTATTAGGACTTCTGCCAGGGTAAGTTCACTTGTGATTGCAGTGTATTGTCCGGTATCAATTGAAGCAAAAAGTATCGTGAGAAATGATTGGTATTCAGGATATGCTTCCAAAGCATAGATGAAGATATTCGTATCAAGATAAAGACGTGATCCTGAAATAACATCAATTATTCCCATGAGCTACGCTCACGTAAAATAAATGCATCTGCTTCTTCTGCATTTTTAAAGCATCCTTTACCCTTCCCAATTATCCCCGAAAGAGTATTAGCAAAAACCTGATCTGATGTTTCAAGAATGATAACTTCTGCCAGGGTTCCGACTTTAAATTCGGGAACATATACCTGAATGGAGCCATCAGGCTGGACCTTAACCCGCTGTCGTACTGCATGAACCATATGAATATCTTACCAATATACTATTGAGTTATCGTAGCAAATAACTATTCCCGTTTTTATTTATGTAAAAAATGAGTGAAACCTGTAATTATTAGAGAGAATTTACAAACGAATTCCTGGACGTTTCCCATTCGTCTCTGGTCTCCCATTGATTATCTATCCCGTCAGGAAACGTCAAGGATTGTGATGGAATTAGGCTCTCTTTCATCCTAAATTCATTAAATTACCTCTTAATTGTGATAATCACTGCCTCGATTCTAACTGAAATATACCCGGGCAGTACAACCACTCTGGCCCTCACTCAGGCAGGATCAGTCCCGCTGTCCGATAAATCTCTTTTTTGTAACCCCTTTAGCATCTCGCGTGTCACCTATACTTCTCTGAATTGCTGCCTGTAACG
>CAYRYR010000174.1:0-3546 GCA_964428385.1 uncultured Methanoregulaceae archaeon
ATCAAAGTCAGACCTGAGGTAGTGGTTGTACACCCTATCTATATCCGCCGAATCTCAGTATACAGCGATACTACTGAGAGACTGATAAGGTTTAATGTCGTTGCAGCATACCAGACATATGCCTCCCATTTTGTAAGTTCAGTTATCCATCCTGACCAGAGCATGAAACAGATGATAACAAACGAAAAAAACGTATCAAGGGCTAGAAACACATAAGGCATTTTAAAAATCCTTCCTGCCTGTGCAATTATACAGTACTCAACAGGTGCAGACCTGCCCGTTATATCAAGACCACACCTGGCTAGATTCATGGCAAGATCCACTCCTGCCCATCCGATAATTATCCAGCCGCTGACAAGGAGCGGCCAGTTCTCACCAGTTGCTATCCTGACTGCTGTTATCCCAAATAAGAGCTTGAACATGCAAAACGGCATACCAATTGTCAGGCTTAAAAAGCACGGACGCATGAACCAGTTTACAATCCTATCTGACTTTTCTATAGAACAATCGGCCTTCTCTTCGGTATCACCAGACATCGTGTAAAAGGGTACTCTTCCGGAGTAATAGAAGAATGGTATTTTGGGCTCTGTCAACTTTCAAATGATATGGAATAGTCATGTTTTTACTCCTTATATCGATCTTTCCGGTTGAAACGACATTCGTTTGATAATTGAAATGATGTAATCCCGAAGAGTAGTTAAGATTCTCAGAAAATCTGACACATGTTCCCCTCTTTGCGTTCCTCTGCGTCCTCTGCGGTTGGAATTTTTTAATTGAACTGATATAATCACAGAGGCATGCAGCGTATCTGACACATATTCCATGTTCAGCGGTCTGAATTCTTAACATAATATAAACATTGTCATCATGGAAGTCAGAATGCCATTATGTTATAGGGCTGGAACAGGATGGTATTGTATCACTAGTTTATCAGACAAAGTCGCATTTTTGGTATTGCGGCAGCTGAAGACGATGTAACCTCTTAAAACAGATGCTTTCTCATCCTTTCAGACCCCGGCTGCATCATTGTTCTCATCCAGGCAATAACACATACTATGATGAATTTTTTTAAAACGAAACACAAAACGAGATGGTTACATTTTTTTGCTTATCCGGTCAAGGTACTGTTACCTGATGTGATACCAGGAGACTGATATGAATATGAGAGAGATCAACCAGGATGGCATAAAAATAGGTCTTTGCGTCTTATTCATCACTCTGATACTATTTTTTGGTGTGACTGCAGCAGGGGCAGTGCAGGACATCCCGGCTGGTGCACCAGATACAAGTGAGACAGGTATCACAATTGCAACTCAAAAAACGGTTACCGGTTCAGCGGGACCTGAAAAACCAGTCTTTTTCACACTCCCCGATTTGATATACGGACAGCATATTACCATTGACGCATCAGTCCTGACAGGAGATCTGGATCCGGTCATTGGAATCACTGATTACCCGGTTGGCAGAGGAGATCTCATCACTGATATCTTCACAGAATACGAAAAACAAGTGAATACCGGTGAAAATTATCTTTTAGCGATGAAGGCAGCTGCTAATACAGTTTTTTTACAGTGGGATGATGACAGTGGTTTTGGATACGCATCTTCCCTTATTTTTGACGTTCCCAAATCAGGAACGTATTATCTTGTCCTGTTTTCTAATCCTCTCACAAAAGGATCAGGTACCTTTCAGATAAATGTGCATGAAGAACTAACAGATACAGCTGACAGGGTTCCTCCTGTTTCCCAGACAGATATCATCGTATTAAACAGGTATCTCTCACACGCTGCCCCGGCGGTAGAAGTGGTACAGGAAGTCATTACAGACGATGAGGTCCTGCACAGTCTGGAACCGGTTACAGCCGGGAATACACTTTATTTTTATCTGGCACCCAAAGGAGGAGATGTATCCCCGCTCCTCATTCTCAATGACTATGCAGGAAAACCAATTGCAGTATCAAGACAACCAGACGGCACGAGGCCTGCAACACTGACAGTTCCGGTGACCAGTGATCAGACCGGGTTGTATCTGACCATCAGACCAGATCCCCGTGTTCAGCCTTATAAAGGAAATGTCTCCTACGAGCTCATCGGAGGAATCAATGATCCCGGTGTTCTTTCTGGTTCTGTCGCCGAATATGGCCCTCATGTCTTTTTGACGGCAGTTCCGGTCAAAATTGGCCTTACTATTGACCAGATAACCAGTGTGAATCAGATTGAAGAAAATTATGGTGCCGTTGGGACACTGGTTATGCAATGGAACGATCCTGCCCTTTCCTTCAGTCCTGATACGTGTAACTGTGCATACAAGATTCTTCCCTTTGAAGATTTTCTATCATATACCTCTAAAAACGAAATTTCCTGGCCTGATTTTATCTTTTATAATCAGCAGGAGAAACGGTGGTCACAGAATCAGAAAGTGTTTATCTCGTCAAACGGGACTGCGGTATATTATGAGCGGTTCTGGACGCTCTTTCAGGCTCCTAATTTTAAATTTCAGAAGTTTCCGTTTGATACTCAGACATTTCATGCCAGGATTACAAATCTGTACCCGGAAAGCATGTATTATTATGAACTATTGCCAGGGTATTCAGGAATGGGTGCAGAGCTTGGAGAAGAACAGTGGGAGATAATTGGTACCAGTGTTGCCATTACAAACAGGACTGAAGAGATTGTTGATGTCAGACCCCGTTCTGAATTTGTCTTTACCTATGATGCAAAACGGCACCTGACCTATTATATCTTCAGAATATTCTTCCCGTTGCTCTTTATTGTCCTGATATCGTGGGTTCCCTTCTTCCTGCGTGATTATACGTACCGTATTCAGACTGCTGGTGCAAACCTTCTGCTCTTTATCACATTTAACTTTACCATCTCAAACGATCTTCCCCGTCTTGGATATATGACGGTGATGGACTGGGTAATTGTCAGTACATTCTTTGTGACCGGCCTGACTATCGTCATCAATGTGTATCTCAAACTGTTAGAGTCTCGTGGACAGGAAGATCTGGCATTTCGTATTGACAAGTACTTAAACTGGATATATCCTCTCATATACCTGATAGCTATCATAAATATCGTCGTGCTCATTGTGTGACAGGGACCATGCAGTAATAGTCTATAATTCTTGACTTTTTTGAAATTATATCAGAATCTTTTTCGTTCTTGTTTTCCGACCTCAGGAACCGCAATACCATAGAATTTCCCGGCATTTGAAGAACTCAACAACCCGGATTTTAATCCCGTCGAATTAGATGGGATTAGAACTCAGGCAGGCCTCAACAGTTTCACCCTGACATCAAAACAATGGAGAGAGCGGACAGGTACCATTGGCCTCTTCTCAAAAACCAGTCAATATAGTGGAACCTATGCTCACAAAGATATCGCATTTAAATTCACATCCTGAATATCATTAGAATTTTAGATCTACCTGATTAAAGAATTCCAGCGGCTGAAAGACGAATAGCAAAAACAACTCGGATGGGACATCAGACGCAACCTCATATTGAAATGATCCTCGTTACGTAACTTCGCGAAAATATAAATA
>CAYRYR010000175.1:0-3501 GCA_964428385.1 uncultured Methanoregulaceae archaeon
GCCTGTACTGAGATACGAGAGTTCTTGGGAAAACTCCCTCGCTGCTATTGTTTACGAATGGAATTATTCTTTTGTTACTATTTTCGTTTTGAAATCTTTGATTGACTATATAACCTGTTATTGATGTCCTAACACCACTAGGATATGCTGGTTATTAATCAGATGGTTAAGAAACATATACTGGTTTTTATGACAGGTTCAGATACGGATACTACAATTCTATCTAAAATTCATCGGTTTAGATCAAGTGATGATCCCAAGATTGCGTTTGTACGGGAAATATTATTTGTATTACTTACTGTAGGAGCAGTTGTTGCTCTTCTTTTACTCATATGCGGGACGTGGCCTGCAGTAGTCACCATTGAGTCTGAAAGTATGGTACCCCATATGAATGTGGGAGATCTTGTCCTTGTTGTTGCACCTGATCGTTATAGTGCTCTGGAGAGCAGATATGACAGCCTTGCCAGTTATCTTTCAGGAACCCCGACTGGAAAAGAAAAATTCACCCTGGAGGGAGATGTCATCATTTATAGGCCAAATGGAAACACGGATCTCCATCCGATAATTCACCGGGCACTCTTCTTTGCTGAATCAGGTGAACAGATACCTGTCACGATTGGAGGACAAAAGGGACTATATACGACCCAGCATGAAGGGTACATCACAAAAGGAGATAACAATCCAACCATTGATCAGATTGGGTGGAATAATTACCGGGGACTTGGCGGACCGCTTGAGCCAGTCAGACAGGAATGGATCATTGGGAAAGCTCTTGTTAAAGTGCCATATGTCGGTTATATTCCATTACATATTACTGAAGTCATTATCTTTGTCGTTGTGATAATGATATTACATGAGCTCTATTTAAGATCCCGTTCACCGGAACAGTCACAAAAAAAGCGGAGATAACGAATGAATGTAGAATCTATTCTGCATAATATCCTGTCTGGTCAGCGCATGACCCCTAATGAGGCCACATTCCTTTTATCAGTAAGAGGCCCAGAAGTATTTTCTATCTTCGCTGCTGCTGATGAAATACGAAAAAGAAAAGTTGGTGATACCGTTACGTATGTCAGGAATATGAATGTCCATATTACCAATATATGTAAAAATCTCTGTAAATTTTGTGGTTTTGGTACACGAAGAGATGCACAGGGAGCATATCTCTTTACCAAAGAAGAGATTTACCAGCAGACTCTGTCTGCAAAAAAATATGGAGCCACAGAAATCTGTCTCCTGTCTGGTGTTCATCCTGACTTTACATTATCTCATTATCTCGCTTTTTTACGCTGGGTTCATGATATATATCCCGATGTTCATATCCATGCTTTTTCTCCTGATGAGATTGACTGGATTGTACGACAAGGACAGTTGTCGTTATCTGAAGTCCTTGATGCACTGAAAGATGGAGGACTTGGAACAATGCAGGGTACTGCAGCAGAGATTCTTGTAGATGATGTTCGAAAAGTCATCTGTCCGGCAAAGGTCTCTTCAGCCCGTTGGGAAGAGATAATCAGATTGGCACACGCAAAAGGTCTCTTAACATCTGCCACAATAATGTATGGTTCTGTTGAGCGTATGGAGGATAGGGCACATCATCTGAATCTTATCAGATCCATTCAGGATGATACTCAGGGGTTTACTGAGATGGTACTCCTTTCGTATGTTCATGCCAATACCCCTTTATGTCAGGAAGGAGTAATCAGGTTTGGTCCATCTGGTATGGATGACCTTGTAACAACGGCGGTAGCACGTCTTTTTCTTGATAATTTTGATAATATCCAGATATCCTGGCCGAAACTTGGAAGAAAAATAACACAGATTGCATTATGTGTTGGTGCAAATGATCTATCAGGAACCATGTTTCAGGATGCAGTAACCAGTGAAGCAGGTTTAGCCATGGAATCGTGTCTGGAACCTGAAGAGATGGAACACATGGTTCATGAACTGAATCGCACGTTACAACAGCGTAGCACTGAGTATGGAATTATCTCCTGAAGGATTCAGCCCTTTTAATATTTTGACCGGCCGACCCGATCCCGTCTGACATTACGGACATCTGCACCAGTCAGGTCTGCTCCCCGCATATCAGTTCTTGTCATAAGTGCATTTGTAAGACGAGCTCCAGTCAGATTTGCATTCAGAAAGATTGCTTCTGTTAGATCTGTTCCCTGCAGATTTGCCCGTGTCAGATCTGCACCTGCAAAATTAGCACCTTTCAGACGACAATATTCTAAATCAGCTTCCTGGAGGCGTGCTCCATTCAAATTTATTCCTTCCAGTGACAGGCCTGACAGATTGGCTCTTCTCAGATCAGGACGTAACTTGGGATTGGCAGCCTTCCATTCTTCCCATGCAGAAACGCCAGCTCTAATTGCATCTTCTTCTTCTTTTTTTGCCATATCTCTACTCGTCAGTACAGGTTAGTCATGTCATTGCAACAATTTATGGTTTTTCATATCAGCAATTGATATCATATTGGTATGGGAGTACAATTCATTTCACATAGATCTACACAAACACTGATATATCAGGATAGAATCTTGTGATTTTCTCTTTCCCTTACTATTCAGGTAAAAATTGAATGTAGTAATAATTCTATAGAATCTTTGATATAGGATGGATATCCTGTTCGTTGACCTCAAACATCTCTCCAGTCTCACGAATTCGGTATGGGCCCGTTGATTTAACATCATACGGGTTATTTTGAGTAGAGTATGGAACTACAAACGTACTATTTGTGCTCTTTTGGACGTACATAAACTCCCTTCCCTGATTCGTAATAAGTGGCAACTCAATTATTCCTTCTCCAGGAATTATATATCCATCGACGTGTTCAAAGATTTTCACTTCTTTCACATCCCAGGACTTCCCTGATGATTCAGGACTAGTCGGAGATTCATATATGAGACGGTAATGGGTGAGAGCAGAGACATCTTCAATCGGGTGTGGATAGATAATTGAGTATATCTCTCCAGGTTCTTTTGTATCTGGATTACTCATCTTTTCTTTGAGTGCAGTTACTGCATCAGATCCAATATTGACTGATTTGGTAATGACTGGTATTTCATCATATTGTGTTGTCATACCCTTTGACTCGACATATAATCCACCCTGACCGAAAGTGTATGATCCATCAAAGAAATGAAGTCTGATAAGCATTGATTCATAAAAAGGCTGCCGTAAGTGAATAATTGGCTGAAAGACTCCTGGTGATTTTTCCAGATACAGTATTTTCTGGTAATCTTCATTTTGTTGATTCAAAGATGCCCATTGTACGACTCCGGAAAAGACATCTGTTGCAGTTCGATAATCAGTGATAATATATCTCCCTCCGTACAGGTCAGCATAAAATTCAGCATCAGGTTCTGATGTGCGGGTAAAGAATGTTGCGACATGATCAGCACTTTTCTGAAATGGATTGGTGATAGGAATTCGTTTTGAAAGGAACATTATCCAGTGACCATAATCCCACCAGGAAAGTACTCCATATGAATTTTT
>CAYRYR010000176.1:0-3373 GCA_964428385.1 uncultured Methanoregulaceae archaeon
GAAGAGAACTCTATCGATCCCCCATTTCCACCTGCCCCGGAGGATCCGACGCTTCCGTCACTTCCAGGTGTAAACCCGGTTCCGCCTGTCCCTCGGGTCCCTCCATTTCCTCCGTCTTTCCCGTTTGCGGTGAGGATCGTGCTGGTGGTAAGGGTGCTTGAGGTGATAGTTGTGGTCCCTCCGTCTGCCCCGTCTCCGCCATTTCCTCCGTCTCCTCCTGCTCCTCCCTGGATGGAAGCACCAGACCCTCCGTCTCCTGCATCTCCTCCGTTCCCGCCTCTTCCCCCGGATGAACCGATGGTTACCTGGTCGGCAGTAAGACCGGACAGGGTCACTGATCCCCCTGTCTTGCCGTCTCCCCCGTTTCCACCGTTTCCACCTGCACCACCCCAATCAACTGCCCCGTCTAGTAAGGAACTGCCGGTTCTTCCAAGACCTCCGTTTCCTCCGCTCCCGCCGTCTGCAGATATGGAAACCTGGTCCGCGGACACGGTTGTACCGGAGAGCGTTCTGGCGGCACCGCCTGTACCCCCGGTCCCGCTGTTCCCGACGGAACCAGAAGAAGCACCTGAGTGCATGTTTCCTGCGTACCCGCTATGCCCCCCGTTCCCGCCGGTCCCTCCATCGATATCAAGATACAGGTTATTGGCGGTCACCTCAACTGACTCAAAGGTAATTCTGCCTCCATCTCCTCCGGTTCCCCCGTTCTTCCCATCACCGCCGCTCCCGGCAGTTCCTCCAAAAGTACCATCTCCCCCGGCTCCTCCATAGCCACCTTCGCCTCCGTTTCCTCCTCTGGCCGATACATCTAAGTAACTGGTTGTTTCCGTGTTTTTGACGGTTATTGTTCCCCCATTTCCTCCGTTTCCTCCAATAGCCCCGTCTCCTCCATCATATCCGGAAGGTGATGATGAACCAACATCCCCGTTCCCCCCGGAACCACCTGAACTCCCGTCCATGCCGTTTGCATCCAGCTGGATATTGCCTGAGCTCCCGATAGTGTCAAGGGTAATCGTTCCGCCTGAGCCACCGTTCCCCCCGGCCTCGCCATTACCGCCGGGTTCGTTAGACCCGTTACTACCAGAATTTCCGTATCCGGTGGTCTCTCCTCCGCTGACATCGACGTCAAGTATTCCGGAGGTAATAACGGAATTTTGCACGGTGACTGATCCGCCGTCCCCACCCGGATCACCGTTATTTGTAGCGTCAGCACCTTCAGCAGACACTACTATGGCGTAAAAGGAGTTGTCAAAGGTACAGCCTGATATCGTGAGGGATCCCCCGTCTGTACCGTCCATGACATCTCCGGAAATCCCGTTCGTTCCAGAAAAGTCCGTATTCTGAATGGTAATTCCGCTTCCCGTCTGGTCCGGGCTGGATATGTAATGTGCAACCGAGATCCCGGTATCCGCACTCTCAACCGTGTTGCCGTTCCCCTCAATCAGGAGGTCGGTCGCATATATCCTGATGGCATAACTGGCGGTTGTGGTGATGTCAGTCAGGATGGAAAATATAGTTCCCCATGTCGTTTCAAACGATCCGGTACCCGTCCCAATCTGGTAGTAATCGTCTGATTTATCACCGGCAGTGCTGGCATCTACCCACCCAAAACCATATGCATCGCTGTATTTCAGGTTGACATTCGTGGCAGACGGAGTTGTATCGGCCGTTTTAGGATCGTAACTTGCAAAATCTATTACATGATCGCCCCAGTACCCGGATGTCTCCTCCTCACCGCACAGGGATACGATCTGCTCGCCCACCGTCTCTCCTGAAATCTCTGGAATTTCTGCGGTCAGCATGGTTGTATCGGCAAGAACCTCAAGATTCCCTCCTGAAGTGGTCACGGTACCGCTATCCTGTTCAGAAGGTACTGACACTTCTTCCAATATCTCTAAAGACTCCTCTCCTACAGCGGGGATATCTTCTTCTTCATCACCTGCTGGTTCTCCCTTATCTTCCGGTACTGTATCTGAAAGAGTAGAATCATCGGAACCGCTGCTCATATCGTCCTCTGCATAATCTCCCGGTTCTATACCGGTATTATCATGAAAAGATTCAGGTGTCTCCTCTTCTCCGGTAAGGAGAGGATTCTCTCCTTCCCCATCTATGCTATCAGAAGAACCTGAAGAATCTGGTGTCTCACCCAACCCACTGGCCTCCTGCTCCTCACTTACGAGGGAGGAAACAGTAAAAGATGACGAATCCTCACCGGTCGTTGGTAATTGGGAAGAGTCATCTGTACTTCCGGAACTATCACATCCGGCTACTGATTCTGTCTGGCCATCACCCGGGTTACCAGTACCAGTATCGGAAGATATTGAAGAAGAATCTGAAATACTGGCATCAGTTCCCGGTGAAGAACTCCCAGTCTCTGGCCCAGGTGATGGGTTATCAGATGTGGCTGATGCAGTTCCTACCTCCCCTAAGGATGAGTATCCGGACGTTCCAGAGCTGCTGGCAGAAGAAGTGACACCCTGGTCAATGCCCTGGATTACAGATGAGATCGTGTCATCTGCGGTTACCGGGACGAGGATAAGGGTGAGAAGAATAACACTACTTAGCAAAAAGGTCAATGCTTTTTTTTTCATAAGATCTTCAAGAGAAAAAACAGGAGGAGAATAATGAATCATGTTCTCTTTTCTTTTTGTGCAATTAATAAAAAATTCTGAAGTAATTATGAGTTAATCTTAATCAGAAAGAAATCTGGAAAAAAATCGTTTCTCCTATCGTACAGTCCAAATAAAGGTCAAAAATTTCCAATTGCAAAAAAATGCAGTAGTATCAAAAATTAAGAGAGAATCAATATGATTTTTCAATATATTATTTTTTAACCAAGAAATCAGGCACTTTAACAGAAAATGCAGAGAAAGATCTGCACAAATTCCAGGCATAAAAAAATTGATAACAACATCAGCATACTAAATTTCTTTCCATTATATAACGCCTTTAAATTAGACTAAAAATGTGCAGATAACCTTTGTATTGGAGCGATATTTTACATTCAAAATTAGGAAATTTTATTAAATTTGGAAATAGCAGGGGTTTTAAAAAAAGAACTGGAAAAGATTGCACGTTTTTACAGTTTCGTCTGTGGACAAATCATGCCAGATATGACGATTCATCTAAAATAATTTGATAGAAATGGAAAATCCCCTGCAAATGCAGATAATATGAAATATACATAGGAGAGATCAGGAAAAAGAGTCGGAATATAGCGTATTTACTTATACTAGCACAATTGTGCAGATTTTTAAAAGATCGGAAAAAAATAAAAAATAATCCTGAATAATAAGTTAGTCTGTGTAAAAAAATTAGTCGATCATTATAAGGTTAAGTAGACCCTATATAAAATATGGACATAGATACAATT
>CAYRYR010000177.1:0-3328 GCA_964428385.1 uncultured Methanoregulaceae archaeon
AACGAAAGTGATTCTAACATGACTATTTCATATCACTTGAAAAATCGACAGCGCCGGCTGTCCGAGAATGGCAGATCACTATTTTTATAATTTGGTTTGACGTTCATTTGTAAATTAATGCACATAAAAGGCTCCCTATTTAGAAGTTACGGGAAACCTGAAGTTCTCGGACACCTTCTTCGTGATCTGGAATAGTCAAGGTATAATCACTTGATTATTTTGCCCTTTTTCTCCGTTCTCTATGTTCCTTTACGTTCTCTGCGGTTTGAATTCTTACAGCGAGATGGAACGTTGTCAATATGAAAGTCAGAATGTCTTGTAATTACATCCTGCCTGAACATGATGGTATGGTACCACTTACTTTTCAGACAGAGCCAAAGAACCCTCTGATATTTTTTGTCACAATCTGTGGTACAGCCGATAGTTGATTATGGGTGAGTGATTATAGTAATGCAGTGATGATATGAAAGCACCAATTATTCTGATTAATCTTAAGGCGTATCGTGAGGCAATTGGGCATGAAGCACAACGAATCGCGGTGGCGGCGGAAGAGATAGGAGAAGAAACCGGAGTGACCATGTGCATAGCTCCTATGTATATGGATATTCATCCGATGCGTCATCATTATGATCTGGAAGTGTTTGCCCAGCATGTTGATCCAATTGAACCAGGAGCCAGTACCGGAAGAATTTCAGCCCGTGCACTTAAAATTGCAGGTGCAACAGGCTCACTTGTGAACCATTCCGAGTATCGTCAAACGGTAGCAGATATTGATTTCTGTATCAGATCATTACGAAGTGAAAATTTAACATCTGTTGTCTGTTCAAATAATGTTGCAACTTCGGCAGCACTTTCAGTTCTTGGACCTGATTATGTTGCTATTGAACCTCCTGAATTAATTGGGGGCTCTATATCTGTCTCACAGGCGAATCCGGAAATTATTACTGATTCGGTAGAAGCCGTCAGAAAATCAAATGATGCCGTTCGTCTCCTGACCGGGGCTGGCATAAACTCAGGAAAGTGTGTCAGAACAGCGATTGATCTCGGTACTGATGGTGTTCTTCTTGCGTCAAGTGTTGTCAAGTCACAGGATCCAGAAGCTGTTCTTCGCGATCTGGTTTCCCTTCTGTAAGTTATGAATAAAAATCTTACAATACTTTTTGAAATAATATCATAAGACCTTTTTTTCAGAAATGGTTAAATTATCATTACTCCTGCTGTTGTCTTTCCTCTTACATCATACCTGTTGAAAGTATCAAAAAAGTTTTTTCCAATCAGGATGTGATACGTATAAACCCCAGGACATAGCGTATGAAGGTATCAATACGAGCTGGATATTTTCCATTATAGTCAGGCATTCCGATATATATCAGATATTGATATACACGAGATGAATCGGGTTTTTCCCTATAGAATTTTAAAGTCTTATACCATCGATTCTCAAAAAAAGAATGATGGAGATTCGTGTGTATACTTTGGGAAATCCGGCATTGGTAAAAAAGGGATTATATCTGGTAATGCTCATCAAGAAAGATAAGGACTTCCTGAATAGTTTCTTCAGAATTCTGAACCAGAATAAACTCATAATAGATCTTTTTTATTTGTTCTTCATTCTCAATTACGATAGCACCCTGTTGTACTTTTTTATTGACCAATACATCAGAAAAAATAATGTCAAGTCCGGTTGTTACACACGCTGGCACGGTATAAAAGATGGTACCTGATGCAGGATTTTTTCCTGAGAACAAAATATCAACAGCCCGCTTATTCAGATCGATTATTGCCCCATTAGTTCTGCAAATTATCAGGCCGATATGGATTTTATGAAAAATACTCTCATACCTGGAATTCTGTTGTATCATATAGGAAAAATTAATCTGTTCTTCTGTAATATCACGGGCACACCCTACCGTTCCAATCATCTCACCGTATTCATTACATAACGGAGTCTTAATGACATCTAAATGAAGTTTTCTGCCCTTTACCGTACCAATCTCTTCAAATCGTTCTGTCTTTTTAGATTGTAAAACAATAAAATCGGAATTGGTGCTGATATCTCCCAGAGTATGCCATTGTGCATCATCAGGTTTATCCTGTAGGTGTTGTTGAACAAAAAAAGAGTTTGTCTTCCCGATTGGTTCATCTATTGTATCAACGCAGAGTAAGTTTTGACAGACTGATTTATTCGCAAAAATATAGCGGTTTTCCAGATCTTTAGCCCAGATCATATCAGGCACAGTATCACACATCAGTCTGACCATTGTATACAGTTTTTTGTATTCTGCATGACTCTTTGAGAGATGGGTGTGCATCATCTGCTGGGTGAGTGCTGAACCAATAATACCGGCCCCGGCAAAAATTGCATCTATTTCAACGTCTCTCCATTCCCGTTCTGTAAGTAAATCCTCAAATCCAATACATCCCCATAATCGTTGTTCGACAAAGATAGGGAAAAGACCGATTGATTTAATATTCTCAACAATGAGCATATCCCTGATGAAAGGATCCATCTCAACGACAGATCCGGTTATCGGTTTACCTTTATTAAAATGAGAATGATGATAACTGATTATTTCCTGGAGATAGGTTCGTTGAGCTAGATTTTCTGATTTTTTCTCAGGGATACCCGGCCGGCACCATTTTGGAAGTGAATCAAAGAAGACTCCGGTGATATCTGTAGCATCAAAGCACTGAAATATGTATACCCTGTCCATCTCGGTAGCAAGACCAAATAATGTTAATATTTCATGAACTGTGCTGGTAAATTCCGGACTGGTCAGGACAAGATTGGCTGCAAGACTAACAGCTTCTAATATTGCATCTCTTCGTTTTAACGCTAATTTGGTATTATGTTGTTCAATTGCATATGAAATTTTATGTTCAAGTTCAACAAACTGTGATTTTGGTTCTCCACCTTTCTGCAGATAAAAATCAGCTCCGTTATTCAGAGCTTCAATTATAACTGATTCACGACCTCTTCCGCTAAAAAGGATAAAGGGAATATCTGGATTTGTGGATTTAACTGCCTTTAAAAGTTCTAAACCATCCATTTCAGGCATTTCATAGTCTGAAATGATGCATTCATATCCTCCGTTTTGAATCAGGTCTAACGCTTCCCGAGCTGAATTTACCGACTCAACGCAATATTTACCACTTCGTTCAAGTGATAATTTAGTAATATCTGATAAAACTGGTTCATCATCGACATGCAAGACCGTTATCATAGTAATCAATAAAATGTTTAGGAGACGGTAGAGAATTCATACCTTACATTCACAGTTACTAGTATGCTACCGATCTTAATAAAAAAGTAGGCAGGGTACAACAT
>CAYRYR010000178.1:0-3255 GCA_964428385.1 uncultured Methanoregulaceae archaeon
CTCTCTTTGTTGGAAGGGTCAGACCGGCGTAGTGATCAATTTGCGCTATTCAGGTATTATGTAACCAAGCATTTGGGGCAACTTCTATTTTACCTAACTTTTCAGATCTATCGATTTTTTGTATTTGTTTGATTGTCTCCTGAATGTGATATTATATCTTTTCAATCACTTTATTTAAATTTCCAAAGAAACTATGGGAGAACAGAATGGATTTCATCCTGATTGCAAAGAGTATTGGCACTCTTTTAATTCTTATGGCTATTGGATTTCTCGTTTTTCGGCTCCATATCATTGATCGTCATGGAGTAACCGGCCTGACTAGTCTGCTAGTTAATGTCACACTTCCCTGTCTCATTATCAGTAGCATGCAAATACCAATATCACCAGCCCTTGTCTCTGATATGGTGACAATATTCTCTATCGAAGGAATACTGTACGGAATTTCTTTATCTTGTGCTCTGATTATTCCCCGATTTCTTGGGGGTTCGTCTTATGAACAGGGAGTATTCCGGTTTATGCTCTTCTTCTCAAACCTCGGATTCATGGGGTACCCTGTCTGTGAAGCACTCTTCGGACCAGAATCACTTTTTTATGTCTCACTCGTTAACCTTCCGTTTGGATTTTTGGTCTTTACTATTGGTGTACTAATGCTCAGACCAGACATCGGGATAAACGTTAATATTAGGAAGATAATTAATCCGGGTTTTATTGCATCAGTCACCGGGCTTATTCTCTTTCTATTAAATCTGCAAATTCCTTCGCCGTTTTCAGATGCTTTTCAGGTGCTTGGATCAACAACTTCCCCCCTTGCAATGGTAGTGATTGGAGCACTCCTCGCAACACTCCCACTTTCTGCAATGGTTGGAGATATACGGATATATTTCATATCTGCATTCCGCCTGGTTATTATACCACTGTGCCTTTTTCTGATAATCCGCCAATTTATCAGCGACTCCCTCATCATCGGTGTCACGGTAATGCTTGCAGCAATGCCGGTTGCAGCAAATACAGTTCTTCTGGCAGAAGAATACGGAGTAGATGCAGAGATAGCATCAAAAGGGGTCTTTATCTCCACCCTGTTATGCTGTATTACGGTTCCAATGATTGGTATGATACTTTTATGATATGTGCTCAATCAAACCTGATTTTTTACTTTGTTTTTGGTAGATAGAAATGAATGGTGCATGCTACATCAGGTTTTCATATGGGATGATTATCTAATAATCACCTCAATTTGAAATTCTTATAGGGAGTGAATGAACACGCTACAGAAAATGAGAAATGTAGACTTTAATGTAGTGATGCATAATTATTTGCTTATATTAAAAATTATAGTGTGTTCCAACTTTTTAGGTCAGGTCCAGAACAACCAGGATCTGATATGAATAAAAACTATTACACCAGCAAAAAGAAAACTGCTAAATTGTTATTTTTCAGGAAAAATCTGTGAGAGAGTCTTGATGCTAATTTAGATCTGTCTGGTTTTGGTAAATACCAGATCCCACAAACCAATTCTCATCAACCGGCAGAACATACCCCAGTTTCAACTCCATCATATTATTCTCGTTCGGATTGACATACATAAAATACGTAAATCCCCCTCCCCAGTCGAATGCAACATCTCTGAGATTCCTAATGAGTTCAACCCCGTTTGTGTCAGCAAATCCTATCCTGTCAGTACCGATGAGTTCAGGCTGAAACGGGTGGGCAACTGTCACACCATTCCTATCGTACGCATAGATATAGAGTTGTCCATCAATAAAATCACCTTGTGGATTACTAAATTCTGCTGTTGCTGCATCAAATCCATATTCTTGTGCATAATCGCGTGCTTGTGTAACAAATGAGACCAGTTTATTACGATCCTCATCAGTGAATTTGGCAGTCTGGTTTAAAAGATAGATGCCACCACCGATATACCAGTCATCATTAACCGGTTCTATCTGACTCAGTTTCAGATGAGGTGTTTCATTCTGGCCAGGGATATTCCACATATAATAAAATCGTCCTCCCCCCTGTTGTGCAAGAGATATTTCTGTCTTTTTTATCCCGACTCCATTATCATCAGTAAGGTTCATCCAGTTTGCATTGAGTAATTCCCTATCAAAGGGATGGGCAATCGTAATACCATCTGCTGAGCAGGCAAAGATATACAGGTCATCATAAGTGAAAGGACCTGATGGATCATTGAATAACTCAACCGCTGCTTCTTTACCTGCACATCGGGCGTATTCAGTTGCAGAATTTACATAATCATCAAGGGAGAGTAATGAAATATTCATAGGGACAATACAGGTGTCATCAATAGAGGTGACATCAGAATTTCCTGGATCAGATGAGATTACACTTCCTGTCACATTCAGGCATAATAAACAGATACAAACACATATTACCAAATTTTGGGAAATCATTTATCATAATTAATAGTTGCAAGAGGTAATAATTCATATGTCATCGGTTAAGGTAAGGTGTAACACCGACAAACCCATCGAGTTATCGTTAGAATTTACCAAGTGGAAATCGAATAGGATAGAAAATTTGATTTATCGTACGCTTTGGTTTTTAGTCCCTGAACCTATGGCAAAAAACGTATGAGAACTCCCAAAATTATCCCCAACCTTCGATAGCCCAAGCTACATCTTGCCGCCTAATCAGCTCCCTTTTTGGCCTTAAACCTTAAAGATACAGTTTATCGTTGTGTGTCTTTCTGTTCACGTGAGCAGAAATAGACCTGTCCACCAGTGTCTCCCAAATTTCATACCAGGGCGCAGTTAACCGAAGTCCCCTCTTTTTTCTCATTAGATTACGAAGAATCCGTCTTGTATTATCAGCAAAAACAATAGACCACAGCCTCTTTTTTAATCTATTGACTTTAGAGCACTCCAGAATTGCCCTGGCACCACCAAACAACAGTCTGCTGATAATTAGTCTTATAATTGGAATTCTGATGAAAATCTCGGTGATATTTTCATTCTTTGATTTCAACCGGCCAAGAAGATTCTCACTTTTCAACTCTCTGAAGAGATTTTCAATATGCCATCTTGCTGCATACAAAACTGCTACATCTCTTCCTGGAAGGTCATTTTCAGGAATATTTGTAAAGAATGGATGATAATCGTCAGTTTCATCGTTATATAATGCAATAAATCGCAAATTAAGAGTTGATTTCGTCTTCTTTTTGTCACTGGTGAAATACCTGACCTAAGTTTACGGATTTATAACCGATCTTCTGCAGTGCGATCTAAATAGATCTTT
>CAYRYR010000179.1:0-1445 GCA_964428385.1 uncultured Methanoregulaceae archaeon
ATCATCCTCTTATGGTTCAGATACCGGATTAACAGAGCATGTGGATCCCCTGTCCGAACCAGGCACCGGAACATGTGATGACAATGGAACAGGTACCGACTCCCAGAATCTGCCAGTGGTTGAGGATATACCCGGGGACGAGTCAGAATCTACCGACAGCACTGGTACCGATGATCTCTCTGTACAAGACCCCGGGATTGCAGGTGGCGGGGAAGTTACCGAAGAGGAGGAACCTGCAGGTGAACAGGAAGGGGAACTCCCGGCCGAAGAAGGGGAAGAAGAACCTTCCCAGGAGATTACCGGATCCCTCAAAGGGGATACCGGAACCGTGACTTCTTCTGGAGAAAACCTTGAGACCCTTGCCGATACCACGATGGTTACCGAAGAGATCCCTGACATCACCGGGGAGACGGTAACCGAGCAGCTCTCCTCTCTCTGTGGGGAGGAGGCATCCATGTTCTGGGGCGATCCCGTCATTGATTTTACAAGTTACAATCCCACAACTGCCGATAAAAACCCGTCTACAACGAATGCCAACCTGGAGTATGATGATGCTTACGGATTCGGGTGGGTTGATTACGGCAATGATGGTGACAAATCAAATGATTATTACCAGATCGGGAAGTCTGACGGGAGTTTTGACACCACCTGGAGTTACATCTTCACCCTACAGAGCTCGATTACAACATCAGCCAGTTGTGCCATCCATATAAGAGCAGCTAATGTCTACCTGGATGGGAATGACAATACCATCACAGGAACCGGAACTGGAGATACTGTCGGTGTTGGTATCACTGCAGAGGGAGACGGATCTGTTGTTACGAATTTTGGGAAAATTGAAGGATTCTACATGGGTATTGCATCAGACGCCGATGATGTCACCATATCAGGAAATACCATCTCAAAAGGAGAACGGACAGAGCCTACAAACGGGATCATCTCTCATGGTACGGGAGCAACGATTTCTGATAATCAGATAGGAGTTAAATGTGTCGGCATAGCTGCCGTGGAGGGTGGAACCGGCTATACCATAACTGGCAATACCATTACCGGTGGGAATTATGGCATCAATTCAAACGCTCAAAACGGTGTCATTGATGAGAACACGATCTCAGGTTCGCTTGGCGGAATGCAACTTTTTGCAGATAATGGGGGAGATGGAATACAGGTAACAGGAAATACCGTTTCAGGGTGCGAAGCAGGAATCGGACTTATGAAGGGTACAGGCTATACAGTAACCGGCAATACCATCGAGGATAATACGAATGGCATCGTCATTGGCGGCGGGAGCGGTACCGTGTATGATAATTACCTTGCCAACAGCAATAATGTCGAAGGAGGACAAAACGAAATAAACGGGTACACCTGGACCAACCCGGGGGGTATAACGGCTGGAACCAATGTCATGGGAGGGGCCTACATTGCAGGAAACTACTGGAGCAACC
>CAYRYR010000179.1:1545-3193 GCA_964428385.1 uncultured Methanoregulaceae archaeon
GCTGGAACCAATGTCATGGGAGGGGCCTACATTGCAGGAAACTACTGGAGCAACCAGGAAGGGACCGGGTGGTCAGATACCCATGCAATATCCGATACCGGCTATACCACGGATCCCTACGAGATTGTATCAGGAACCGGGATCTATGATACGGCTCCGCTGGTCCGGACATCAGAACCCACCCCTGACCCTACACCGGATCCTACACCGGATCCTACACCGGATCCTACACCGGATCCTACACCGGATCCCACACCGGTTCCTACGCCGGTTCCACCGGCCGGAGGAACTGCAGACGATGGTACATCAACGCAATCCATTCCCCGGACAGTTCCCCCGGGCATCGTGATAACCTCTGTCATTATCCCTCCCGGAGCAACCGCCGGAGGGACAACCACCCTTACCCTTACGTTTGACCAGGAGGGAACACCCCCGATGCCGCCTGATGCGTCATACCTCTTTGTCCCGGTAAACGAGGCTGCACGGGGTATCGGAGAATTTTCGGCAACTGCCTTGGACGGGGAATTTGGCGAAGTCACCTTTCTCCTTTCCATCCCCCTTCTCCCCGGGGAGTACGTGTATGAGTTCCAGCCGTACGAGATCCAGATAAACCCGCTTACCGGTGAGGAGATATCAATTCCCTATGGCAGCCCGGTCAGTTTCACGGTGACGGTTGCAGAGGACGGGAGCGTGACAGTCAGTATGAATTCCTAACTCTATTCCAACCTGTTTTTTCTCAGATTGCATCTTCTTTTTGTCCTTTTATTGTTCTGAATTCACATTTTGCCACTATTATTGTCGACTAACATCAGAGGAATAACATTCTTACTCGCATTTCAGGATAGTGCACGGGTTCATTCCTATATCACTCCGGATCAGGTTTTGGATTCTTTGATCATTCTGCTAACCCGATACCGGTTACAAGATAATGATCAGGCAGATTGTTGTCGTATCATAGATTTTCCCGCTCTCTCATCCCTTATTACCCGTTGTAATAATGCTGGTCAAAAGTCTGGCGGAGAGATGTATCCTTCTGGTACCTGCTTCCTTTCACCGGCGGTTTTAAGTATCCTGTTTCAGGAGTCTGAAGAGCCGGGCAGAGGGCTGCATCGACATCATTTGCTTTCTCCCTGACCGGGCAGTAATAGTTCCCATCGATGAAGGTAACCTTCTCCCCCCCGGGAAACGGCATCCCAACCGGGTGACCGGGTAATTCCTGTACGAACATGCAGAACCCGGAAAGAAGATATTTCAGGAACCGTAACCTGACCTTTTTCTCCGGACCGGTAGAACACCGGTCTTTCACCATCATCCAGTACGAACCTGCATCCGGAAAAAGATCCTCATCCATATGGATAAAGACCCCCTGTCGGTGCATAAGCCTGATGGCCAGGTAGGTTCCGTGGAGATGAGCCGTTATCGTTTCGTCCAGTTTTTTCCGAAGTTCCGGGTTGATATCCCTGATAGATCCACGAAAATTCCAGTGCATTTGCTGGATATCCTGTGGGGAGAACGATAGTACGATCTCTGCAACCGCATGCCCAAGATAACCACGCTTTTGTATCATTCCTAATTCAGAGCATTTTCGTGCAATATCTTCATGATTCATGTAATACTTTTCCAGAACATTAACACTGATGACTGATTT
>CAYRYR010000180.1:0-3189 GCA_964428385.1 uncultured Methanoregulaceae archaeon
GAGTTAGTTCTTCACAGAAGAGATCTGCATCAAAGAGAAATATCCCACTATTCCAGAGATACCCATCCTTAAGATATTGTTGTGCAGTTATTTTATCTGGTTTCTCTTTAAATTCCTGAATAGTCATGCCAGGTCCGCATGCAACTCCGGGGGCAATGTAACCGTATCCGGTATGGGGTGATGTTGGCCTGACACCAAAGGTGACAAGATACTGATCAGTCAGTGAAATTGCATTGGTGATATCATGGATTGCGTTCTCATCAAGTGAGTGGTCACTTGGAAAAACAACTACCTTTTTTGGTGAATTGTGTCTGATAACTTCCCTGACTGCCCATGTTATTGCCGGAAGCGTGTTTCTCCCCACCGGTTCTTTAAGGATATGAGAGTTAGCAGGATCAGTACCCTGTTCCCGTATCTGGTTTTGTACCAGGAACTGATGAAGTTCATTTGTGACGATATAAATATCACATGCATCTGATATCTTCAGAGCACGTGTATATGTCTCCTGAAAGAGTGATTCTTCTCCTGATATCTGGAGAAATTGTTTGGGATAATTTGTTCGTGAGAGTGGCCAGAGTCGTGTCCCGACGCCCCCTGCTAAAATGACAGATGTAATCCCGTTCATACTATACTATCTGGTTTCTTTTTGATCTATTTAGTCAGTGTCGAATTATCAGGCACATCGCGGGAGGAATATGAATGATAAACCTGGGGTCAGAGTCTTTTCATCCATCGCATATCGCTTATCAGTCACAAGAAAACCAGAGGTGATTGAGTCGTACTTCTTATTCATGGCACTCAAATAAAGAAAATAAAACAAAATTCATCATCATCGTAATCATACTATACCATAATCAGATGCAAAATACCGAGTTATTTCATCTGAAAAATAGTATATCATAACGCTTATTAGATTTCTCACGATAATGTAACTAGATATATATGACATCCTCCTTTCAAAACACACTATTTTTATTGATACTTTTGATAGCGACTCTCCTGGTATGCGGGTGCAGTAAGGAGGATGAAACAGTTCCAGGTGCTGTTCCTACCATCCCCGGCCCTTCCATCGCTGAAATTGAAGGCATAACCAGCAATGAAGGTTCTTTTTTGATGTATGACAGTATTGGTCGCCAGGTTGTGGTTCCAAAGCAGATATCATCTGTTATCTGCTCAGGTGAGGGGTGTATCAGTCTTTTTACCCTGCTACAGGTAGAAGACCGGATTGTGGGTGTTGATGCATCTGAAATTGTACAGACTGATCAGGACTTTCGTGAGTACCAACATGCATATCCAAAATTCTCATCACTCCGGGTGATATCAGGTCAGGATGGAAATGCAGATCCCAATCGTATACAACGCATCAGCCCGCTACCTGATCTCATCTTTCTTGCAGATAATGAGAAGGGATACAATCCGGATGAACTGCAGAGATTAACGGGCATCCCGGTCCTTGTTGTACGATCTGGCGATCTAGTTGAAAAACAGGATGAATTTGAGTACAGTCTTCGTCTGATGGGAATCGTGTTGCAGGTGCGAACCCGGGCTGAAGATGTTATCCAGTTTTTCCGGACACTGAAAGAGAATTTAAAGGACCGTATTGCCGTTCTTTCAGATGATACCATAAGAACTGCATATGTAGGCGGGACATCAGATGGCTATCCACGTGATGTACTGTATACTACTCCTCATTATATGCCATTTGTACTGGCAGGAGTAAATCAGGTTCCATATTCTGTAACAACGAATAATCAGGCCGGGTCACCGGTGCATATTACCTTACAGGAGCTGGTGGCAGAGCAGCCTCAGGGTGTTTTTATTGATCTTGCCACCTTGCAAAACAAAGATAACGCGGTGACAGAACTGCAAACCTATCCTACTTATACCAGAATTACTGCTATTAGTGAAGGAGCAGTCTATGGATTGCTACCCTCTGACAGAGGTGCATCCAATTACGGTTCTATCCTTGCAAATGCCTATTTTATTGGGAAAACGTTGTATCCGGATAAATACACTGATGTCAATCCAGAATCTATGGCTGATGATATTTTTACCTTTCTGTATGGAAAACCTCTTTTTTATGAGATGAATACATCACTTTCAGAGTATGCCTTTCACGAGATACCACTTTCATAATTCCTTTTTTTGTAAGCTTAGCATGAGAGATGAAGGTGACAGAGAAAAAAACTGAAATGTGATATCTGACTGATAAGACCATCTTTTCTTCTTCTGGTAGATTGCAACCGGAGTCTCTACTCCTGACTTATCTTTATAGTATCAGGAAAAATTTGCCTCAAAATGAAACTCTTTAGGGATTGCGTAACCAGGATTGTTGTAGACATGAGTGAACAGGGGTACCTGCCATGAGTATTGTTTTCTGACAGAGCTGTCAGTTTTGATAATGCACAGTATCGATTCCCCGGGTAAAAAGATACTGACAGACTACAAAAACAGGATCGCAGAATCTGACCGGTTTGAAAACGATACCAATGTGAGTTTTTTTAGGCGGATGCTATATAATCAGGTATTGCCTGATATCTGATGAATTTACATATATAAATACATAAAAATATTATAATACAAACACTAATACTAACCATAGAATGATATTAGATAGCAAACTCCGATTTTCTGAGATGAATGAAGAGATGACGGGAATAATGAGGATCATGGGATTAAAAAGTAACGAAGCCCGTGTTTTAGTCTTCCTCATGAGGGGTGCTGAGGTAACATCACGAGAAATTGAGCGTGATACCGATCTCCGCCAACCTGAAGTCAGTATCGCAATAACGAGTCTGATGAAGAAAGGATGGGTGAAAATTTCCAACCTGCTCACTGAAAATAAAGGGAGACCAGTAAAAGTATATTGTCTGGTAGCTCCGGCAGATGAGATAATTGACCAGATTGAAGAGTCTATTGAAGGTGACTATAACCAGCAGATAGAGTTACTGGAACGTGTACGGGCACTTATTCATAGCCTGGATGACGAATGAAATACTAATTAAAGAGTTTTTTTATAATACTATTTTCCATTCCGGAAATAAAAATAGAGGATACAGACAAAATTAACCTTCTTTGTCGTACTACAATAATCAGGATACTATCTTTATACCGTATCCATAATACCTCTCCTCTGGTTCTGTCTAAAAACCAAGTGATACCATATCATCATGTTTAGGCAGGATATAA
>CAYRYR010000181.1:0-3025 GCA_964428385.1 uncultured Methanoregulaceae archaeon
TGAGAGAAAAAGGTCTATTTTAAAACCTATCAACGAATGCGTTATGTTACAGAAGCAGGAATCTGAATCGGATACTGGTTCTGATTCTATTACTTCGTTGATTTTCAGAAATCTCATCAGTGGTCATAGTGAAGAGATGGACCTTACATTCTCAGATGGTTCAATCAGAAAAATGCAGTTAAAAGCACAATCCATTGCAGGAATGGAAGGTGAACGGATAGGTCTGGTCGTCGAGTTTATATAAAGCATGCTGAAATATCAGATAAACCATCCCTAAAATGTGTAATTTCCTTTTGGAACTCTGAGATCAAATATGACATTTCCCGGATAATGACCACATTCGCTGATATCAATCGATGTAATCGCAAGGATCTCTCTGGCAAGGAAAAGACCCAGACCTGTATTTTTCCCTATCCCTCTCTTGAATATCTCTTCTTTTTCTTCCGGGGGAATACCCTCACCATCATTTCTGATATGTAACAAGAGATCATCTCCTTCATAGGAATAATCAACTGTTATCGTCGTCAGTGTTTTGCCACCATGTCTGACTGCATTGTCCAAAAGATTGAAAAAAACTCTTCCAATAAGGGGATCTGCAAATATCGCCAGGGATTCTACTTTGTTTACAAATGTAATTTTTTTATCAGGAAGACTCGCAACAGCAGCCTGGATCTGATCGCTGACTGAATACCATGCAGGTTCTGTAGCTCCCAAATCTTCATAATCCTTCGTAAAGGTTATCTGACTGTGGATCTTTTGCATTCCCTCATGGATGAGCTGAACAAATTCATGAGCTGTGGGATCATCAGATATATGCTCAGAAAATACCTCAAGGGTGAGAAATATGCCGGAAAGGCTGTTTGTGATGTCATGCCGGGTCATACTGGAGAGCAGGTTTAATTTTCGGTTTGTCTCAATAAGGGCAGCACGAATCTGATGATTTTCTGTCATATCCATCGTGATACCACTCATCTTCTGGGGAACCTTATCAGTTCCCCATTTCGTTATCTTCCCGATATTAAGTGTCCAGATTATTTTGCCCTGCTTTGTTATCATCCGGTATTCTGACATAAACCGTTCAGATTCTCCGGTAATACAACTGGCAATTGAAGAAAGAGCAGATTTCCTATCGTCGGGATGTATAATTGAGATAAAAGTCATCCGTTCCGCATAAAAATCGTCCAGATTGTACCCAATTATGCGGGTAAACTGGTCATTGACCGTTGTCTGTTCAGTCAGGATATTATAATTCCAGATACCTAAATTTGCCGCTTCTACCGCGAGATTTAACCGCTCTTCACTCTCAATAAGAGCACTTTCTGTTCTTTTAATATCAGATAAATCAAGAATTACTCCCCGCCTTCCTGTTACAAAACCCTCAGAGAAAACAGGTGAAGAGATGATGACCGCGGGAAAGACAGTTTCGTCCTTTTTCGTCATCATATACTCTTTTTGATTCTCTTTATCAGGATGCAGAACAGATGCAACATCTTCAAGTGCCTGAGGAATGGATTCGGGAGAAAGCAGTTGAAACAGATTTATTCCATTGATAAAATCGTCTTTTGTATATTGAAACATCCGAAATGCTGCAGAATTTACGAATGTCAGGGTTGCACTGGCATCTATCTCAAATACGGTAATGGGAAGAAGTTCGGTTAGCTCACGGAAACGCTTTTCAGATTCTGCTACTGCATCCTGAACTTCTTTCATAGCTGAAATATCAATGATGACACCGCGCCTTCCCTGGGTCGGATTTGAGGGTATCAGATCATCACTCCTGATCATGGCGGCGAAGAGACTTCCATCACGTCGTTTTACCTGATATTCTCCTACATGAGCACCAACAGGGAGAACAAATGGAATATTATCCATTTTAGTGTCAGAATCGGGGGTTTCTATCAGTGTTTCAAGGGTAATTCCTTCTGTTATATCTTCATGACTGTAGTGCCATAATGTCAGAGCTGCAGTATTTGCATAGGTAATTATTCCGTTGCTATCAGTCTCAAAGACAGCGACCGGGAGGAGTTCAGTCAGGTTTCGATATTTCTCTTCACTTGCCTTTATCTCATCTTCTTTCTCTTTTATCTCACTGATATCAATAATTACTCCACGATTTCCAATGCATTCTGATTTTTCATTATAAATTGGAACACAGGTGACGATGACTGGTATTCGGGTCCCATCAGAACTTTTCACATATAAATCACGTGAATGTAAAAAAAACATGTCCTGAGGTATAAAAAGCATTCTGTCCATTTCTTCGGCCCCATCTTCTGATAGCATTGATGCAAGGTTCATGCCATTTGGGAAATCCGTCAGTCCGAACATCTCCTGAAAAGCAGCATTTGAGAAGGTAATTATTCCTTTTGTATCAGTTTCAAAGACTGGTGTTGGCAGAAGGTTTGTCATCTCGAAAAATCGCTTTTCACTTTCTGATGCCTGTTTTGTCTTCTTTGTGAGACGGGTTACCAGATCATACAATGCACACGAGAGTTCATGTATCTCATCATCACCACTTACCATAAGAGAATCCGGATTCGTTTCAGGGTGTTCCTGTAACTGATGAACCCGGGTGGATAAAAGGGTCATCCGGGAGAGAAAGAGCCTGTCAAACGCAAATAATGAGAGTAAAAGAATACATAATCCTGACAGAATCAGGAAAAGAAGATTCTGTTCCCAGGTTTCTTTTCCTTTCGCAAGTATATTACGTTGTAGCGATAATGAAAATGGTATCTGTTCATCTGCAGTATATCCAAAAATGAGGCTTTTCCCTATTATTTTCTCATCAGAGAGGGGAATAATAGTGATGGTACGATTAGGTGTCTCCTCCTTGTATATCCCTGGTGACAAAGAATTATCTGCCATGGTATCAGGTATACTGATATCTGCATCAAGAAGGGACGCAAGATATTGTATGTCATCACTACTCAGGATATGACCCATAATGAGCGTGCCTGCAGAAGGCCCTCTGTTGGAACTTTGAAGAATATTTGTTTCTGCAAAGAGTACCGGAGTATCACCGATA
>CAYRYR010000182.1:0-3011 GCA_964428385.1 uncultured Methanoregulaceae archaeon
TTGAATTAGGAAAAGAGGAAAATCCTCCGAGAATGGGTGTTGAAAAACGCCCGTTGATAAGACCGACATCGGACACTATGATCTGGATTCTGGATATGTATACAGTAGTCTCTCAAAAGGGCTCAATCAGGATAGAATCTAGAGATCCGGATAGAACGAAAGATTTGCCACTTTTATTAAAATTGGTCAGGTTTGATCCCAAGTTCTTGTAATAATTGCTGAATAACCCCTAAATCACTAAATAGTTCAAATGAGTTTCAAATATCAGGTTTAGCGGGAGCTTTTTTTATGTAATAACCTGGAAGTCTTTTCGGACGGAAAATCTGTGGCCGCGGTCGGGGGGTGCGGAGTCCCGACTAAAATTGGTCTATGCAACAGCCTCTATAAGAGGAACAGATTCTTTCCAGAAGGTTCCTGTTGATTTTCATTGTGGTCCAATCTGCACTGCCCTGTGCATATGATTCATGCCAGTTATTAGGAACCGGAATTGTATCATAAAGTGTTTCCCTGCATGCTTCAAGTAAAAGGGGTTTTCTTCCCATAAAATCTGCTGCGGTTATTACATTTCCTTTGGTATTTTTGGATATATTCTTTAACCAGCAATATCCTGCATACGATCGTAACAGGTGATGATCCACAATGAGGGTATCTGTCACACTCGCAAGGGTCATAACTAGTTTAGCAGCCAGTTTTTGTTCTTGTTCTGAAATTTTATGAAGGTATAATGGGGGCCCTGATGTAATCACCACATTCGGTTCCCATTCCATAATAATGTCAACCGCTTCTGCATTGAGCATCTGTATATCAGATGCATGCACAAAACATTCATCGTCTTCCCTGATACAGGTCATCATAACCGAACCCACATGTGTTTCGGGTGTCCCATGTGGCACGGCTTTGGAAAAACTTAGATCAGGACTGTTTATTCCTTCAGCGTCTGGAAAATCCCTTCCAAAGAACGCTATGAGATCCTGCCTCCGTTGTAATGAGAGTGACGAAATATTTTCTGTCCCCTTGCACCAGAGTGTTGTCATATGTGAGGGGATGATCCGGGTCAATGAAATCTGGTATGGATTTGCATCTAAAAGAGGGATGTGATCTCCATGATAATGACTGATAATAATATCAGTAGCTTCTGAGAATGCAGAAAGAATCCTGTTCCTGATGGAATTACCCACATGTACCTGACAAGGATGGGGAAGCTGACCATGACGCAGGAATCCGAGAGCTACTCCGGGATCTATGAGATACACCTGTTTATTAGTTGTTACCCGGCAACAGATACCCCTGACCCCGAGCGATTCGGTTCCAAGAATGGTTATCTCCATCGTATTACCTGGTTCTATTAGTTATGAATACTCTTTACGCCTTGGCAGAACACATACTGCATTCAGATGGGTACCTGTCAGAAATGGTTTTTTTAAACTATGTTTATCAATCTGGTTTGTATTTTTTTGGCTGTACACAGGTATGATACACAGGTAAATGATAGCGATTAGGGAATTCTTGTTGTAATAGTATCAGTAGTTCGCGAACTTGCTTTAGTTCTTCGGCGAGCAATTTCAGTACATTTATTGAGTATTAATAGTTAATAGCAAAATTTTCTGGAAAGTTTGTCTTAATCTATATAGTGCGATTGGCGTGCACGCCTTCTTATAGCCTCTGTTTCACTTTGATTATAAGAAGACGTTATGTGAGAGCACTATAATTGCCTCACGTAATCTTTCATCAAGAGGGAATCAACCAACATGGACTGGTAATCATAACGCAGCTTCTCTTTTTCGTAACGATATGCTAAAAAATCAGCCTTATAAAATTTTAAAGAACTATTGTCGCCAGAGGCAAATTCAAATCCTTGGAAAATAGGACATTCAGCATTAATTCATCCCAAATGCGATGCTGTAAATGCCTCCCCCAGTACCGAAAGACGCTCCGGGGTAATATCACTCTTTAAAAGGCCAAATATCACACGATCGTAATACCCATTCCTGGTATGTCAGTATCGTCTCTGGAAACCCTCCTGGATAAAGCCACATTTCTCCATTACTCGACGTGATGCTATATGATCGGCTACGGTGTCGCCATTCAGCCGGTAGCTATTGAGCACAGTAAAGGCAAAATAGATCAAAAAAGTGCAGGCCAGGGTACCGTAGCCTTTTCCCCTGTGTATATCGTCTACCTGGTAGCCAATGAGAAACGATCCCGGACTGAAATCAACCGGCAATAGTGCACATTGCCCGACAAAGTCCCCTGAATGATTCTGTCGTAGTGTGAATACATGGTTATCTGGTATTTTCTCTTCCCTCAGTGCACCCTGTATCTCCTCAATCAGAGGAAGAAAATAAGATAGCGTAACCTCTTGTGTGTTCGGTCCGAAAAACATCCACTTACAGACAGATTCCTTTGAGAGCATTTGCGATATATCGGACAGGTCGTTCTCTGTGCAGTAGGAGAACTGGAATTCATACAATCATTCTATTTAGTGTTCACTATCCTCTCAGTTCTCGTCTCATTACTCACCCTGTTTTGTTTCGGTAGTAGTGCGACTACGCTTCCCAGTATGGAGACACCTGGTAACGTTTCCCCTGATCCGTATTTTTCATTAATCTCCCAAAAACTAAAGATGTGGATGATTTTATTGCACTTGGCCTTATTAGGGATGGGATCTATAAGAGACTTGAATATGTGCTTAAAAGTATTTTGACATCTGTGCAGTAATCAATCGTGATTTACAGCTAGGAATTCCCCCAAATGATAATGATATCATCAAAAATCTAGTTAATGCCAGGGTAATTGATAATCATACAGGGGACTTGTTACGGGACATGAAAGGAATGAGAAACATTTTGGTATATCAATATGACAGGATCAATGATGCAATTATTTTTGAGGTACTTAACAACCAAATAAATGAGATTATCTCAATGCAGAACGGTAAATCAGGATTCACCACAGGCCCTGAATAGCGCAAATTGATCACTACGCCGGTCTGACCCTTCCAACAAAGAGAG
>CAYRYR010000183.1:0-2884 GCA_964428385.1 uncultured Methanoregulaceae archaeon
TATATCCTGCCTAAACATGATGATATGGTATCACTTGGTTTTTAGACAGAACCTCAATTTTAGAAAATCAATAATTTCTACTTAAAAGTATCCATATGAATGACACCGATATGTATCTTAAAGAAATAATATAATTTGCATAATACTGGTCACTCAAATAATAATACAATAATAATGAAATAAATAAATAGTTGAATTTTCAGCCTCTCCCTTTAATATAAGAATTATATAACCTTTTTACCAGTTTTTTGCTCATATATGGCGCAATAAATAAATGCCATTAAATATATTTTTAAGAGGAGTGGAAATATTGGCAGACTTACCCATTGCAGCAATTATTAGAATTGCAAAAGAAAACGGAGCAGAACGTGTTGGAAGCGACGCAGCAGCCGCATTAGTGGAAAAAACAGAAGAATACATTGCAAACCTGGCAAAAGAAGCTAACAAATTAGCTATACATGCAGGGAGAAAAACAATTAAAGCAGAAGATATTGAAATGGCAGATAAATCTGCATAATTTTCTCTTTATTGAATTTCTATTGAGATTCAATCATAATTTGAATCATTCTTTTACGCATCTTCGATTTCATTTTATATTCAGTCTTTATTTATTCAAGATAAATATATAAAAAATCAGTAATGTTCTTATGAATTGTCAAAGTAGTACTTTTGACTATGAATTGATACATATTCATTCTTCTTTATCTGCATAATAATAATTTGTCTGGCACTTTCTATTCTACAAACCAGTGTATAAACTGTCGACATATTTCAAAATCTAAAATAACATACGTGTCAGGAATCGAAAATCGTATGAATGTCTTACCTCTATATTGTACCACATGCATTTGATATGCAATCAAATGACATAAACCTCAAATATACATATAATACCGATGAAAGAAACATAAACTATTCTGATAATAACAAAAGAAAAAGAGAGTATAAACCTGTAAAATTCGATACTCGAAATAGAACATACGCAAAATCAGATATTTATCATGTCCAATCAACAACACATTTCAAGTAAGAGTGGTCTTCCTCCCGGAATTCCTATTTATATTGGAGAAAGAATACCGATTAATACTAATATATCAGTAATTCGATATGATGCAAATACCATTTATGAAGAGAATACAATCGATCCAGAAAAAATTATACAGCAAATAAGTCCTTCAGAAGTTATCTGGGTACAGATATCAGGTCTTTCGAATAGTACCCTAATTGAAAATATCTGTAACTCTTTTAATATTCATCCATTAGTGACTGAAGACATTCTCAATACAAAAAACAGATCAAAAGTTGAAGATTTTGAAACATATCTCTTTACCATTCTTCCAAAAATATCATTTACAGATGATAAATATAATGAAGAACAGATAAATTTTATTCTATTTAATCAGATACTAATCTCTTTCTCCGAATCTGAAAATCCTTTTTTTCCCATCATTGAACAGATACATCATCAAAATGGAAAGATACGTCAATTTGGATCTGACTATCTGATGTATACACTCATCGATAATATTGCAGACGATTATTTTGTTGTTCTGGAACACCTCGAGGATGATTCTGATGAACTTGATGCTGTCGCACTCACCATCTCTTCACAAGAGACAATCACTCATATTCAAACTTTTAAGAGGGACCTTGTCTGGTTTCGTCGTTGTGTCTGGTCATTGAGAGATACTATTACCCATCTTGAACGTACCAATTCTCATCTTGTGAGCCTCTCAACGCACATGTACATACGAGATGTGTATGATCATACTCTTAAACTTGCAGAAGAGGTTGATGTCCTACGGGATATCGCTGAAGGCCTTATGGAGATCTATCTAACCAACCTGTCAAATAACACAAATGAAATTATGAAAGTCTTAACATTAATTGCAGTAATATTTATTCCTCTATCATTTATTACCAGTTTTTACGGTATGAATTTTGAATATATGCCAGAGTTGCATCATTCACTTGGATATCCAATAGTTATTGTCACTATGGCCCTCGTTACAATCTCAATGATATTATTTTTTAAAAAGAAAAAATGGTTATAAGTAAAACCTGATAACTAATAAAAAAATGAACCAAATATTTTTTTACTGGTAATAATAGAATTATCCACATTATCGTGGCATTCGCACATATTGATTCGTGATTTTAGATGGTTTAAACTAAATTTAACGTGAAAATATTCCTTTTTAATTCGCCTGGTATGTGGAATTTCACAGACTAATCCAATGTTTATTTCTGAATCATCAGGTACCTAACTTGTAAATGAATCAAAATTCGTTTGATTATTAAGAGTAAATCCTCTATAATGAGCAATAATTTATAAATTTCCGTATAATATCTCATAGATGCCATTTTCATTTTTGTAAAACCTTAAACAAAAATATGCGAACGCCAAGATTTTAGTATAATGGTAAAAATTGCATCAAATATTAACATGAAACAAATAAAATTCAGAATATGTATTACTAATAAGAAACATTACAATTAGTATCGTCTAAACTTATTTGTTAATATAAAAGGTTCATTTCTCTTTGCGAAATATGATTCTGCAAAGAAATAGACAGACATAACTATACTTGTCAATGAAGCAATAAGCATTGGTAGCACATTTGTTTTATCAGGATCATTTAATGAAATAAGAATAATAAAAATCCCTAGTAAAAACAGACATAACCCGTCAAACAAATAAACAAGCCATTCATATTTATCCACATTTATGATGGTCATGCATGTAACTCCATATCTAACTATCTACTAATAAAGTTATCACTAAATGGTAACAAACAATAATAAAAAAGAATTACTACAATCGCATTTGTAAACAATAGCAGCGAGGGAGTTTTCCCAAGAACTCTCGTATCTCAGTACAGGC
>CAYRYR010000184.1:0-2766 GCA_964428385.1 uncultured Methanoregulaceae archaeon
AATAGTACTCCTTAAAACTCTGTGGGGAGAGATTCGATCTTCGTATCAGGTGCGTGATGCTTATGGCACTGTTGCTTTTTCTGACTGCCAATAGAAGATCATAGATGATTTCAAGCTTATTCCTCTTCTTTTTCAACAGCAAGCACCTTTGTAATTCTGTAATAAATATAGATGAAAATACAGACTGATATCAAATAGCCAAAAGAATTCAGTTCAAATCTCATAATGCTCTGGGTGAACGGAACAAGGTCAAAGAACCAGAAGGCAAGAAGCAGAGTATATACTACAAATAATTTTGAGAATATACGCCCTTTTTCCGACTTATAATTTGAATATCCTTTCAATATCAGAAATATAATTGCTATAAATCCGAGCATTGCTAAAAGGACAGGCAGTTTTGTGAAAAAGATAATGCCGGATATGAAAAGGGCCGTAAGATGGAGGAAATTATCATTGATAAACCCAAAATCCTTCCATGAAAAACTTGCCGCGAGATAAAAAACGGCAAGCAGGCTGAAATAAACGACCAGAAACATACTGAAAGTCTCCAAAGATACTATCAGGTTTCTGTCTGCAATTTCGCTCAGAAAATCCAGATTCAGCAGAATAAAACGGAAGAGATAGGTAAGAGAGAAGAAGAGGAATGCGTTTCTGAAATACCCTATACCCGGATGTTCGGAGACCCTGTGAACTCTCTTGGTCTTAACATATATACCCAGACAGAGTGCAGATATTGCTACAAAGTAGATAATCTCAATAAAGAATCCTGCCTGGGCGGTGTTCATAACAATGTTTTATATCATAACTATTTAAGCAGGATATACCTGAAGTACATACTTCACCTACTTTTTGCTTAAGTACTGTCATCCCGTTATACTAATCAGGGATGAAAAATGAGCAAAGATAAAAAAAGGGTTTATATCCTCGCCTCCCTCCTGCTTCTGGCAGTATTCGGATGTATTGCAGCCGGATGTACAGGGATGGCAGAACCTGCTGACTTAAAAAACAGCGGGGTGATTAACAATGATGTACAGGAGGCTGCACAGAATAATGAAATGATGCCTCCACGGGTAGCAACTGATGCCAAAGATGGCAAAAATCAGATTAATCAGGACAGAAAGAGTACATCCGGCTCTTATGATGAATCATTATTTGAATCCTGTATTTATAATACAAGAGACTGTCCTGAATGTAAAGACTGCTGTGACTGTCTCGAGGGTGCAGCCGGAGATCTAAGAACTGCCTGCAGAGATGCCTGTGCGACTCATGATTTTAGTGAAAACTCAGATTTTATATCAGTAAAATGTCCATCTGTTTTAGGCCCGGACAAAGATTACTCAGAATGTGTAAAATGTGGAAGTTCGGATGCATGTAAAACCTGTTGTGAGGAATCAATGGGACTTCAGTGCGGAGATTATCAATATTGCAGAACTGCGTGTAATGAAGCCTTTGGTGATGATAAACAAGAGCTTTCAAAAGAGGATGGCAATCCTGATGATTACTATGATAAAAACAAATCACAGTATAATATTGAACAGGCAATATCGGACCGGGCACAGGAGAACACCATTGCATATGATGCACTGGCATTCTTTACAGGAAGCAGATGTGCTGATTCATTTCTCCCACCCGGAAAGGTCTCAGATTTCTTCGGATACCAGTACCTGAGGGATAATTCCGCAAATGGAATGGGGCATGGTACAGATTTTGTTACAAACTGTGCAAATAATGTCCTTTATATCTTAAATGATGAACAGAAACAAAAAATGATAGATCTTGCAACTTATCAGGTAGATCTTGTAAATAAATATGCATACAGCAGATATCCTTTGCTTGTGGCATTTCGTCAGCAGCTTGAGGGAGAACTCCCAACCGGTATGACTGTGCTGGATAAGGAGGCTGTAATAAAATATTCAGAAGAAATCTATCAGATTGATGCTGATATCAGCATGCATAGAGCAAAACTTTTTGGAGATATAATCCGGTCACTTGATGAAGATCAGATCGCCTTTTTAGATGCAATGGTCAGTGGCGGATTTGATTCGTGGACTCCAAGAGGAGATCAGATTGACAAAAACAGTATGGATCGTGATGAACATGTTCTGGTTATGACTTATGCAAGTGAGATGTTTGGATGGTATTCCGGCTCAGTTGAAGCAGACACATACTTTTGTCCTGATAGACACGGGACGTATTTTGGTTCATTCTATATGAAAGATGCACCGGCAATGGGAAATGCAGGCTATGTAATTGATGAGACAATAACTGGAAATAAAGGTGAAATATTGCTTGGCATGCTTGAGACTGATCAAAGTAAATTAATTAGTGACCTCGTTGATGTCCAGAGAGATAATCTGGCTGGAATTGTAGATTTAAGGGAAGCAATCTCAACAGAACTCAGAAATTACTTGGTTCAAGAAACAATAGATGAGGATCTTGTAATGGAATATGCTAAGGAGTATGGTGCACTGGATGGAGAAAATGTCTATTACTTTGCAATGCACTTTGCTGAGGTGATGGAAACATTGTCTGATGAACAGATGAAAGATCTGATGAAACTCAGAGATCTTGATGACTATTCATGTTCTGAAAGTGATATCTATGTCTACTCTGAAAAAGTTTCATTGGAAGATGTACCGGATATACCGGATACTGCCTTTTTGTTTAAGTAAAAAGGTTCAGTTACAATCTTTTTTTTGGATAAAATATAAATGACGATATATGCCACATATGGGCCTATGCATAATAGTTAACATTGAAGAATAG
>CAYRYR010000185.1:0-2757 GCA_964428385.1 uncultured Methanoregulaceae archaeon
GGAAGAGCTTACCTGCCCCTGACCCGTCCTTGTCAGTTTGCACTTGTCAAAAGCCCGGGCATTACACTTTTTTTGTACTGAATATTTTTTTAAAAGTACTAAATGAGGGTGTCATACGATTCCATCATGGAAGTGTTCTTACCAAAGGTCTCTTCTTCATAATCTCAGATGCTGTGATCTCCTTGTTGAGCCTTCCAATTTCGAAAGCAAATGCTTTTTTCTTTAATACGTTGCCTGAAAGCAGGTGCCCGAATGCTACTTCAACTGATAGGAGAACTCTGCGATGAATCTTCCCGGTCACAAAGATTGATTCCGGTGTACAAGAGACTGATACATTTTCCTCTGCAAGCCAGGCGCTGTCGATTTTTCAAGTGATATGAAATAATCATGTTAGAATCACTTTCTACCGCCCTGAAATAGGGTTGTGAAATGCGTGAGCCGGGTGCGATGAAAGTCGCACGCCCGGTTCTTGGAAGGCGGGGAAGAGGGAAACCTCTGCTTGCTATTCGACGGTTGGAATTCTTACCCTGATATGGTATGAAAGTCAGAATGTCACGTAATTATATCCTGCCTAAACATGATGATATGGTATCACTTGGTTTTTAGACAGAACCTGATGATATGAGAGAGATAATTGATGCGGTACAGGCAGCATCCGCACTGGTGATATGCTCCCCGGTATATACCAACACCGTTTTGGGTGGGCTTACATTACAGATAGATAGTTTTCAGGTGTATCATGCAGAACGAACTCTCATTTCTGCCAGAAACATAAAAAAATAGTTGATATTTGAAGTTGCAGGGAGAGGTGGAAAAACTGTTTACCTGTACGGTAAGTGTCATAGCATCATTTCGTACCCATATTGGCATTGAACCGGAAAATACAATTCTCAGTGATCATATTGATCATATCAGGGATATACGAACGATTCCCAAACTGGAAAAACAGGTTACTGATGCAGTTTTTCGTCTCCTTACCTCTTCCGGGTCTCACATAACAGCATAGAGATATCAAAAATCCGACTGTCATAGCGTGTTACTCAGGCACTCATGTTGTATTATCATTGTTTCAGGAGAACATCAGTTCTGGATTTTTCTTCATTTTGTATAAGAATCTAACAAATGCTTTACAACTGAATGAACATATGGTATTTCATCAGTAATCACTTCGGCAACTAAATCCCAGTCTATTCCAAAATAATGGTGGACGAGTCGGTCCCGCATACCCATCATTCCTTTCCAGAAAACCTCCTGGTGAGCATGCAAAAGGATAAACTAATATTCTTTGCCGCTTCAAATCGTTTCCAGGCTGGAACGAATAGCCCTCTTTGTAACAGGGTCTGTAATAATAGTTTCAATCCCTTGTGATGAGGAAAGATGCAGTAAAAATTCAGTTTCCTCTAAAATATGCATGAGAAAAATATTGTCATCCATAAACCCAGATTACCTCATGTTCAATATGTGGTCTCATATATGGTGATAATCCTTTGAATGTAACAAGGTCCACCGGACGTCCAAGCAATTGTTCTAATTCTTCAGCCAGATTTATAAAAGCACGGTACTTCATCCGGTCTGGTAAAAAATCAATGAGAATATCAATATCACTATCAGAAGAATCTTCCTTGCGACTGACAGAGCCAAAAATTCCAAGTTTGCTGATTCCATAGGTTTTTCGAATCTCATCCATATGATTGTTTAATGTAGAAAGAACAAGCGATAGAATTGATTGGGAGGAGGTGACCATGTTATTTCCTTATTATGTATAGTATCTATCTTGTATCGAGTACCTATGTATTTTTGCTCTGGAATATGATATTACCTATACAATGAGATTCAGGTGGCTCAAGATAGCAGGCAAAATGATTGGATTTGCGTTTTCTGTATGGTACACCTGAACAAATTGAGGGCATGTGATCAATAACAATATCCGGGACTGTTACTGAAGTAGTGTTACACCTTGATGACTTGTTTTTTCCCATGTGGAACACGGCTGTTTGGGATTTCTCCTTTGTTAAGCGGATAGTAAGAGGGTGAAATACTGCTATTGGAGCTATTTAATGTAACTAATTTTCTATTTCATATCAGATACGGTTTCATAAACATGTTACTGGCGTTTCAGGAGAAAAGTTTCTTATATCGACAATAATTCCCTGCCTTTCCACTTCTTCCACTAGTTCCAGGATTTTTTCAACGATTTTATCTGGTACATATGACTCCCCACAATTATCGCATACATCAACAGGAACCGATTTAATTACAATCGTAGATCCTTTCTTTTCAAACATAACTGAGGTAACATCTGGGTGTTAGTTCACCATGTTTACAAATTACGCACTTCATTCTCGTCTCCTGAAATTCATATCCCATTTTGAGACTTTCAGGCTTATAGACAGTCACAATATAAATTATGGCCGGTTGCTTTGCACATGCTATCAAAACATGAAGGGAGGCCCATTTGCACATCCCAATAAAAGAAAATTAGGATAGGGTGTGTCATCGGTAAGATTCGCTTATTGTTCCTGATGATAGTATGGTAAGTACTTCATTACGGGTAATATTCCATACTCATTTGTTGTAATACATGTATTCGCCATTCAATTACAGCATCACTCCCCTGAAAATAACAACTTATATTTCACCAGGATGGTATTACGTAACAATGCATGTTCTATTGGTACAATGTCATCTCCAATATAATTGGAACTCCGCATGTGAGGAAATTGTGTAAAGTTATTTTTACATCCAATAAATACTATG
>CAYRYR010000186.1:0-2722 GCA_964428385.1 uncultured Methanoregulaceae archaeon
GCTAATCATAGCCGAATTTGAAAATTTTTGTGAGCTGAATCAGTTTACCTTTACGTTCACTAAAAAAAAGGAATGAAATAATCTGAATTGGTGAAACACCCTCTCCCAAACACCGTTTTAAATAATTTTTGAGAGCCAGGCAAGTTCTTCATCCACTTTTCTGACCTGATTTGTATATTTTGTGAGGTGATGAGGTTCATCTGTAAAGAGGATCATCTTCACATCCGCTTTACTTGCTGCCTTATATGCCCGGTAGGTTGCCATCGCACTTGCCGGGACCACTGATTTGTCCTTGGTACCCTGAAGCATCAGGACCGGGGTTTCTACGTTATCTGCACGATATACTCCGAGAATTGGTATATATGATTTAGGATCTTCATACGGTGTGTGGTCATAATACATACGGTTCATCACGGCGCCATTGGTATAGGCATCCTGTGAGTTTTCATCAGCTGTTCCCGCTCCTACAACCGCTGCTTTCAGGGTGGGATCTCTCGTAACCCAGGCAAGGGACAGAATACCCCCATTTGACCAGCCGGTCACTCCAACGGTATCTGGATCTATAATGCCCGTCGATGCAAGAGCTTCTTTTCCTTTCATGAAATCTTCAATCGGGAGATCATAGTAATGTCCCCCTTCAATAGCCTTGGTGAAATCAAATCCAAAGTTGCTGCTTCCATGGTAGTTGGCTGAAAGGGTGATAACCCCAAGGTTTGTAATAAGATGATATGGGAATTCCCAGGTGTCTCGCCATGCATCAAAGTCTGTGTATGTCGGACCTCCGTGAATTACAAATACAAGAGGATATTTCGTCTCTGGTGAATACCCCGGTGGATATCTGAGCACTCCCTGGATGGTATCGCCATGGGCTCCTGTCCATTCGATGACTTCTGAAGTTCCAAGGGATTTTTTCTGAAGTTCCTCATTTAAGTGAGTCAGTTGTGTGGGCTCACTGATGGTTGAACCTTCAACCCGTGCAGCAACTATTTGTGATGGAATTGAAGCCGTAGTGTAATCATAATACAGCATCGAGCCATCTCTGGATGTTTCAAGTGCGAAGATATTACCCTGATGCTCTCCTTCTAATATATTCATCTCCCACTGTGTTCCATTATGGGAATATCTGGCTAGTTTTGGATTAGTTCCATCAGCAAGCAGGACATATGTCCCTCCATCAAAAGGAGTTATCTCAACATCATCGTTAAAAAGATCCTTGAGCAGTTTTTTGTCCCAATGTAATGGAACTACTTCTTTTGTCTTTGTTGCAGGGGTATAGGTGACAATATCAGATGTATACCTGACCGGGTAATTGATTCCGCCGTTTTGCATACGTTCGATATATACCATCGAGCTGTCTGGTGACCAGATTAACTGATTTTCGTCCTGATATCCCTCATCTAATGCCATAATTTCTTCTTCAATCCCGGTACTGGTATCATGGATTACATACCGAAATGTCGGTGCTGTTAACCAGGACTCCGGGTATTGGGCAGCCTTATAAATAATGTAATGACCATCAGGAGATGGTGCATATTCATAGATGACATCATTGTTTGATGTCAGCGTATCTATGGTCCCATTGATGATAGAATAGCTCTTTAGAATGACTGGGTCAGGGATTGCATCCATGATAATAACATCCCCTGGCAGAGTTTCGCCTGTATTCTGTACTACTGAACTGGTGAAGATAAGATTATCTTTATCTAACCAGGTAAATCCATTTAGAATCTCATCAGGTGCATCCTTTTTAACATCCCGTATCGATGTAGTCATATCACGGATAATCAGCATTGATCTTTTATTGACTTTACCCATGGCGATATATGCAACCCTGCTTCCATCAGGTGAGAGAGCAAAGAAAGAGACCGACTCAGATGGGTCACTGATCGCTTTTTCTTTAGAAGTATTTAGATCAATAAGCATGAGGGTTCCGTTATCTTCCGGTTGGGCAATATCTGTCCCAGTTGTGCGAAGATAGATAATCCGGGTCCCATCCGGGGATAATGAAAAGTGCCGAAGCTCCTGTATCTTTAAGATATCATCATTTGTCAGGTTTTTTTCCTGTTCTGCTACCGCGGTAATACCCCCTATTACAGAAATTATCAGAAGTATAATCAGAATGAAAGTCCAATATTTCATAATTATCACCTACCAGGGAAAAATGCAAACGTTTGAGTTCACTGATGTGACCCGCATTTCTCTATGAGTGATTGTATATGGCAGATTTTATTTAAGGATTATGAAGTAATCTTATTTTTTCCGGAATGAGTGTTTGGGAATGGATAATATCCCTATAATCTAAAATGTTTCATCAGGTGTTTCATTTTGGTCTTATTGAAGAGGATGATATCTAAACCGCAGGTATTCTTTTGTCCCGGTATTGATAATCTTTTTATCATGCTGTATGCTGATTTAGCTAATTGATGATATAGAGAATGTATAAATATCATCATATTTTTTCAGTCTTTACAGGCTCTGTCGATTTTTCAAGTGATAGTGCAATCGTGTTTTCACTCCTTACATAAATCTTTCCAGTTGAAACGACATTCGTTTGATAATTTAATTGATTAACCGCAGAGGACGCAGAGGACACAGAGAGACTGTTTAAACCTTCAATACCATTTTTCTAATAGAAACTGATGTAACTTCCGGAGGGTAGCTGGTTTTCAGAGTATCTGAAACCTGGGTTCCCCTCTCTGCGTCCTCTGCGGTTGGGATTCTA
>CAYRYR010000187.1:0-2706 GCA_964428385.1 uncultured Methanoregulaceae archaeon
TTGTCAATATGAAAGTCAGAATGTCATGTAATTACATCCTACCTGAACGTGATGATATCGTATCACTTGTTTTTCAGACAGAGCCGAATATTAGAAGGTTATAAGAAGGCGTATACGCGTATCGCAATATATAGATTAAAACAAACCTTTTTAGTAAGGTTGCCATTACCAATGATAGGCGATGTACTCATTAAAAACCACTATCATTCTAATTTGTCGTTAATTCGCTTGAAACCCAGTCAACAGCCAGGGTTGCAAGGTGATAAGCTTCCAGATATTCATCATTGGTGACCGGTTCATAGTAGCCAGGATACCTTGTAGTAACTGCATAATCAGTCAGTTTTGCTGACTTGAAAATATCATCAGGGATATCAATTCCTTCTGATGAGAGAAGATCTAGCAGGTAACCGATATTGTGTGTCTTTGGAAATTGTATCTGATAAAATATGAGGATCGCTTTTATTGCTTTTTCCGCTGCTTGTTGGCAATCATAGCAAAGGTCTTCATAACAAACCTCGTTATCATCAGACACTTCTTTTGCATGGGCAAGGGAACTTTTTGCCCGTGTTAACCAGGAATCAAACAGCCGGGGTTCGTTCATAAATGACTTTTCCATATCGTTCAATTTCAGAATATATCATGAAAGGATTATTTTTTAGATTGTTATAGGACTCAGGTGTCTCAACAATAATATCCACTGGTACCCCGACATGAATTAGTGCCTCATACAATTTCATTGCACATTTTCTCCGATGATCAATACCGGATTTAAGGACGCAGATGTCATAATCGCTATCCTTTGTTGATGTTAACAATGCTCTGGATCCAAAAAGGATTATTGTATCAGGATCCAACGTTTTTTTAATAATTTCTACTATTGATTCAATAGGAGATTTCATGAAGGGAGATATTTCTACTCTGGAATATTTCATTGTATTGTCAAACAAATTATACTGCCCGCATGACGTCCTGGGAAAAAATCTTTGCTATTTTCTGTGAGTAATTCAGTTTTAATAATCAGATATCAGGTAGTTTATGATAATAGAGACAACATCAGGTACAGATAAAAATTTTTCTGTTGAGATAGAACTCAATCAATATATCAATTTGACTTTCTTCTTTTTGGTATTGTGAAAATTCATCCTGTCGTTTGTGCGTGTGTCACCAAAATACTCTATTGAGTCGGCAAAACGTATGACTATCATTAGAAAACACCTGATATATCAAGTGAGACCGGAATCTTTGAGTAAACGAGGTCGTCATGAAAATCTATTCACTTGAATGATAGAGAATTAGAGAGGTGTCAGACAGCCAAAATACAGGATTAGTGCAGTAATCGGTGGGCAGGTCCAGATGTTATACTTCATTTCCATACAATGGAAGATGAGCAGATTGTAAAAGGTGTAGGCGCTGAGATGATATCACCTGAATCTATACTGAGGATCAGAAGAAGAAACATAAAATCCCTTTTTTTGTGAATACTTATTTGGATTCCCGCTCAACATCTGTGGTATGCCATCTCTCTCTATCGAGGGTCTCTTTGAGTCTGCAGTAAAAATTTTCCTGTTCGAAGATAAGGCTGTTACAATGAGTTTTTCATCTGACGGCATCCATATTAGATTCCCTACTACAAGACGTCTTGCAGAATATCTGGAAGTTCCGCATTATTATATCCTGCCATATTTTGCAATGATGGAAGAGCAGGAGCTGGTAACAAGAGCTGAACGTGTTGGAATACTTACCACAAACAAAGGAACAGATCGTTTAATCGCAGTAATGCGTGATCTTCATCCACAGGAAAGTGCTGCAGTACTTGGGGAGAAGATATTTGCAGAAATTGCCGGGCCGAGAAAGGAGTCTTGCTGACCATATTATACGTTTAAATGAGATGAAAACCTGATTAGCCTCCTGGCTGACTATACCTGCCTTAGCTTACTGGTAATGACTGGTGAAAATCACTGGTTACCTTTTTTTCCATTAACCGAAAATAATTCATTCACACTATCGTACCAGTGTCATAGTATAAATGGAGAAATTCTTTTAGTGATATCCCCACAGGTACGATACTTAAAAAAAACCAGGTGGTTTCAGGAGAAAAAAAAGACCTGATATAAAGAGAGAATTAAATATAGAGTCACAAATAAGAGAGGCTGGGTTTTGTCAATTTTTCAAGTGGTATAATATAGTCATCTTATAATTACTTGTTTATTTTCAACCTCTTTCTCAATCCTTTCCATCCTCTGCGGTTTGAATTCCTCTAATTGAATGTAATAACCACAGAGGCATGCAGCGTATCTGACACATGTTCCAACCTCTGATGTTTGAATCCTTTAGTAATAAAAAATATGAAATTTAAAATGTCATGTAATTACATCTTACCTGAACGTGATGATATGGTATCACTTGATTTTCAAACAGAGTCGAGGCTGGACTCTGTAGATCTTTCAAGTGATATTGCCAATCATGTTTTCATTTCTTGCATCGATTTCTGGTTGTGAAACGACATTCGTATGATGATTGAAATGATGTAACCGCAGAGGGCGCAGAGGGTCGAAAGAGACTGTTTCAGCCTCAATAATTATTCATTCGATTGAAATGATGTAACCCCGGAGGGGAGTGGGGTTCACAGAGTATCTGACACCTGGGTTCTCCGCTCTGCGTTCCTCTGCGTCCTCTGCGGTTTGAATTCTAAAATAATATAGTAAA
>CAYRYR010000188.1:0-2527 GCA_964428385.1 uncultured Methanoregulaceae archaeon
AAGAGTATCCGGAGAATAATAGTGATTCCAGAACCGGTAGACTGCCGGGGGATATGCATCCGTGCAGACGATGTGCTGCTGCAGGATTACGTGTTCTTCTTCGTAATGGAAGTTTTCAGATAAGGCAAGGGACGGATTGTCTTTCCAGAACCCTGATTCTGCAACCCCAAAGGACTTGCCCGGAATCTCCATTGCCCCAGGTGTATGTTCATTGAGGGCATCGAAGATAAAGAGTCCTCCAGGCTTTAATGCCGCAAAGACCATCTGCAGGAGACGGTCGCGATCCCGGGGGATGAGCACACAGAAGTCACAGTATATCATGATTACGAGATTAAACCGGTTCCTGAATGAAAGATCCAGGTAATTCTCGCAGAGATACTCAATATGCAAATGTTTCTGTGCTGCCTGCTCTTTTGCATAAGCAATGGAACGCTTAGAATAATCCACCCCGACAACGTTATTGCCATGTTCTGCCAGCAGCTCACAGTATAGGCCGGGGCCACACCCAAGGTCAAGAATATTGTTTTGAGAGCCATTAAACTGTGATTCTATCCATGCCACGGTATTGCGGATTGTGGCCTTATTTCGGCTTGCCACATCGTTCTCCCCGTCCAGGTGCATGGTAAGGAGGTGGCGGGAGATATGGTCGTCATCCCACATGGATGCAGTGCCTGGTTCGTAAATCTGTGGGGGATGTGCGAGTTTTTAGAGGTTTGAGAGGTTCATGGTTGGATCCTTTAGGAGTTGGGGAAAATAAATATGTTATTGATTTTATTTTGGTGGAGAAAGGGGTTTTTATTTTGAAGCAACGAGTGAGATCCATATGTCTGTATTTAACTTTCATAATGAATAAATATCATTTAGAAAAAACAATTTAAAAATGAATTATTATAATATTTTGAATGATTACTGGAAAAACCTGACACGTATATATCCCTGGCATTTTATTGGTTTTTTAGTTCTTGCGATGCTCATTCCAAAAGTATATGAATTGTCGAATATTTTCTGGATTGGCCATATCAGTACTGATGCATTAGCTATCACTGAACAATATGAATTTATTTCAATAACTGTGGAAATTATTAATGAAACTATTCCTTTTGGAATTTTAGCTTTAGTTGCCCGTTATTATCATGACATAAACAAAGTAATTCAGATTGTCAAAGCAGGTTTGCTCATTCAGATTATATTTTCACTCATCCTTGCTTCAATTGTTATCTTATTACCTACTTTTTTTATATCATCAATTGGAACTCCGGCTGAAATAATTAATGCAACTTCCAGTTATCTCATCTTAAAATCACTAGCACTTCCCTTTGAAGCAATAGGATATTTGTTTCTTATTGCCATAAAATCTCTCCAGAAAGGAAAAGAAGCCCTGATATTAGTAACGATATCAGTCATTCTAAATGTATTCCTAGATCTGTTCCTTATTTCTGATACTTCAGTTTCGATGCATCTGGGCATTCAGGGTGTAGCTATTGGGTATGTTATTTCCAAAGTATTGCTTATGGTAATTTCCACAATCTATTTTTTCAGATTATTACATCTAAATCTGGTTACCTTTTTACAGGCAAAATGGAAAGATCAGATTTATCCCCTGTTTTCAATCGGAGTCTGGACTGGCCTTGATTCATTGGTCCGAAATGCAGGATATATGGGCTTATTGCTTGTTTTAAACAATATGGGTATTATTGAATTCGGGGGCTATGGTCTGGCTATGGCAGTAATGTGGACGTTGCTCATCCCGGTTCTTGCTCTTGGTGAAGGCACGAGTATTGTTATTGGGAATTATTATGGGGAAAGTAGATTCAAAGATATTATCAGTGTAATAAAAACATCTTTACTATTCGTTATTATCATAATGATCATAATTGCATTAATTGGTTTATTTTGGTGGGGTAATCTGTCATCTTTCTTTAATATAAATCCGGATATGGTTCGAATATCAGTTGAAACATTTACATGGCTGATTATCCCTTATATCGGATTTGGCATTAGTACGATCTTACGTAGTATTTTTATTGGAACCGGCAAAACCCGATATATTTTCTATATTGCCTGTATTGTGAATATTGGTTTGATACTTCCCTTTGTTGCTCTGGTAAAATGTGGTATAATTTCTGCAAATTTTACTAGTGTAATGATATTTTATATGATTTCTTTTCTGTTGGATCCCATACTGGCATTTGTATGGTCCAGAAAAGTAATACATTCTTTTAATTCAGATCAAAAAACTGTGGGAGAGATATAATAGCATGACAGGGACAAACGAAAGGAAATTTTTTCGAGGTTTAAGAGTTGTTGATGCAGATAAAAAATCATAATACTCACAACAACATCATCTCATTATCACATAGTGGGGATTATTGAAAACTAACATGAAACACAATATTTCAACCGATAATAAAATGGTTTCTCTGCCATTCATTACCTCTTTTGGCCCTATATTTATTCAATTTTCTAATCATTAATTATGAAGAGATTACCTGAGGGCCTGTATGAACAGGTCATAAATCACTACATT